>QHUB01000038.1 GCA_003221035.1 Gemmatimonadota bacterium
TACCAACACCAACATCATCTGCGCCCCTACCAACACCAACATCATCAGGGAATACATTCGAATGTCGCCTCCTGCCCTTCGGCCGAGCTCGGTCCGACGTAAACCCGGAACGTGCCCGGCTCGACGACAGGCTTCCGGTCGAGGCCGATGAACCAGAGATCCTTCACCGCAATGGGCAGATCGATGGCGCGCGACTCGCCCGGCTTCAGCGTCACGCGCCGGAAGGCTTTCAGCTCGCGCAGCGGCCGGCTCACGCTCGCCACCATGTCGCGCACATAGAGCTGCACGACCTCCGTGCCTTCGCGGCTCCCCGTATTCGTCACCGTGACCGTTGCGGTGACCGTGTCGCTCACACGAGCCCGTGCGCTGCTGAGCTTGAGATTGCCGTAGCCGAAAGTCGTGTACGACAACCCGAAGCCGAACGGGTAGCGCGGCGTGACGGGCACGTCGATGTACTTCGAGCTGTACTTGTTGTTGACATCGGCCGGGCGGCCGGTATTGCGGCGATTATAGTAGATCGGCACCTGGCCGAGCACGCGCGGAAACGTGATCGGCAAACGGCCGCTCGGGTTGAGGTCGCCGAACAGCACATCGGCCGTCGCATTCCCCGCCTCGACGCCCAGGAACCACGTCTCGACGATCGCCGGCACGTGGTCCGACGCCCACTCGAGAATCAGCGGGCGCCCGTTCATCAGGACGAGCACGACCGGCGTACCGGTCGCCACAACCGCTTCGAGCAGCTGCTCTTGTACGCCCGGAAGCCCCAGAGACGACCGACTGGCCGCTTCCCCACTCATGTCGCCGCGCTCGCCCAACACGAGCACCGCGACCTTCGCCTGTTTGGCGGCCGCGACCGCCGCCGCAAATCCCGCCGTCGAGGTGTCCTCGATGGCCGCTCCTTGCGCGTACAGCACCTGCGTCCCGGCGGTCACTTTCGCTTTTATACCCTGGAGCACACTCACGACGTCTTCTGCTCGGCCCTGCGTATGCCAGGGACCGAGCGGCTCTTCCTTATTGTCTGCGAGCGGGCCGATCACCGCGACCGCACCCGATTTTGAGAGGGGTAACGTAGGGGCGCAGCATGCTGCGCCCCTACCTACCGGTTCGTTTTTCAATAGCACGATCGACTCGGCGCCCACGCGCCGCGCGATGGCGCGGAGCTCCGCGTTGGCGGGCGCCGCGCGCGCGCGATACGGATCGCGAAACAGGCCGAGCCGCTGTTTGGCGCGCAGGATCCGCATCACGGCCGAGTCCACAACCGCCATCGGAATGCGGTTCGAGCGCACCAGCGCGGCGAGCGAATCGACGTAGATGCTGCTCTGCATGTCCATGTCCACGCCGGCCGTGAGCGCGCGCCGGCCGGCCTCAGCCTGCGAACCCGCGATCCCGTGGTTCACGAGCTCCTGGACTGAAGTCCAGTCGCTCACCACGAACCCGCTGAATCCCCACTCGCGCCGCAGCACCGTATCGGTGAGCCACGCATTGCCGGACGCGGGCACGCCCGAGATGTCGTTGAAGGCGGACATCAGACTCGCTACCCCCGCGTCTACCGCTGCCTTGAAGGGCGGAAGGTACAGCTCGCGCATCGTGCGCTCGGAGATTTCGGTCTCCGCGTACTCGCGACCCGCTTCAGACGCGCCGTACCCGGCGAAGTGCTTGGCCGTCGCGAAGATGTTTTGCTGGAAGCCACGCACGCGCGCCGCCGCCATGAGCGAGCCAAGGTACGGATCCTCACCCGAGCCCTCCGCGATCCGTCCCCACCGGGGATCGCGCGCGATGTCCACCATCGGGGCGTATGTCCAGTTGATGCCGAACGCGGCGGCTTCCTGTCCAGCGGCACGTGCCGTCGCCTCTGCGGCATCGGGATCGAAGGACGACGCCTCACCGAGCGGGATCGGGAAGATCGCGCGATAACCGTGGATGACGTCGAGCCCGAACAGCAGCGGGATCTTGAGCCGCGACTCCGTCACCGCCACCCGCTGCACCGGCGTGGTGTTCTCGGCGCCGATGACGTTGAACAGGCCGCCCAGTTTGCCGTCGCGCACAAGTTGTATTTGTTGTGGTGATGCCCGGCCGTTCGCCGACAGGAGATTGAGCTGCCCGAGTTTTTCCTCGAGGGTCATGCGGGCGAGCAGCGAGTCGAGACTCTGGGCAGCCATTGGCGTCGCGAGCAGGACCGCGAAAAGCAGGCTGTTGCACATGCGCAACATGGAACAGGTCTCCGGCGCTGAAGAATTGACCTTCAAATTACGGCCCAAAACGGGATGCCGTGAAGGTCTGGCGTTTCCCCTGCCCGCACCGGCAACTTAGGGCACTGACTCAATTTCACGGAGATCTATACATGCTACGTCATCGTTTTTTGTGGCTCGTCTGCGTCACCCTGCTTGGCCTTCCCGTGTCAGTCAACGCACAAACCACTACCGGCACCGTTCGTGGCTATGTGAAGGATCAGAACGGGGCGGCTGTGGCCGATGCGGCGATCCAGGCGCGGGACACCGCGACCGGGGCCCTGCGGACCGCGACATCGCACGCTGACGGCTCATATGTGTTACCGGGTCTGCGGCCCGCCACTTACGAGCTTTCGATTCGCCAGATCGGTTTCGGCCCCCAACGCAAAGTGCTCACAGTGCAGATCGGCGCCACGTTGAGCGTCGACTTTACACTTCAGGCCGGAGCTGTCGAGCTGCAGGCGGTGACCGTCGAAGGCGCCCCAGCAATCGAGATGAGGACGTCCGAAGTCGCGACCAACGTCACGACGGAGCAGATTCAGCAGCTGCCGAGCAGCAGTCGGAATTTCCTCGATCTGGCTGGCCTCGCGCCTGGTGTCACCGTCACGGAAGATCGCATCAATTCAGGAGCGGGCTTCCGGACCTTCTCGGCGGGTGCCCAGAGTGCCAACAACGTCAATCTTTTCATCGATGGCGCCAGTCTAAAGAATGATCTCACCGGTGGCGGGGTGGTGGGTCAGGACGCGAGCCGCGGCAATCCGTTCCCGCGTAACGCGATTCAGGAGTACCGCGTTGTCACACAGAACTTCAAGGCTGAATACCAGAACGCCTCGAGCGCGATCATCACCGCTACGACGAGAAGCGGCAGTAACCAGTGGTCGGGGAATGCATTCGTCGGTTATCAGGACAAAGGCCTGCTCGCGCTGGACACCTTCCAGATCAAGGACAAGAACGCCAATCCAGCTGCGTTCAAGAAACCCGATTACAGTCGCGTACTGTCAGGCTTCAGTCTCGGCGGCCCGATCAGCAGGGACCGTCTGTTCTTTTTCGGGTCGTATGAGGGAAACTATCAGAACCGCGCGCAAACAGTAAACATGGCCGTGCCAACCGGGTTCACGGCACTCGACAGCGTGAACCTGGGACAGTTCAATGGTCACGTCACGTCGCCGTTCCGCGAGACGCTCCTGTTCGGCAAGCTCAGTTACACGGCGGGACAACATTCGTCGCTCGAGCTGAGCGTCAACAATCGTCACGAAACCGACGTGCGGGATTTCGGCGGGCAGGTGGCGGACCAGGCGGCAGTCAACTACCGGCAGGATATCGGGCTCGCCATCCTGAAGCATCGATATGCGGGCGGTTCGTGGCTGAACGAGGCGAGCGTCAGCTATCAACGCTTCCGCCGGAATCCATCTCCTGATGTGGTCAACCTTCCCGCTCGAGAATTTCAAAACGGCACAACTACGGGATGCTGCTCGACAATTGGCGTGATCGGGAGCAACCTGAGCACGCAGGACTTCACGCAGAAAGGGCCCAGCATCCGAGACGACCTGACGTACACGGGCTGGCATGCCGCTGGCGATCACGTGGTCAAGGTGGGGGTCAACGTTGACTTCATTTCCTACGACGTCATCAAGCGGAACAGCGAGACTCCCCACTTTTTCTATACCGATACGCTCCCCCGCACGCTGCCGGGCGATACGGCGCCGCGTATTCTCGCCTATGACTATCGCAGCCCCTATCAGCTCGTCTGGCAATTCGGCGCGCCGGGACTCACCACTACGAACAACAAAATCGGCGCGTATCTGCAGGACGACTGGAGTCCCTCGCGGCGTTTGACGTTGAACCTGGGGATACGGTGGGATTACGAATCACACATGCTGAATTACAACTACGTCACGCCGCAGAATGTTCGTGACACCATCAGGCTGTACAACAGCCAGCTTCAGTTCCCCATCGACACGACGCAGTATTTCACGAACGGCAGCCAGCGCGACAGATTCCTCGGCGCGTTCCAGCCGCGTGTCGGCTTCTCCTACAGCCTGGACGAGAACAACACGACGGTTCTCTTCGGCGGCGCCGGAATCTTCTACGACCGCTCCCTGTTTGATATCTCCGTCGACGAGACGCTGAAGCTGCGGCGCCCGGAATACAGCGTTCTGTTTGCCGACCCCGATTCTGCGCCACACGCCGGCGAAGTCGCGTGGAACAACTCGTATCTGACCACCGATACCACGGTGCTCAAGTCCCTGATCGCCAGCTCTCCGGGCAGCCTGGGCGAAGTCTGGTTGATCTCGAACAACGCGAAGGTCCCGAAGTCCACGCAGTGGAACATCGGCATCCGTCACGCCTTCGGTTCGCTGGTGGCATCCGTCGGATATGCCGGCGTGCGGGGGTACGACCAGTTGGTGTTCAACTGGGCCAATTTCTCCTGGCGGAACTACGGCACCGATTCGAGCAGCTGCTGCCTCGGCGGCAGCCCGTTCCACGGCTTCACGAACATTCTGTATACCACGAGCAGCGGCCGCACCTGGTACGATGCGCTGCAGGTCCAGATCAACCGGGCGTATCGGAGAACGGCAAGCGGGTTTGGCTGGGGTGCGGGTTTGACCTTCACCAACGCCACGCGCGCAGTCTCCGGTGTCGACGTTCCGGGCGATCAGTTTGCTTTCCCAAACGTCCAGTTCATTCCCAAGCACCCGGCGAACGACGAGAAGAGTCACGTCACCGCCAACTGGATCATGGATCTGCCTGTTCTTGCC
This sequence comes from Gemmatimonadota bacterium, assembly GCA_003221035.1. Classification (GTDB taxonomy): domain Bacteria; phylum Gemmatimonadota; class Gemmatimonadetes; order Gemmatimonadales; family GWC2-71-9; genus 20CM-2-65-7. The sequence continues at coordinate 4,988 of QHUB01000038.1, forward strand.
GGTCTGCAGTTCAGCGGTTTGATAAACCTGGGAAGCGGACCACTGCAGGACATTTCGGGGCGGTTTGATCCCAGGAACTGGAGACCCGGCGGCTTCACATTGCCGCAGAAGAGCTTCCCATTGCTCCCGGGCGCGTGGGCCTATCGCAACGTGGATCTGCGGCTCCGTAAGGATTTCCCGGCATTCTCGGGAGGATCGATGGCTGTAACAGCCGATCTCTTCAATGCGTTCAACTATCAGAACTTCGGCTGCACATACGGCGGCACGACACCCAACTGCGTCGTCAGCGATCCACGACGGTTGCAGGTGGGAGCCGAGTACAACTTCTGATCGGTCGTTGTAGCAGCATTCTGTTTGCCCTGGCCCTCGGAGCCTGCTCCGGCAACTCCGGGGGCCCGGGCATTGCACCCGACACCGCCGCATTCCTCGACACCCTGCAGCAGCGCACGTTCAACTGGTTCTGGGACCTGACGCCGGCCTCGAACGGCCTGACGCCGGACCGCTGGCCCACGCCGTCATTCTCGAGCATCGCCGCGGTCGGGTTCGCGTTGACTGCGTATCCGATCGGCGTAGAGCACGGGTGGATCACCCGCGCCCAGGCCGCCGACCGCACGCTCGCCACCCTGCGCTTCTTCTGGACCGCGCCGCAGGACTCGGCCGGCCCGAACACCACGGGCTATCGCGGCTTCTTCTATCACTTCCTCGACATGCAGACCGGCCGGCGCTTCCAACAGGTCGAGCTCTCCACGATCGACACGTCATTGCTGCTCGGCGGCATCCTGTTCGCTCAGAGCTATTACGACGGCAGCGACACAACCGAGAAACAGATCCGCGCGCTCGCCGACTCGATCTACTTCCGCGTCGACTGGCAGTGGGCCGAGGCGCGGCCGCCCGCGGTCAGCATGGGCTGGCATCCGGAGAGCGGTTTCATCACTGCCGACTGGATCGGCTACAACGAGGGGATGATCCTCAACATCCTCGCCCTCGGCTCACCAACGCATCCGGCCGACTCGGCCGCCTGGAGCAAATGGGTGAGCGGTTATCAGTGGGCCGCTTACCATGGCCAGAGCTTCGTGCAGTTCGCACCACTGTTCGGCCACGAGTATTCACATGTGTGGATCGACTTCCGCGGAATCCGTGACAGCTACATGGCGGGTAAAGGGATCGATTATTTCGAGAACTCGCGGCGCGCTGCGCTGTCACAACGCGCGTACGCGACCGCAAATCCTCAGGGCTATGCGGGCTACAGCGCCAGCATCTGGGGACTTACCGCTTGTGACGGCCCGGCGAACAAGACGCTCACGATTGGCGGCCGCAGTCGCCAGTTCCACACCTACATGGCGCGCGGCGCCTCCTCACTCGAAGAGCCCGATGACGGCACAATTGCTCCCACCGCCGCCGGCGGCGCCGTCCCGTTTGCACCCGAGATTGCGATTCCTGCGTTGATGGAGATGCGTAAGACGTACGGCGTAAAACTGTTCGGAACGTACGGGTTTCTCGACGCCTTCAATCCGACGTTCACCGCGACCGGGCAGCAGGAGACCGGGACCGTTGACCCGCAGCTCGGCTGGTTCGACATCGACTACCTGGGGATCGATCAGGGCCCGATCCTCGCAATGATCGAGAACTACCGCACCGGGCTGGTGTGGCGCGTGATGCGCACGAACCCGCACATTATCCGCGGCCTGCAGCGAGCGGGGTTTGCCGGAGGGTGGCTGCCATAATGCGGAATGCGGAATGCGGAATGCGGAATTTCAGGGAAGGCATCTCAGCGCACGACGCTCATCCGTCAATTCCGCATTCCGAATTCCACATTCCGCATTAGAGCATGTCCGGCCTGCTCACAGCGGTATCTGGGTTGCCCAACGCCGCCGAGCCGGTAGCGGGCTGGATCACCGGCGGTCAGCCCACCGAGCAGCAGCTCAAGGCATTCAAGTCAGCCGGCGGTGAAGTCGTGGTCGACAACCGCGATCCGATGGAGCCTCGGCCGTTCGATGAGCCCGCGACCGTGCGCGCCCTGGGCCTGCAGTATGTGAGTCTGCCGCTCGTCCATGGCGCGGTAACGACAGATACAATGAAGCAAATGCATGCGGCGGTTAAAAAGCTGGAGGGAAGAAAGGCCCTACTCCACTGCTCGAGCGGCAACCGCACGTCCGCCGCGCTGATTCCCTACCTGATGATCGACAAGAAAATGGAACAGGATGATGCAGTTGATACGGCGATGCGGGGCGGGCTCAGAAGCGCAGAGTTGATGGAATTGGCACTGGACTATGTGAGGAAGCGGCCTGCCTAAGACCTCAAGCCTCAAAGCCCCTCAGCCGCTCGGCCTCTCGGCGTCTTCTCATGCCTTAGGCTCTTCCCTCCCTCCCGCGTAGCGGTGCCAGTACATCCTCATCTCCGAGATCTTCCCATCGCGCGTCTCACAAAAGATTGCCCCTCGCGCATCGACCTGTTCACCGGTCCTCCGGCGCCGGAACGTGCACTTGAACTCCGTCGCAAACCACGGCCCCGCGGAGTATACCTCTCCTGACTCGAACTTCGTTTCGGCTTGATACAGTGGAATGTCCTTCCAGTACGCGCGGATCGCCGCCATACCGGAGTCCGGCGCGCTGAATGGTGTCTCGATAAAGACGGCATCCTCGGTGAAGACGGAGCAAATGGCATCGACGTCGCCCCGCTCCCATCCCTTGCCGAACGTGTCGATCAGCGCTCTATACTCGCTATTCATGCGCGCAAATATACTCCTGCTCGCGCTGCTGGGTCTCGGCTGCCGCCCCACCCCGGATGATGGCTTCACGCTGCTCTTTCTGGGCCGCGCGCCCGCGGCACGAATCGGCCGCTACTCCTGGGCGCCGGACGCTGCTCACAGCCGCTTCGTCGCGTTCGACGGAGACCTGCACGTAGTCCGCACGGTCACCAATCCGCGAATTGCGACCCCTGTTGCGATCGCCCCGTATCCCGGCTCCAGACTCCTGGTCACGGAGCGAACCGGGGAAGGTGTCGTCTTCGATACCACCGGCCAGCCGATCCGCGAATGGGACAGTCCCTTCCCCGCGTCTCTCTATGCCGCCGACGGCGGGGGCTCCCGCATCATCGCGTCGCGATCACCGTACTTCGTGCAGTTCGTCGCCGAGGACGGCACCGCGCCGCTCCTCTGGATGCTCGATACCCTCGGCCAGCGACACGAAGGTCTGGGCGTGATCCACGTGCCGGACATCCGCTATCTCGCGCAGCTCGTCAACGCCGGGCCCGTCGCGCTGCACGACGGCGTCGTGTACTATGCACCGCTCGTGCGCGACGAGATCCTGCGCCTCGACGCGAGCGGCTCGCCGGTGTGGCGCAGCTCGCGCGGCCTGATTCCGGAAGAGCGCGATCCCCATTTTGCCGCCGGGAAAGAGCGACGCGTCGATCACGCGCTCATCAACATCGCGATGCAATTTGGGCCCCCCCCCGACGGGCGTCTTTACGTGCTTGGCGCGCAGGACTCCGCCGCGACGCGGCTCAGGCTCGATGTGCTGAACCCTAAGACCGGCGAGATCATCGAAAGCCGGATGCTGGGCACACCCGCGACGGCGATCGCGGTAAACCGGCGCGGCGCGATTCGCGTACTCGATCCCGAGGCGTTGCTCGCGCAGGTCCCGACGCGGGGCCGGGATCTGTTCATGCCGCCGTTCGCGCTGCCCGATGTCACGGGCAAGCCGGTCCGGCTCGAGGATTACCGCGGCAAGGTGACACTCGTCAATTTCTGGGCCTCGTGGTGCGAGCCCTGCCGCGCGGAATTTCCACACATGGCGTCACTGTACAAAGAGCTCGACCGTAAGGACTTCGATATCGCCGCCATCTCTGACGACGTCAGCGATTCCAAGATGCGGGCATTTGTCGCCGAGTTCCGGCCGCCATTCCCCATTCTGGTGGGGCGCGGCAACATGAAGGCCGTCTATCATTACCGCGGGCTGCCCTACTCGGTGTTGCTGGACAAGCAGGGACGCATAATCGAGCGCATGTTCGGGTTTGGCGGCGAAACCGAGTTTCAGCACCTGCGCGGAACCATTGCGAAAGAGATCCATGCTGACACTACTGCTCGTCCTTAGCCTGCAGGCACCTGGTGACTGGCCGGTCTATGGCCGCGATCCCGGTGGGGCGCGATTCTCGCCCCTCACGCAAATCACGCGCGGCAACGTCGCGCAGCTGCAGGTCGCATGGATCTACCATGCGGGCATCCCCGACATGTCGAGCATGTCGCACCGCCCGCCGGCGCTCGAGGTCACGCCGCTCGTGATCGACGGGACGATGTATGTGATCACGCCGACCGGCATCATCGCCGCGCTCGATCCGGCAACCGGCGCCGAGCGCTGGCGCTACGATGCCGGCGTCAATCCCCACCGCGGTTATGGCGACTTCGCGAGCCGGGGCGTGAGCTACTGGCGCGACTCGCGTGCGTCCGCGGGCGCCGCGTGTGCCAGGCGAATCATTGCCGCGACGATCGACGCGCGGCTGGTCGAGCTCGATGCCGCCACGGGAAAGCCGTGCGCGGATTTTGGGTCGGGCGGCGCGGTCGATTTGCGCAAGGGGCTCCGGGTTCAGCCCGACGAGTTCGTGTTCTACGAAGTGACCTCGCCGCCCGCTATCGTGGGCGATCTCATCATCACCGGCTCGGCGATCGCCGACAACACGAATCTCGCTCCGGCCAGCGGCGAAGTTCGCGCGTTCGATGTGCGGACGGGCGCGCAGAAATGGTCGTTCGATCCCATACCGCAGGATTCGACCGATCCCGCGTTCAAGACCTGGCAGCACTGGAGCGCCTCCCGCACCGGCGGTGCCAATGTGTGGTCCGTGATTGTGGCGGATCCGGCGCGCGACCTCGTGTTCCTGCCGACGTCGAGCCCAGCGCCCGATTACTTCGGCGGCATGCGGCTCGGTGAAGACCGGTACGCCAATTCGATCGTCGCGTTGCGGGCCACCACCGGAAAGATGGTGTGGCATTTTCAGACCTCGCACCACGACATCTGGGATTACGACAACGCGGCGCCGCCCGCGTTGGCGACGGTGACGCGGGGAGGCGCCAAGATCCCCGTCGTCATTCAGGTACCCAAGACGGGCATGATGTACGTCCTCGAGCGAACCACCGGCAAGCCGGTCTTTGGCGTCGAAGAGCGACCCGTGCCCGCGAGTACGGTCCCGGGAGAAGTCGCCTCGCCGACGCAACCGTTCACGACCGTGACTCCGCCGCTTTCGCCGCTTCAGTACTCGGCAAACGACGCCTGGGGACCGACCCCGGAGGCACGCGAGGCCTGCCGCACGCTCCTCGGATCATTGAAGAACGACGGGCCTTTCACCCCACCGTCGCTGGAAGGCACGCTCGTCGTCCCCGGCAACATCGGGGGCGCCGCGTGGGGCGGTGTGGCCATCGATGAAAGCAAATCGCTCGCGATCGTGCCCGTGAATCGCCTCCCGGCCATGGTTCAACTGTTCCGGGCCGAAGGCTTCAATGGAGACAGCATCCGCCGGGTTGATACCCAGCGCGGGCTGACCGATTTCGAATACACGCGAATGCGCGGAACGCCGTACATCATGCGCCGCCGCCTGATTCTCGGTCCCACCGGCCTGCCGTGCATCACACCGCCGTTTGGCTCGCTCGTGGCGGTCAGCCTCACCACCGGCGCAATCGTGTGGAACGTCCCGCTCGGCAGCATGGGTGGCTTTCCCGGCGCGCCGAACCTCGGCGGACCGATTGTGACCGCGGGTGGAGTTGTGTTCATCGGCGCGACCCTCGACCGCGCGATCCGGGCGTTCGATACCGAGACGGGCCGAGAGCTGTGGAAGGCCGATCTGCCGGCGGGCGCGCGTGCGACGCCCATGACCTACGAGGCCGGAGGCCGCCAGTTCGTCGTCATCGCGGCCGGCGGCGGTGGCCCGTTTGGCGCGGGCGACGCGATCATCGCGTTTGCACTTCCGAAGTGAGCACCCTAACCTAGAGCGTGCCCGAATCTCCGCTCCCGGCTCCCGGCTCCCCGCTCCCCATCATTATCGATACCGACCCGGGAATTGATGATTGCCTGGCGTTGTTACTCGCCCTCAACTCCCCTGAGCTCGACGTCCGCGGCATCTCCGTCTCGTACGGAAATGCCGTCGTCGAGAACGCCTACCGCAACGCCGTCGAGATCGTTCGCAAAGTCAAACATCCCGTCCGCGTTCCGTTAGGCATCGGAGCGCGCCGGCCGCTCAAGCGTCCGCTCCAGGTCGCCGACGACACCCATGGCCCGTCCGGCCTCGGCTATGCCGATGTGCCGCCCGCGGGCGTCATCCTCGACTACGCGCGGACGCTCGAGCGCCTGCTCGAAGCTCAAGCCGAGCCCGTCACGCTCGTCACACTCGGTCCTCTCACCAGCCTCGCGCTCGTGTTGCGCGCCAATCCCGGCCTCGTGCGTGAAAAGGTCGGCCGCCACGTCGCGATGATCGGCAACATCGAGGCGGCCGGCAATACGACGCGCTTCTCCGAATTCAACGCCTGGTGTGATCCGGAGGCGTTGGCGACGGTGCTCGCGGCCGAGATTCCCACGGAAATGATCGGGCTCGATGTGACGCGCAAAATTGTGATTCGCAGCAGCGAAGTGAACCGCCTCGCCGAGCAGTCACCGTGGCTGCACGATGCGCTCCGCTTTTACGTCGAGTTCCATAAGAAGCAGGAAGGTTTGGACGGCGCCATCATCAACGACGTCCTCGCGATCGCCTACCTGATTCAGCCCGACGTGTTGACGTTCAGCGATTTGCGTCTTTCCGTCTCGCTGGACGACGGCCAGAGCCGCGGCCGCACGAAGCTCGACCCGAAGGGCTCGTTGACGCGCGTGGCGATGGAAGTGCATCCCGCGCCGGTGCGACGCTTGTTGTTCGAGCGCGTCCTGCCCGCGGGTGCGCTCGTCGAAGAGGCGATGGCGTGACGATTCCCCGCAAGGTGGCCGTCATCGGCGCCGGCGAGATCGGCGTTGGGTGGGCCGCATTGTGCGCGTCGGCGGGATGGCCAGTGGCGATCTTCGACCTGAATCCCGAGACCATGGACCGGGCGTCCAATGAGATCGAGCGGCGCACGCGCGCCCTCGTGGCGCTCGATCGCGCGCCCGAGTCCATCGTCGAACGCGGCCTCCGCGAGCTCGTCCGCGCCAATTTCCTTTCGGAAGCGGTCCAGGACGCGGACTGGGTCATCGAGGCGATCCAGGAGGATGTCACTGCCAAACAGAAATTGCTCGCCGGGATCGAGCAGGCCGTCGGTGGCGACGTCTTGATCAGCTCGTCATCCAGTGGACTTCCGCCGACCGAGATCTTCGGCCGCTGCAGGAAGCTGGATCGTTGTCTCGTCACGCATCCGCTCAATCCTCCCGAGCTGATCCCGATCGTCGAGATCGTGCCCGAAAGCCGCACGTCCGCCGCGTCGATCAGCCGCGCCGTCGAGTACCTGCGCGCGCTCGGCCGTTTTCCCATAGTCCTCAAGAAACCGATTCCCGGCTACGTCGTGGGACGTGTGGCGGCGGCCGTGTGGCGGGAGTGCATCGACCTCGTTCTCCAGGGCGTGATCAGCGTCGACGACATGGATCGCGCGGTGTCACTGGGGCCGGCGCTCGGCTGGGCGGCGGCGGGGCCGCATTTGACCTACCACCTGGCTTCCGGCGAAGGCGGGATTCGCTACTTCACCCAGCGCCTGCTCGCGAGCTTCGAAAGCTGGTGGCGACAGCTCGCGCACTGGTCGCAGCTCGAGCCCGACCAGCAGCGCGCGCTCACGCAGTCGATTGAAAAGGCCTACAAGGGGAAAATCGAGTTCTTGCGCGAGGCGCGCGACCGCCGGCTCAGCGCGATTCTCCGGTCCCTGGAGCAAGCACGCGCACCATCAGGATCGGAATCCTGCTGACGTGTCGTAAGGCTGTCGCGGTGGTGCCATGAACGACGTCGCTTAACAGGGAATGCCCGTGCGTGGCCATCGCGATGAGATCCACCCCTTCCCGCTCGGCCGTCGCCGCGATTTCCTTCGCCGGATCTCCAGCCGCCAGCACCGCATCCACTTCGATTCCGGAGTGCCGCAGCTGCTTTGACCGCAGATCCAGATACGCGCGGTCTTCCTTCATTTCCTGTGACTCCCGAAGGTTGAGCTGCTCCATGTTCCGGGCCGCCCACCCGTCGGCCACATGCACCAGCAGCACCTCGGCGCCGCAGAGCTTCGCGAGCCCGGCGACGTGCTTGAGGATCGCGTCGTCGGCGGGGCCGTTCTCGAGCGGCACCAGGATGCGCTTGTACATCAGCCGATCCACCCGCCGACCACTCGCACGAGCAAGTACGCGTTCAAGGCCGCGATGAACACGGCAACGACGTACGAGAGGATCTTGAGCCACTTGGGGTTCACGAACTCACCCATCTTCAGGCGATCCGAGGTGAACATCACGAGCGGAAAGACCGCGAATGAGAGCTGCAGGCTGAGGATCACCTGACTGAGGATGAGAAGTTGGGCGGTGCCGTGCTCGCCGAAAAAGATAGCCGTCAGGGCAGCCGGCACAATCGCGATCAAACGAGTGATGAGCCGGCGCAGCCAGGGCCGGATCCGGATGTTGAGGAATCCTTCCATCACAATTTGACCGGCGAGCGTTCCCGTCAATGTCGAATTCTGACCGGATGCGAGCAGCGCGAACGCAAACACCGCGCTGGCGCCCGTGACGCCGAGCAGCGGAGTCAACAGCCGGTACGCGTCTTGAATCTCCGCGACGGCCGTCTGGCCGGCGCGATGGAACGTCGCCGCCGCGACGATGAGAATCGCGGCATTGATGAACAACGCGAACGAAAGGGCGACGGTCGAATCGATGAACGCGAACTTGACCGCCTCGCGCCTTCCTTCGACGGTCTCTTCGTAACTGCGCGTCTGCACGACCGACGAGTGAAGATAGAGGTTGTGCGGCATGACGGTCGCGCCGAGGATTCCGATCGCGATGTAGAGCTTGTCGGGGTCCGTGACGATGCTCGTCCCGGGCAGGAACCCGCTGAACACCGCGCCCGCGTCCGGTCTGGCGATGAGAATCTCGAACAGGAAACAGCCGGCGATCGTGGCGATGAGCGCGACGACGAGCGCCTCCAGCAGTCTGAATCCCTTGTGCTGCATGTAGAGCACGATCAACACATCGAGCGACGTGATCGCGATGCCCCACGCGAGCGGGATGCCGAACAGCAGATTCAGCGCGATCGCCGAGCCGATGACTTCGGCGAGATCGCATGCCGCGATCGCGATCTCGCAGATCACCCAGAGAAAGAATGAGACCGGCTTCGAGTAGTGGTCGCGGCATGCCTGCGCCAGATCACGTCCCGAGACGATGCCGAGCTTTGCGGCAAGACCCTGCAGCAGGATCGCCATCAGGTTGGATAAGAGGATGACGCTGAGCAGCGTATAGCCGAATCGCGCGCCGCCCGCGAGATCGGTGGCCCAGTTGCCCGGATCCATGTATCCGACGGCAACGAGATAGCCGGGTCCGGCGAACGCCAGTGCCTTCTTCCACCACTGCCCGCGTTGGACGGGAACGGTGCGATAGACTTCCGCGAGGCTGGGCGTGAGCCGCGCCCGGCGCCAGCCGCTGTCGATTGCGCTATTCGCCATCGGCCGGTCTGCAGAGCAATAGGAGCGCAAGCTCCTGGCCGACGACGCGCGTCGTGCCGTCGCCCAGGCGCGCGGTGGTCGGGCCATTGAACGGCTGCCGATCGATCACCGTCAGCTGCACGCCCGGCCTCAGACCCTGCTCGGCCAGATAGCGCAAGCGCGCGGGATGCTCATCGCTCACTTCCTGCAACACGACGGTGTGGCCCACTTCGGCGGCGGCAAGCGAGACCAGCTCGGCTTCTTCGATTTCGCCCGCGGCCGTGGGAATCGGCGCGCCGTGCGGATCGTAACGCGGCTCGCCGAGTGCGTCCGCCATCCGCTCGATGAGCTTTTCGGAGACGGCGTGCTCGAGACGCTCGGCTTCGACGTGTACATCGCCCCAATCGAAGCCCAGCTTGCTCGTGAGATACGATTCGAGAATGCGATGGCGCCGGATCATTTGGAGCGCGGCCCGCCGACCCTGGGGCGTGAGCTGCACGCCGCGATACGGGACATGCTCGATCAAACCGGTTTCGGAGAGGCGCTTCATCATGCCGCTCACCGACGGCGGCGCGACTTCGAGCATTTCGGCGATATCGCTGGTGGTGGCGAAACCGCCTTGACTCGTGAGGTGAAAAACGGATTTGAGGTAGTCTTCTACAGATCGCGTCAGCGGCGGCGACGGCTGCGGCGATCGAATTGCGGCGCTCATCCAGGCTCTCCCCAAAATGGCGACTGTCAACGAGACAGGGCATTAGGTTAGCCTAATTATCAGATATTGTCAAACAAAGATGTGGATTTTGCAAGCCTAAGAAACTAGGCTAATTAGCGGTGTGAGAATGCGCTCGCTCATTCCCCAAATCACGCGATTCCCTAGCGCATATGCTGGTAAGACGCCTCGGGGGATGCCAGGATGATCGACTGTCATCTCGCTGCGCGTCCCCGGAGCCGTGAGAGCCCGGAACGAGACCCAGAAGGCGTCCTGAACCTCGGGGCTGAGGACGATCGCAGGCCGGACTGTCAACGCGAATACAAACGGCCGGACGACAACCGGTGGAAGCACCGGTGTACGGGGATGGAGATCGTCGAGCACGCCGAGGCGCTCGGCGCTCGAGAGATCGACCCCCACTTCCTCGAGCGTTTCGCGGACCGCGGTCGTCAGGAGGTCCGCATCGGTGGGCTCGCGCCGGCCGCCGGGAAATGCGATCTGTCCCGACCACACGTCGCCGACGCGAACCGCGCGCTGGATGAACAAGGCTTCGACGCCTTCGTCGCCATCGCGCAGGATAACGGCGACGGCCGCGGCAATCATCCCGGTCTCGAACGGAATCTCAGTGGGTCGATAGTTTCGTAGCTTGCGGCGTGCTTCCTGAACGGTCATAACGCCCCGGCTCCCAGCTCCCGGCGCCCGGCGCCCGGCTCCTAGGCCGAGACCTCCTCGCCACCGTCGACGTTGATCACGTTGCCGGTGATCCAGTCGGCGCCGGGATGACACAGCGCCACGATGGCGCCGCCGAGGTCGGCGGGAGTCGTGAGACGGTGATGCGGATTTCGCAGCGTGGCCATCTCGACGAGCTTCTCGTTGCCGGGAATCTTCCGGAGCGCCGGCGTATCGGTGACCCCGCCGCGCAGGGCGTTGACGGTGATGCCGTGGGGCGCGAGCTCGAGCGCCAATTGGCGTGTGTGTGACTCGAGCGCCGCCTTGGCCGCCGACACGGCGCCGTAGGTCGCAAAGACACGCGTCGATCCCGAAGACGTCATCGAGAAAATCCGGCCGCCCTTCCCCATCAAACCGTGCTTCACCACGCCTTGAGACCAGTACACCAGCGAGTGCGCCATCACGTCGAGTGTCATGTCGATGTTGGCTTTGTTCAGGACCTCGGCGCCGATGTAGGGCTTCAGCGTTCCGAAGGCGAGTGAGTGCAGCAGTACGGCGACGTTCAGGTTCTGTTTGGCGAGCTCGGCAAGCACTTCGTTCCGCTTCTCTTCATCCGCCGCGTTGATGTTGAAGTACTGCGCCTTGCGGCCGAGCCGCTCGATATCCCTGCGAATCTCGGCGACGTGCTCGAGGCCCGCTTTGCGGTCGAGATGCACGCCCACGATGTCGTAGCCTGCCTGCGCGAGCGCCCGCGCGGCGCCTTCGCCGAATCCGCTCGAAGCGCCGAGTATCAGGGCCCACTTGGTAGCCCTGAGCTGCGCGTGTGGGGTGTCGGTCATGGCGGTATAATAGCACGTGAACTGGCTGCTCGCGGCGCCGTGGATTCTGGCGCTACTGCTCATCTCCTTCCGCTACACGATGCGCCGGCCGCGGCTCCGCGATTACGAGCCCATCACGTCAGGACCGCTCGTCTCCGTGATAATCCCGGCGCGCAACGAGGCCCGCAACATCGAGCGCTGTGTGCGCTCCGTCCTCGGCACCCGGTACAGCCCCATCGAAGTGATCGTCGTAGATGACCGGTCCACCGACGGCACTGCCGAAATCGTCGAGCCCGCCACGGGCAACCGTCTGCGGCTCGTGCGCGGCGTCGATCCACCAGAGGGTTGGTTCGGAAAGCAGTGGGCCATCGTGCAAGGCTACAAAGTCGCGCGGGGTGAGCTCCTGCTCTTCGCCGATGCCGACACGCGCCATACGCCTGAGCTGCTACCCCGGGCGGTCTCAGGGCTTCAGCAGGAGCGCGCCGATCTCTTCACCGTACTGCCACGGCAGGAAATGCGGACGTTTTGGGAGCGTTTGATTCAGCCGCATGTCTTCGTCGCGCTCGAAAGCCGTTTTGCCTATCTCCCTTCGGTGAACCGCACGCGGACGCCCTGGAACGCGATCGCGAATGGGCAGTTCATTCTCACGCCGCGCGCTGCCTACGAGGAGGTTGGCACGCACGAGGCCGTGCGAGACGGCGTCGCGGACGACGTCATGCTCGCGCAACTGTACGTGCGCGCGGGGAAGGACATCTTCATCGCCCAGGCGCGCGAGTTCATGGCGACGCGCATGTACGCGTCGCTGGGCGAGATCGTCGCCGGGTGGACCAAGAACCTGGCCACGGGCGCGCCACTCCTGGCGCCGCCAATTGGCATCATTCGCGCAGTGCTTCCATACGTGATGTGGCTGCCGGCATTGTTCTGGTTGTTGCCACCCATTCTCTGGCTCAGCGCGGGCTCGCACGTCGCCGCCATCGCCACCGTGGCTTCGTTGCTGACCTGGGTCGCCGTCTATCTCGCCGAAGGCGCGCCGATCTGGTACGCGCTGCTCTATCCGATCGGCGCTGCCTTCGTCGGATTGATCATGTTGCGATCCGCGGGGCGCGGCCGACGCCGCATCGAATGGCGAGGTCGTACATATTCCAGCGACTCCACTAGAAGTACAGTCCGACAATGAGAGATACGTTGAGACCTGATACGAACCATCCGTTTTCGGTGAGCTTGCTGGAGGGACTCTCGGTCTTTTGGTGCGAGTAACCCGCTGATACAATCGCAGTTCCGCCCAGCGACAGGTTCGGTGTTATCCAGTAACCTGCGCCCAACTCTCCGAATGGTCCTGCGCTCCAAGTCTTGAATGTGTATGCGGACCCCGAGAGAGTCTGCCTCCGATCCTGGTAACTTCCGGCGAGGCCGATCGACTGAAATGAGCGGACCTTGTGGCGTGGCATCTGATAGAAACGCTTTCCCAAACCTACCACGACGTCCGCGAACCTATCTTTCGCGTCCGAGGTCGCACCCAGCGCGTCGGTCTGAGTACCGCTGAGAAACTCTCCGAAAAAGTCGACGCGGAGCATCAATGCGGACCGCGCGCTGGTGAAATGCAGGATGCCAACGCCCATCAAATTTCCCGATGCGTCCACTTGCACGCCCCACTGGCCGGCATGGAATCCGGAAGTATCGACCGACGATTCCTGGGCGGCGAGACACAGTGGGGCCAGTGACAGCAGCAGAACCAACGAGTTGCGACGTTGCATGGGCAGGACCTTGGATAGGGGCTCCCAAGTCTGCCCACCGATGCGCCGTCGTTCAACGCGAAACGCGCCAAACGACATAATAAGCTACGAGCGCATCAGCACCTGCTGCGCGAGTGCCAAACCGGCCACGACACTCCCTATCGCCGCGCCCACGTGCAGGATCGTCGCCCAGCGCGCGCTGCGCTCTGCCGCGAACCGTATGAGCAGCGACAGCGTCAACGACACGCCCAACATCCCCATGACCGTTCCCGCGGCGAAGGCGGCGAAGTACGCGAGGCGCGACGTCGCGTCCGGCACGGCGGCGGCGAGCAGCGCGGCGATCGCGCCGCTCCCCGCCAGGCCATGCGCGATGCCGAAGCCGAGCGAACGCCGGGCGTCCGCGACCGTGTGGGCATGTGCGTGAGTGGAGGTGGTTGTGTGGCTATGAAGATGAAAGTGAGACGTCGCCGACGAGTGCGCGTGGAGATGCATGTGCCAGCCGCCGCGCACGTATCGCCAAATCACCACCGTTCCGAGGAGCACGAGCAGTGTGCCAACGACGAGCTCCGCGGCGGGCCACAGCGCTGCCGGCAGCCGGATGCCGAGCACCACAATCACGCCGACCACGATGCCCACCGTGACCGAGTGGCCGACCCCCCAGACCAACCCCAGCCGTGCGGAAGCCCACAGCCGCGCTCCAGGCCGGGTGGCCAGCGTCGAGACGGCGGCCAGGTGGTCCGGCTCGAACGCATGCCGGAGTCCCAGAAGGAGGCCGATCCCCGCGACGCCAAAGAGGTTGGGGCTCATGTGAGCACAGAATTTAGCCTATTCTTTATGAAGGACCCCTTATTACAACCCTTTGCAGCACTTGGCTATCCAACTTCGTGCATGCCCAGACAGGTGCTCGAGGACACTCTGACTGCTGACTCCATAGCGGCTGACACGGCCCTCGCGGCAAGCGGGGACGCCAGTGCCTTCGAGCGGTTGTATCAGGCCCATGTTGCCCGGGTCCATACACTGGTGCGTCGCATGTTGAACGTGGACGAAGCCGACGACGTGACGCAGGACGTATTTATTCGGGCCTGGCAAAAGCTGTCGACGTTTCGCGGCGAGGCGGCGTTCGGAACGTGGCTGCACCGGCTGGCGGTGAATGTGGTGTTGGCGCGGCGCAAAAGCGTCGGGATCGAACGGGGCCGCTTCGTCACGGACGACGAGCCGCTCGCCGGTGCGACTTCGAAGCGCACGACGCCGGAGCTCTCGATGGATTTCGAGGAGGCGCTGGCAAGCCTCCCTGAAGGAGCAAGACAGGTGTTCGTGTTGCACGACGTGGAAGGGTATCGCCACGAAGAGATCGCGCGCATGCTCGGCGTCGTGCCGGGCACGTCGAAATCGCAGCTGCATCATGCGCGGATGGCGCTGCGGAGGCACTTGGATCGATGACTGATAAGTGGACGAACCGGCTTTCGGAGTATATCGACGGCGAGCTCGATAGCGCCGAGCAGGCTGCACTCGAGGAGCATCTCGCGACCTGCGGACATTGCTACGCGACCCTCGGCGACCTGCGCCAGGTCGTCGGCCGCGCGAAGCAGCTCGAGGATCGCAAACCCACGAACGATCTCTGGGGCGGAATTCGCGCCGGGATCGCGCGGAGCGAGCCTCGGCGCCATGCGCCGGTGGTGGCGAAGCGCCGCTTCAGCTTCTCCGTCCCGCAGCTTCTTGCCGCGAGCATTGCGTTGATGCTGATGACCGGCAGCGGGATGTGGGTCGCGCTCCACCAGCCTTCCCGTACGGTCACGCCTGACTTCATCGCGGGTCGGGAGACGCGACGGCCTCCAAACGTCAATGTGAACTGGACACGATCCACCGACGCGGCGATTGCCGACTTGCAGGTGGCGCTGGATCAGAACGAGAACCGGCTCGACACCGCGACGGTCCGGGTCGTGCGGCAGAATCTTGCGATCATCGATCGGGCGATCGCGGATGCGCGTGCCGCCCTGGACAAAGATCCGGGCAACACATACTTGAGCCTCCACCTCGCTGATACAATGCGGCGCAAAGTGGAGCTATTGCGGCGGGTGAACGACCTCGCCGCTCGATCCTAAAGGGAGCACGAACATGGTTGCAACGCTGGCCGCCGCGATGCTGGTCGCTATGGCGGGAGCATCGCAGAGACAATCGGATACGAGTTTCGCCGTGCCGGCCGGCGCAAGCCTCTCGGTCAACAATTTTGGCGGCGGGATCACGGTCCACGGCTGGTCCGAGAACCGCGTGAAGGTGCACGCGGAGACGGGCCGGCGCGGGCGGGTGGACGTGTCGCTGGTGGGGAACACCGTAGTCGTGAAGACCGGCAGCCGCGAAGGCGCGCCGTCGGTGATCGATCTGGATGTCACGGTGCCCCAGTCGATGGGGCTGACCCTCGGAGGAACGTACGCGGACATCACGGTGGACGGCATGCAGGGCGCCATCAGCGCCGAAACCGTGAACGGCGAGGTCAACGTGCGCGGGGGCAAAGGGATCATCACGCTGCACTCGATTCAGGGAAGCGTGACACTTGCCGACGCCTCCGGCCGAATCGAGGTGAACTCCGTCAATGAAGATGTCGAGCTCTCGAACATCAATGGCGAGATCAAGGTCGAAACCACGAATGGCGAAGTGCGCCTGACCGGCATTCAGTCGTCCAGCGTGGACGCCGGGACGATCAACGGGGACGTGCTCTATGAGGGCACAGTCACCGACGGCGGCTCCTACAGCCTGGGCTCGCACAACGGTGATATCACGGTCTCCATTCCCGAGCGCGCGAACGTGACCATTACGGCGGCGACCGCAAACGGCGACATCGACTCGAGCTTCCCGCTTCCGATGACACAGGGGCCCGGCAAGCACCGCAAGACGTTCAAGATCGGCTCGGGGAGCGCGCGGATGGAGCTGGAGTCGTTCCAGGGCGACATCGAGCTGCGCCGCCCCGCGGAGCTGCGTGAGCAAATCGATCGCAGGAAGCACGAGCATGAGGAACGCGACAACGACAAGGATCGCGACTCCGATACCAGCTTCAGCTTTGATTGGAGCAGTGTGAGCACGTACGCAACGCGGTACGCGGCGAGCTATGCCCCGAAGTATGCGGCGCAGTACGCGGCGCAGTACGCCCCGCGCTACGCGCGCCAATACGCGAAGATGTACAGTCGCCAATACAAGCAGGCGTACAAGAACAACCATGATGAGAAATGACAGGAGGTCTCATGCGTAGTCTCGCGGTTGCCGCGCTCCTTTGTCTGACCGGCGCGGCCGTGGCAGCAGGGCAGGATTTCAACTGGCATGGCCGGCTCGCCGCGGGCAAGCGGCTCGAGATCAAAGGCGTGAACGGCGACGTCCGCGCCGTCCTGGCGAGCGGCGCCGAGGCGGTCGTCAACGCGCGCAAGCACGGACACCGCTCCGATCCTGACGACGTGGAGATCAGGGTCGTGCCGTCGGACGATGGCATCACCATCTGCGCCGTCTACCCGACGCCGTCGCGCGCTCACCACGACAACACCTGCGAGCCCGGCGACAACTGGCACTCGAACACCGAGAACAATGACGTCGTGGTCGATTTCGAGGTGCAAGTACCCGCCGGCGTGGTCTTCGACGGCAGGACCGTGAACGGCGAGATGTCGGCTGAGGGACTCAAGGCGGATGTGCGCGCGAGCACGGTGAATGGCAGCGTGAAGGTGACCACGACGGGGCTCGCCGAGGCGTCCACCGTGAACGGCTCGGTGTACGCGCAGATGGGACGCACGAACTGGACCGACGAGATCGAGTTCAGCACCGTCAACGGGCGGATCACGCTGGTTCTTCCCGATGGCGAGCTCAATACCGAGATCCGGGCCAGCACGGTGAATGGAGAAATCGAGTCTGATTATCCGGTGACCGTCTCCGGCCGGTTCGGGCCGCGGAAGATGCGTGGCACGATCGGAACGGGCGGCCGCACGCTGAGTCTCAGTAGTGTGAACGGAGACATTCTACTGAAGAAGGGCACGCAATAGGTCCGGCCCGCAGTCTTTCGGTACCCAATCTCAGCAAGCGCTGAATCACCTTAGGCCCCTCTCTGTCGAGAGGGGCTTTTGGTGTTGCGGGACATCCTCGCCCGCACGACTCAGATCGAGCAGCTTGGCGCGCTGTTCGCGGCGCTCGGCTATGACGCCGTGTGGGAGCCGGTACCCGTCCGAGCCTGGCTCGGCGAGGTGGATGGCGTCGCCCGCGCCGCGCTCATCGCGCGCCACGGCGCGTTCCGGGTCTTTGCGCTGGAGGCAACAGTCCCGGAAGCCGCGGCACGGGCTGCCGCGCGCCGGCTCTCCGCCGGCGCCGAGCGCGGCCTGGCCTGCGCCCTCGGCGGTGCACCGCTGCGTCTGGTCTGCGCTGCCGGGCCGGTCGGCGTCCGAACGACGACCATCAACGTCACCGCGCCTGCGGGGGCCGCGCTCGCAACGCTCGAACGGCTCGTTCCAGCTGTCGGCGAAACGGCGCTCGCCTTGTCGCTGCGCATCGGCGAGGTGCTGGCGAGCGAAGGCGTCACACCGCGTTTCTTCCGCGCGTTTCGCGGCACGCTGGTGGACCTGACCGAGCAGCTTCGCACGCCGCGTTCCCGTCTCGACCGCCACACTCTGGCGTTGACCACACTGACTCGCGTGCTCTTCCTGTATTTCATCCAGTCGAAAGGCTGGCTGGACGGCGACACGCGCTACGTCCCACACCTGCTCGACCGCGCCCTGTTCAGCCGGCGCCACTTCCATCGCTCGTTCCTGCACGCGCTCTGCTTCGGTGCGTTGAATCGCCCGCCGGCACAGCGCAGTCGCGCGGTCCGGGCCTTGGGGAGAATTCCGTTCCTGAACGGCGGCCTGTTCGAGCCTACCGCGCTGGAACGCCTGCACCGTCCCGCGGAGTGGTCGAACGCCGCCTGGCGCGATGCCTTCGATCGCTTGTTCGAGCGCTTTCACTTTTCGGTGAGCGAACACGACGCCGGTGAATTCGTGGCGCCGGACATGCTGGGACGCGTGTTCGAAGGGGTGATGGACCCCGACGAGCGTCGGACCAGCGGCAGCTACTACACCCCGGCCTCGCTCGTGCGCGAAATGGTGCGCGCGGGGCTCGAGGCGGCGCTCACCCATCGCTTTGGCATCTTGCCCGGCGCGGCGGCGCGCTGGGTGCACGAGCGCCGCGCACCAACACCCGCACCCAGTCTCAGAGGACTGACCGTCCTCGACCCCGCCGCCGGCTCGGGTGCCTTTCTCCTCGGCGCGCTCGACGAGCTGGTGGCACTCCGCTGCGCCGCCGGCGACGGCCCCGCCCTCGTCGTGAAACGCGATGTGCTCGCGCATTCGCTGTTTGGTGTGGACCTGACGCCCACCGCCGTGCGCCTCACCGAGCTGCGACTGTGGCTCTCTCTCGTGGCCGACCAAAACGAGTCCGACGTGAATCGCGTGGCGCCGTTGCCCAATCTCGACGGGCATGTCCTGCAAGGCGATGCGCTCCTCGATCCGGTGATGCTCGCCGCCTCGATGGGTGGGCGCGCATTCCGGGCCGGCGCCGCCGACGTCCGCCGCCTGACAGCGGCACGTCACAAGCATTTTCTGCTCGCCAGCCCCGAAAAACGGGCGGCGCAAGCCGAGCTGGACCGTGCGGAAGCAACGCTCGCGCGCCGGCTGCTCGATGAGGCTCTCGCCGCGCTCGAAGCGGCCATCGCGGAGCTGCTCGGCGCCGCCCGGAACCGCGACCTGTTCGGCCGGCGGCGCGCGCTGGACTCCGAGCAACGGCAACGGCTCCAGCGATTGCATCAGAGCTGGCGTGACTTGCGCACTGCACACCGCAAGCTGCGTCACGAGAAGGCCGTTCCTTTTTTCTCTTTCGAATCGCAGTTCGCCGACGTGATGCATCAGGGCGGGTTCGATCTGGTGATCGGGAATCCCCCGTGGGTGCGCGCCGAGCGGTTGCCTGCGCGTGTGCGCGAAGCGCTGGCGACGCGCTACTCGTGCTGGCGATCACCCGGCACCCGCGGTGGGGGCGGGGGGCGGGGGGGCTTCGCACATAAGCCCGATCTCGCGGTCGCGTTCACCGAAAGAGCGCTCGAGCTCGCGCGTCCGGCGGGCGTGGTAGCGCTGCTCGTTCCCGCCAAGCTCGCCACGAGCGGCTATGCGGAGCCGCTTCGACGGCACTTGAGTGCCACGCGAATCGAGCGCGTCGCCCCCGTGCCTGAGCGCGTGTCCCATGCGTTCGGTGCCGCCGTGTACCCCATGGCGTTGGTGGTCGCGCGCGCCGATCCGGCGGGCACCGAAATCACCGCGACGGCCCTCGGCGCTAAACCGTCGGTGCCCGGCGTGCCTCAACGTCAATTGCAGCGTGATGGCGAGGGACCCTGGATCCTCACGCCTCAAGCCGAACGCGTCCGCAGCAGGCTGCTTGCGGACTTCCCCACCGTGGGCGATCGCTGGACCCCGCAGCTGGGTGTGAAGACCGGCGCGGACGATCTCTTTGTGTTGGCGCAAGAGTGTTCCGGCACGCGGCCCGCGATTCGTGGGCGCGACATTGCTGCCTTCCACTGCCGGCCGCGCCGGTACGTGCTGTGGACGCACGGCGCCGATGGCCTGCCGCTCGCGCGCTTGCCGCGGGATCTCACGGAGCGACTGGCGCGGCATGAGGCACGGTTACGCCGCCGCGCCGACTACAGATCTGGCCCGCCCTGGCAATTATTTCGCACCGCACTGGGATTCGCGGCCCATCGGGTTGTCTGGCCGGACCTCGCGCGCAGGCTCGCCGCGGCCGTGCCGGCGCCGCAGCTGGTACCACTTAACACGGTCTACGGCATTGCGACGCGTGATGCCGAAGACGCGGCATCCTTGGCCGCCTTGTTCAACTCCCGGTGGCTCACGGCGCTCGCCCGTCTCGTCGCGGATCCGGCTCGAGGCGGGTTCCGCCGTTTCAACGCGCGCGTCGTCGCAGGTCTCCCGATCCCGCCGCTCGGGTCGCCGGTCTGGGCCGAGTTGGCCCGTCGCGGCGCCGCCCGCGAGCCGGCCGACGACCTCGTCGCCGATGCCTTCAACCTCGATGATACCGACCGTCGCGCGCTGGCCGCGGATCCTGTCTGAGGATCTCGTTCCAGTCGCGGAGCCGCTCGCCGCCCTCCTTCAGCCGGGCGGCGAGGCGTCCGCACGGCAGGTTGTAGCAACTGCGGCACGTGCGCTGCTCGACGTTGAACCGGCGGGACCAGGTCGGTCGTGGCCGGCCTGGCTCGCCCCACACCAGATACCGGCCGCCGAGCGATTGACGACGATCATCGCGCGATATGGCGGCGCGTTGCTTGCGGACGAGGTGGGGCTTGGCAAATCCTACGTCGCGCTCGCAATCGCACTCGCGACCCAAGAAACGTTCACGCTCATTGTTCCGGCCGTGCTCGTTCAGCAGTGGCGCGCGTTGTTGGATCGATTCGGCGTGCCGGAGACGCCCATCATCACGCACGAGTCTCTGAGTGTGCAGAGTCGCCCGTTGCCGACCTTTGCCGCCCCATGCCGCCTTGTTGTCGTCGACGAGGCGCACCGCTTCCGTAATCCTGAAACCAATCGGTATCGAGCACTCGCCGGACTGGTCGTCGGCAGCCGCGTGCTGCTGGTAACCGCGACGCCGATCCACAACTCCGCTGGCGACCTGCTCCATCTGCTGCGTCTGTTCCTGCGCGATCATGCCCTCGCGGCACTCGGAGTCCCATCGCTGCGAAACGCCGCTCGGCGCGAAGCCGACCGGTCGCTGGCGCACGCTGCGGTCGCGCGCGTGGTCGTCGCTCGCTCACGCGAGCGGGTGCGGCGTGGCTACGACGGCGGTCCCGTGAGCATGGTGTTCCCGCGCGCCACCACCGAAGCCATCCGGGCAGGGCCCGCGTCCGACTCGTTGCTTGCCGAATTGACCGCAGGAGTGAGCGCGTTACGCGGTGGCGGGACAGCCGCGCCTCTCCTGCGTCTGATGCTGCTGCGGCGCCTGGGATCGAGCATCGGCGCCTTCCGTGCCGCCCTCACTCGGCATGACGCCTACCTCGATCTCGCGATGCGCGCCGCAGACGAGGGCCGCGCGCTCTCGCCGCGCGAGTTCCAGCGCTGCTTTCCGCGTGCCGGGGAATCGGATATCCAGCTGGTCCTGTTCCCGGTGCTACTCGATCAGACCGACAACATCGCCGCATTCGCGGATGATCACCGCGTGCTCGCGCGCCTGCGTGAGCTCGTGGCGCATCCCCCGGCAACCGACCCGAAGGCCGATGCTTTACAAGAGCTCCTCACCAGGAAGGCCGTCAAGACGATCGTCTTCACCGACGCGCAGCCGACCGCGCGCTATTTGCTCCAACGGCTCCGCCACGCCCGAGTCGCGGCGGTGTTTGGACATGCTGGTCGGTTCGCTACGGGAACTGTCTCGCGGCACGAAGTCCTGCGCACGTTCGCGCCCCAGGCTCAGGGCGGATCCCGGCCGGTCGCGGCGCTCGAGACGGATGTCCTCATCGCCACCGATCTGTTGAGCGAGGGCCTCAATCTCCAGGATGCCGAGCGGGTCGTGCATTACGACCTGCCGTGGAGTCCCGCTCGCCTCGCACAGCGCGTCGGGCGTATCGACCGGCTGGGCTCGCCGCATCGCACGATCAGCACAGTGACATTCCTGCCGCCGCCGGCGCTTGCCCGGGCGCTCGAGCTCGAGGAGCGACTCGCGCGAAAGGTCAGTGCGCAGCAGGTCGCCGGCACCGGTGGCCGTCTCGACTGGTGTGATCAGCTCGCCGCGCTGGCGACTGCTTGCGAAGCACCCAACGGCTCGTGCGCCGCTGTCGAGGGCGAGCCACCGAGTACGGCACTGATCGTCCGGATCGCCGGACTCGTGGACGCGATTGTGGTTGAGGGACAGACCGCCCGGACCAACCCCGCTGCCGCGACGCGTATTCTCGCCGGCGCGGCCTCAAGAAATCCGGTTGCCGTCGATCGACAGCAACTCCAAAGTGCGATCGACGCGGCAGCGCCGTTGATCCGCTCACGCCTCGCGGCGGTGCAGGAAGCCCGCTGGCGCGCGGGCGACCGCGATCGTTTCGCGCGCCGGCTCATTCCGTGGGTGCTGTCGGCGGCCCGACGCGCGGCGCGCCGGGGTGATGGAGAGCAGCTGAGCTCGCTCGATACGCTGGTCTCCCGGCTTGCCCTTGGCATGACCGCCGGGGAGGAGCTCAGGCTGGAAGACCTGCTCTCGCGACCTGAGCCGCTGCTCGTGCAGGACCTGCTCGGGTGGCACCAGGGACTGCCGCCCGTGGATTCTCAAGAGTCGTCCGTGAGCGTCGATCTCGTCGCCGCAGTCAGCGTCGGCTCACCATCGCAGTAGATTCCGGTGTGGCGCTCGACACCTTCCTCTTCGATCTCGACGGCACGATCATCGATTCGATCGAGCTGATCCTGCGCTCCTACCGCCACACCATGGAGCTGCACCGCTGCAACGAGCCGGCCCCGCCCGACGACCTGTGGATCAAAGGCCTGGGGACGCCGCTCTGGACGCAGTTCGGCCAGATCACCGACGACAAAGCGGAGATCGAAGCGATGGTGCAGACCTATCGCACGTACAACCTCACCCATCACGACGCCCTGGTGAAACCGTACGAAGGCGTCGTGGATGAGATCCGGCGCATCAAGCGGGCCGGCAAGCGACTCGGCGTCGTGACCAGCAAGCTGCGCGACGGGGCGATGCGGGGCATTCGCATCTCCGGGCTCGACGAAGTGTTCGACATCATCGTCGGCTGCGATGACGTCAAGAACTTCAAGCCGCATCCGGAGCCCGTGCTCAAAGCGGTGGACGAATTGGGAGTCGCAAAAACAGGCACCGTCTTTATCGGCGACTCGCGTCACGACATGGAGTGTGGCCGAGCTGCCGGCGTGAAAACGGCCGCTGTGCTGTGGGGACCGTTTGATCGCGAACACCTGCAGGATCTGTCGCCCGACTACTGGCTGGAGAAACCCGAGGACCTGAGGCAGCTTTACGAGCCATGAGCCTTCCCACGCGATTCGTCCAATTCGATCTCGAACGCTGGCAGAGTACCTGGGAAAACCGGGTCCGCTACAATCTCTCTGAATCCGGCGTCCATCCGCTCAGCATCCAGGAGCTCCTCGGCCTCGCCGGCGCGTCCGCACTGCCGTTGCTCGAGGTTCGGCTCGGCTACGCGCAGTCGAACGGCTCAGACCTGTTACGGGAGCGCATCGCGGCGCTCTATCCAGGCGCGTCGCCAGATCAGGTGCTCGTCACCACCGGCAGCTCCGAAGCGAACTTCGTGACCTGCTGGCGTCTGATCGAGCCCGGCGACAAAGTCGCCGTGATGATGCCGAACTACATGCAGACCGCGGGACTGACCCAGAACTTCGGCGCGCAGGTCCGGCCGTTCCAGCTGCACGAGAAGGAAGGGTGGGAGCCGTATGCGGAGGAGATACGCACGGCGATCGCGCCCGGCACGAAGCTCGTCGTCGTGACCAACCCCCATAACCCCACAGGCCATGTGCTGGGCGCCGAAGCCCGCAAGACGATCCTGGACCGCGCGGCGGAAGTGGGCGCATGGATTCTGGCGGACGAGGTGTACACAGGTGCCGAGCGCGACGGCAAAACCACGCAGTCGTTCTGGGGCTCAGGCTACAACAAGGTCGTCATCGTCAACGGACTGTCGAAAGCATACGGTCTGCCCGGCCTGCGGATCGGCTGGATCATCTCGAGCCGGGAATTCAACGAGGAAGTGTGGGCCCGTCACGACTACACGACGATCGGGCCGTCGGGCGCGAGCGATCACCTCGCCGCCGTCGCGCTCGAGCCGCACGTACGCGACAAGCTCATCGAGCGCACGCGTCGGATCCTGCATGCGAACTATCCGGTGATGGAGGCGTGGCTCAAGAGCTTCGGCGACACATTCTCCTGGCACGCGCCGAGCGCTGGGGCAATCTGCTGGGCGCGCTACCGCGGCGCGATTCCCGCAACCGACGTCGTCGAAAAGCTGCGCGCGCAGCACAGCGTTTTGCTCTGCCCCGGCGATCACTTCGGCATGCCGGGATTCCTGCGCTTCGGCTACGGCGACGAGCTACAGCATTTCCAGGAAGCCTTGGCGGAAACGGAGCGTGGGCTGCGCCGGCTGTTCAGTGACTGACCCTAGACGAACGCGCGCAGCAACACGTAGCTGAGCCCACCGATCCCGGCCGCGGCCGGGATCGTCGCCATCCACGCCCAGACGATCCGCCCCGCGACGCCCCATCGCACCGCCGAGAACCGCTGGACCGCGCCGACGCCGGTGATGGCGCCGGTGATCGTGTGCGTCGTACTGACCGGAATGCCGTAATGCGACGATACGAACAGCGTGATCGCCCCCGCGGTCTCGGCGCAGAACCCGCCGAACGGCGTCAGCTTGGTGATGCGCTGGCCCATCGTCCTGACGATGCGCCAGCCGCCCGCCATGGTCCCCAGTCCGATGGCGGCGCCGGCCGCCACGATGACCCACGGTGGAATGTGCTCGGCATCGGTGAGATGAAACAGCTGGATCGGAAAGTTCACGAACAGCGCCTGGCTCGATACCAGCAGGGCGACGATGATGCCCATCGTTTTCTGCGCGTCGTTCGTTCCGTGGCCGAGCGAGTAGAGCGCCGCGGACACGAGCTGCAGCACTCGGAATGTTTTGTCGACTCGCCGGGGCAGCGATCGCCGCAGCGACCACGACAACGCCACCGTGAGCAGCAGCGCCAGCATGAACCCCATGACCGGCGCGACGACGATGAAAATCAGCGTCTTGGTCCAGCCGCTCGCGATGATCGCGGAGAATCCGGACTTCGCGACGGCGGCGCCGGCGTACCCCCCGATGAGCGCGTGCGATGACGAGGTCGGCAGCCCCAGCCACCACGTGACGAGGTCCCAGGTGATCGCTCCCAGGAGCCCGCCGAGTACGACGGTCGAATCAACGACGTTGAGATCGATCAGTCCCTTGCCAATGGTCTTCGCGATCGCAGTGCCGAAGACAAACGCGGCGATGAAGTTCCAGAACGCCGCCCATACGACCGCGGCGCTCGGCGAGAGCACGCGCGTGGACACGACCGTCGCAATCGAGTTGGCCGCGTCGTGAAAGCCATTGATGAAGTCGAATGTGAGGGCGACGAGCAGGATCGCCAGAACGAACCAGACGGAGCCGGTCATCAGGCGTGCTTTATCGTGATTGACTCGACCACGTTGGCAACGTCCTCGCCCTGGTCGAGCGTGCCCTCCAGATTGTCGTAGATCTCTTTCCACTTGATCAGCTCGATGGCGTCGCGCTCTTTCGCGAACAACTGGCCGAGCGACTCGTGGTAGATCGCGTCCCCTTCCTCTTCGAGCTGCTTGGCTTCAATGCAGTAGCGCATCACGTCATCGCCCTTCTTGAGTCTGCTTACCGCTTCCGCCAGCACGGCCATCATGCGCTCCAACACCTCGGTGATGCGCAGCACCCCGGGCGGCGCCACTCCCAGACCGAAGATCTGCGCGCGCCGCGCGGTGCCATCCATCGCGTCCATCACGTCATCGAGATCCGAGGCGAGCTGATGGATGTCTTCGCGGTCGAGGGGTGTGATGAACGTACGGTCGAGACGGTTGACGACTTCGTGCGTGACCTGATCGGCTTCGTGCTCGAGCCGCTTCAGCGCCTCGACGTGCGGCGTGCGGCGATCGGGCGGCGCCTCGAACAGCTTCCGCAAATGCGCGACGGCTTCCTTGTTGCGATTGGCGACTTCGGTAAACAGAGCGAAGAACTCTTCTTCGCGCGGCAGGAGACGCACGGGTTCTCCGGGGCGTGGTGGTCCGCAAAAGATAGCGGCCCTCGGGAATGGCAACTAGGTTATCGGCTCATGACTACTACCCCGGCCCCGTCCCAACCGGTCGAGTTCGTCCGGGCCATCACGCGGCTGGATGCGACCGCCCTCGTCGTCGGATCGATGATCGGATCCGGCATTTTCATAGTCTCGGCGGACATTCTGCGGCAGGTCCATTCGCCCGGGCTGCTGCTCACCACCTGGATCGTGTCGGGAATCGTAACGCTCCTGGGCGCCCTCTCATACGGTGAGCTCGCCGCGATGTATCCGAAGGCGGGCGGCAACTATGTCTATCTCCGCGAGGCCATTTCACCGCTGTTCGGCTACCTCTACGGCTGGACGCTATTCGTCGTGATTCAGACCGGCACGATCGCCGCCGTGGCCGTCGCGTTCGCGCGCTTCACCTCGGTGCTGTGGCCGGGGCTGTCGCCGAACATTTTCCTGGGAACCACGATCAGATTCCCGGATCCCATCGGGGCGATCCAAATCGGCCTCTCGCCGCAACGTCTATTCGCCATCGTCTCGATCGTCATTCTGACCGCGATCAACGTCCGCGGCGTGAAGACCGCCGCCTTCATCCAGACGACCCTCACCGCGGTCAAGACCGCGGCGCTCGCGGGACTGATCCTGCTCGGCGTCACCATCGGCCGCAACGCAGAAGCGATCGCGGCCAATCTCGGCGCGAATTTCTGGGCCGGTGGCGCGCTCACCCTCGGCGTGCTGCCGGTCGTCGGTGGCGCCATGGTGGGGTCGCTGTTCTCGATGGACGCCTGGAACAACGTGGGATTCGCCGGATCCGAGCTCAAGAATCCCGAGCGGGATCTGCCATTCGCGATGGGCGCGGGTGTCATCACCGTGACGTCGCTCTATGTGCTCGCGAATGTCGCGTACCTGCTGGTGCTGCCGAACAGTGCGATCGCGACCGCGCCCCAGGATCGCGTCGGGACTGCCGCATTGCAGGCGATGCTCGGCACGCCCGGTCTCTACATCATGGCGATCGCGATCATGATCTCCACGTTCGGCTGCAATAACGGACTGATTCTCTCGGGCGCCCGCGTGTACTACGCCATGGCCTGCGACAATCTGTTCTTCAGGTCAGCCGGAATGCTGCATCCCGAGTACAAGACCCCATCGCTCGCGCTGATCGCGCAGGCGATCTGGACCTGCGTGCTCTGCCTCTCCGGCACCTATGGTCAGCTGCTCAACTTCGTGATCTTCGCCGCGGTCATGTTCTACGCCGTGACGGCCATCGGCATCTTCCGGCTGCGTCAGAAGCACCCAGAGCTTCCGCGACCCGTGAAAGCACCGGGGTACCCGGTCCTGCCGGCGCTGTACGTCGTGCTCACAGGCCTGATCGCGGTTGATCTGCTGATCCAGGGCGCCACGC
Source organism: Gemmatimonadota bacterium (assembly GCA_003221035.1). Classification (GTDB taxonomy): domain Bacteria; phylum Gemmatimonadota; class Gemmatimonadetes; order Gemmatimonadales; family GWC2-71-9; genus 20CM-2-65-7. Next base: position 32,750 of record QHUB01000038.1, read on the forward strand.
GGACCTACGCATTCCTCGGGCTTATTCTCGTTCTGCTCGGCGTGCCTGTGTACTTCGGCTGGAGGCGTCTGGCCCGCAGATAGGGTTTCGGGTTATATTCGGGGTGTATGGCCGTAAAGAAGCCCCGGGAATCCACCCCGCCCAAGGCCCTTCCGTGCCCGGATTGCGGTGCCAAGACCGCTCACCAGTCGGGGTGTGTCGTCTGCCTCCAGTGTGGGTGGGCCCGCTGTGGCTAGCTGGGCGGACGCCCCTGCAGGCGACCTGAACCCCAAGCGGCCGAAAAGCGCCGCCCAACTGCCGCTGCTCAAGTCTGACCGTCAGACTATCCGGCTGTCCGACACAGTCCTCGATGAGCGGCTCCGTGGTACACGATTCGTTTCCATCACACCGCGCCGTGTTCTCAACTCACCCAAGTCCACGGGCATGGACTACTGGTCGCTCAATCCGTATGTCGGCTGCGAATTCGGCTGCAGTTACTGCTACGCGCGCTACACCCATCGGTACGTCGTCGAACGAGCGCACGACGCCGGCAAGATCACCGATGCCGAGTTTCTGGACTACCGTGGCGCGCACGGGTGGGAAGCCTTCGAGAAGCGGATCTTCGTGAAGGAGCAGGTCGTCGGCGCGCTCGAAGCCGATCTCAAACACGTTCCGCTTGGCGAATGCATTGTGATCGGCACGGCCACCGATCCATATCAGCCCGCCGAGCGCCGCTTCAAGATCACGCGCGCCGTGTTGCAGCGGCTGACACGATGCGAAGGTCTCTCGTTCGGGATCATCACGAAGAGTCCGCTGATCGTGCGCGACTCGGATTTGCTGCTGCGGCTCCAGGAGCGGAACGAGCTCCAGATTCACATTTCCCTGATCACGCACGACGCCGTCCTGGCGCGAAAGCTCGAGGCGCGGTCGCCCGTGCCGGCGGCGCGGCTGCGCGCGCTGCGCAAGCTGGTGGATACGGGCGTGCATGCGGGACTGATCGTTGCCCCCGTGTTGCCCGGGATCACCGATGACCTTCCGCATCTCGACGCGCTCTTTGCCGCCGCCAAAGATGCCGGCGCGCTGTTCGTACATGCGGGCGCGTTACGACTGTACGCCGCGGTCCGAGATCGCTTTTACATGGTTCTCCAGGAGCACTTTCCGGAGCTCGTGGCACGATACACGCGCGCATATGCGCGGCAGGCCGGCGCGCCCAAGGAGTACGCAAAAGCGTTGTCGCGACGGGTCGAGGAACTGCGGAAGAAGCACGGATTCAAGAACCACACGGGGATGATCGATCGCTACCGGCCGGCCAAGATGCCGGTTCAGGGCGAGCTCGAGCTGCGCGGCAGTCTGCCTTAGTTACGACTCTCCAGGTGAAACACACGCGTCTGCCCGCACACCGGGACGGCCGCGTTGTGGATGTACCCGCGCACAAACACCCAATTCAGCCCTACGGTATCGGCCTGGTCCTCGAGCACGATGCCAAGCCCTGGATTATAGGATCCCGCCGGCCGAATGAGAGCACATCCCTCGATGTCAAATTGCAGAACGACCATGCCCCCGGCATTGCGGAGCGTCGTATCGGGGTCGGTGGGACGCGCGATGACGTTGCCGAACGTACGAACCGGCGAGCTCACACCAGGACTTGGTGCGGATGCGTAAACGTCCGCTGTGGCGCGGATTTCAAACGTGCGCGCCGACGGCGTGGCCAGACCGGGCGCGCTACCCAGGGTGTCCAGCATGAAGTTCGGGACAAAGGCCGAAACGTGTACCTGCTCCGTCGGCAGGCAGACCGGTTCGCCCTTGTCTACCAGGAAGTAGGGTTCGAATGTCACCGCAGACTCGTCCACACCGACGCGCGGCTCGTAGACCCATTGATGGCACGACGGAAACGGCAAGAGGAGTCGCACTTCGAACGGCGTCGCGGCACGGACCTCAGCGGGCCACTCCATCCACTCCACGACACCCGGTTGGAAGTTTTGATCACTGGAATCACAGCCGGCGAGTCCCAGCAGGAGCGGAATACAGTAGAGGGGCCGCATACACCTTCGATACCCAATCACCTGCTCTCCGCGTCACCATCCAGCCACATCCGCGCCACCGCTCGAATCGTCCCCGGCGCATTTCCCTCGGCGCGATTGTTCGCCAGGATGAACGCCTCCACGCGCCGTCGCTGCGCCTCGCTCACGAGTCGCAGCAAATCCTTGCGGAGTTCAGGCTGTGGCTCCTGCACGCGATCGTACGGCTGGAATTGCTTCACCGCATCACTGTAGCGCCGGCCCGGCTTCAGGAGCGCACGCGCGACCGTGAAGTTCGCAGGAAACGTCCACCCCAGGTCGATCTGCTCGCCGATCGGCGGCATCTCGGTCCACGAGTTGAACACGTGCGCGACGCCGTGCCGCTTGAGCGCTTCGCCATGGACACCGGTCAACAGCTCGGGATTGCGGAGCTCTACGGCATAGCGGAAA
>QHUB01000104.1 GCA_003221035.1 Gemmatimonadota bacterium
CGACAAATTCAAACAGTACAACGACACGCACGGGCACCTCGCGGGGGATGCCGCGCTCGTGAAGATCGCGGACGTGTTCCGCAGGACCACGCGCGCGGTGGACTGCGTCGCGCGCTACGGCGGCGAAGAATTCGTGGTAATGCTGCTCGAGTGCTCGCTCGCGACGGCGGCCATCGTGGCGGAGCGCGTGCGCGCGCGCGTCGCACAGGAAGAGCTCGGGGAAGGCCGGCTCACTGTGAGTATCGGTCTGGCCGAGTACCCGGACGGGGGCGACACGCCGGAGGACCTGATAGCGACCGCCGACGCGGCGATGTACCGAGCGAAGGGCGCCGGCCGCAACCAGGTGATAGTCGCCCGCGTGAGCCAGACGCGGGCCGGGGATCGGGCCGAGGAGCGAACCGAGGAACGGAAGCCGCGCCGAAAGAAGCAGGCCTAGGTTATCGCGTCCGCGCCACCTCGAACAAGTACTCGACGTACGACTTCACGCCGCCGTCGATCCCCTGCACCTTCGGGTTGCTCGCCTCGATGACGTAATACTCATCCGGCGCGTGCGCGCCGTTGCCGTGGCCGAGACCAAAGTGGCTCGCGGCAAGCTTGAGCGGCTCGCCCGTGAACACGTAGCCGGGCCATGAGCCGGCGTTGCGCGGCAGCAGGATCGGATCGATGCCCGCGCGATGGTACACCGCTTCTTCCGCGCGAATCACCGCCGCATTGCGTGGCGTGCTCGTGGGATCGTAGCCGCCCGACATGTTGACCTCGATGTCGCCATAGCCGCGTTTGGCGAGGTGCGCCTTGAGCGCGGCCAGCGCGTCGGCTGCGGTCATGTCGGGCACCAGACGCAGGTCGAGCTTCGCGACGGCGCGATGAGGCAGAATCGTCTTCCCGCCCACCCCCGTGTATCCGCCGACCAGGCCTTCAATGTTGACGGTGGGACGGCCCATCAGGCGCTCGAGCGCTTCAGTGAAGCTCACGTCGCCCACCCAATGCTGAATGCCAAGCTGCTTCTTGGCGGCGCCTTCATCCATGCGCGCGGCGGCGGCGGCGATCATCGCTTTCTCATCCGTCGAGAGCGGCCGCGCTTTGTCGGCAAAATTGTCGATCGCCGGATCGTTGCCGTCGGCCGAGACGAGCGTCGCGAGCGCCTGCACGAGATGCCACGCCGGGCTGTCGACGCGCGCCTTGTTGCTCGAGTGAATGTCGGTCACCGGCCCGCGGCCCCACTTCTCGCCGCTCGACACGAGCTCGACCTCGATCACGCCTTTGGCGCCGAGCGTCATGGTGACTTGCCCGTCGAGCCCCTGCGAGGCGGAGGGCATGGAGATACCGACGACGTTCTTCAGCGCCGCCAGCACCTCGGGTCGCCGCACGATCTGCGGGAAATGGGGTGAGCCGATTTCCTCTTCGCCTTCGGCAACGAGCACGAGATTGACGGGGAGCTTGCGATTCGCGCCGCGGATCGCATGCAGCGCGGCGATGAACGTCGCCTCCGGACCCTTCTGGTTCACGGCGCCGCGGCCCATGACGACTTTGCCCAGGCCGGGCCGGTCCACGAGCGCAGCATCCCAGGGCGGCGACGACCACTCCGATGGATCGACTTGCTTGACGTCATACATGAAGTACAGGCCGAGGGTCTTGGGCGCCCCCGCGTCGAGCGTCGCGAAGATGCCTGGCTGGCCATCGCTCGGCACTTTGGTCACCTGCTGGAACCCGGCGTCGCGCAGCAGCCGCATCGTCAAGTCACAGCCTTCAGTCATCCCGCGATTCTCGGCGGCGATAGACGGCTGGCGCATCCATTCCTGAAGCCGCTGGACCGTTTCATCGTGACGGCGGTCGACTTCGCGGAAGATCGGCGCGAGGTCGGATTGCGGAGCACGAAGGAAGGACGGAAGTGTCACGACGGCGGCTGCGGCGGTGGCGTTCTGGAGAAAAGCACGACGGTCGATGCTCATGGCTCCCCCTCCCCTGGTTGACTTGCGCCTGCAATTCTGCCCACTAGTGTTCGGGATGCGCTAGGGGCGCATCCTGTCCGCGGGAAAGGGCCGTGCCCACCCAACTGCAGTCACAATCGAGCGACGAACTTCTTTCAGCCCACACAGCGCGGACGCTGGGCATGCACTGAGAGGAGTTTCGTATGTTTCCCAATCCGCAGGGCGCATTACCGCTTCCCGCCAGTCCCAGCATCGAGCAGTACAAGAAGCTCGCCAAGGAGCTCGTCAAAGCCTGCCAGTCTGGCGACCGCGACGTAGCCGCCTGGTGCGATCGCTGGATGGCGTCGCTGCTCGCCGGCTCGAGTCGGCGGCACATCGATCGCGCGGCGCAGGAGGTGGAAGAATTCGCCAAGCGAACGCTCCACCGCGAGGGCCGCCGTTGCGTGCTCGCCGACTCGCAATTTGTGCTGGCGCGCTCGCACGGCTTCAGGAACTGGCCGGATTTTGCGGCGCACCTCGCTGCGCTCGCGCAGAGCGGCACCGCCGCGGCGGACTTCGAAGCGGCGGCCGAAGCCATCATCCGCGGTGATGAGGCCAAACTTCAAGAGCTGCTGCGCAAGAACCCCGGGTTGATCCGGGCGCGCTCGACGCGCGAGCACAACGCCACCCTGCTCCATTATGTCTCAGCCAACGGCGTCGAGGGCTACCGTCAGAAATCGCCGCCGAACGCCGCGCGCATCACGGAGATTCTCCTGGACGCCGGCGCGGACATCGAAGCCGAGGCCGATGTCTACGGCGGCGGCTGTACCGCGCTGGGGCTCGTGGCCACGAGCACACCGCCCAAGGAAGCCGGAGTCCAGATCCCGGTGATGGACGTGTTGCTCGAGCACGGCGCCCAAATCGAGCACCCCGATCTGGCCGGCAAAGGCGCCGACGCGGTGTACGCCTGTCTCGCCAACGGCTGCCCTGAGGCCGCCGAATACCTCGCCGACCACGGGGGCCGTATGGGCTTGATCGGCGCGGCGGGAATCGGGCGGCTCGACGTCGTGCAGCAGCTCGCCGATGCGGCGGACGGTTCCCGGCGCGAAATGGCCCTGCGGTATGCCGCCGGTTACGGGCGACGTGAGATTGTGCAGTTCCTGCTCGATCGCGGCGTGAATGTCGATGGCCATCATAACGACGGGCAGACCGCCCTCTTCTACGCAATCCTCGGCGACCATGTCGACGTCGTGCGATTGCTGCTGAAGCACGGCGCGAGGTCCGACATTATGACCCAGAACGGGCCGGTCTTCGGCGCGGCACTCTGGCGCGCTGGTCACGGCGGGAATACTGACAAGCAGTTGGAAATCGTCGAAGCGCTGGTCGCGGCTGGAGGCACGCCGCCGGCGCGCTACCCGCCCGTCAACGAGAAGATCGACGCGCTGTTAGCCCGCCACGGCTGGCCCGCCGATCCGACGCGGCACTGGCCCGGTGAGGAGCCGCGAAGATGACGTCGATTTCGTCCGGCGGCCAGGCGCGCTGACGAGTCAACGTAGGGGTCGCAGCATGCTGCGCCCCTACCCCATTTCTGCATGTCCGACCCACGCGGGCGACTAGCGCCGCACGCGCAATTGGGACAAAATCCACGCCGTGAATCTGTTTGCGATCCTCTTGCTCATGCAGGCCCCCGTCATCCAGCAGGGCGGTCGCCAGTTCCGGGATCTCAACAGGAACGGTGTGCTCGACCCCTATGAGGATTCGCGCCTCACGCCCGAGCAACGCGCGCGCGATCTCGTGGGACGCATGACGCTGGAAGAAAAAGCCGGGACCATGATGCACGGCACCGTGCGCAGCACGGGCCCCCAGGGCGGGGTCGGCATGGGCGTCGCGTACGACACCGCGGCTAACCGCAGGCTCATCGACAGCGCCCACGTCACGAACCTGATCACGCGACTTAGCGCCGATCCCGCCACCATCGCGACGCAGAACAATCTGCTCCAGCGCATCGCCGAGAGCACGCGGCTCGGCATTCCCCTGACGATCAGCACCGACCCGCGCAATCACTTCCAGAGCGTGGTCGGCGCGACCGT
>QHUB01000011.1 GCA_003221035.1 Gemmatimonadota bacterium
CCACGGTCACGACCACCGACACGAACGGCGTGACAACCGTCGTCGGCGGCGTGAAGTCCGGCAATCGTCTTCCCAGCGTCCCGCAGGTCCAGGCGAACGGGTCCGTGACGTACTGGATACCGTTGACGAGTTCGCGTGGATTCTTCAGCGGGAGTGTCCAGTACGTGGGTTCGCGCTACACGCAGATCGACGATCTGACCCCCGGCATCGGCACGGTCGACATCGCGACGTACGGCGCCAACATGGGCGGCCCGATGACGCAGAGCACCTTCACGTTCAATCCGCTCCTATCGGCATACACGCTGGTGGGCTTGCGAGCGGGGGTGTCCAAATCAGCCTGGGAAGCAACGGTATTCGTGACCAACCTGACGAACGAGCGGGCGTTGTTGGCGCTCGACCGCGAGCGCGGGCTTCGCGCGCGCGTGGGGTACCTGACCAACCAGCCGCGGACGGTTGGAGTGTCGCTGCGGTTCAACTACTGACCTCTAACGGCGCGTAACTGCGCGTAACTGCGCAAAAAGGCGCGGCAGGTTGCATTGCACCTGCCGCGCCTTTCGTACGCCGTTATGCGCAGTTCCGACTGCTACATCCGCGCTCCCATTCCTGCACCGGCACCCGCTCCTACACCGGCGCCCTCCGTATAAAACTTCGCGCCCACGACGCCGGCCAGCGGCCACTCGATGAGCCCTACCACCAACGTGGTGATCTGCGTGTTCGCCGGCATGAGATGCATGGGCCACATGAACAGCGTGATGAGGAGGCCTCCCAGGAACCAGGCGGCGGCTCCAGCCCGCGCCGCGGTTGCCGGTCCCGCGCCGAAACGCGGCCGAATCGCCGCATACAGCCACACGAGGTAGATGCCGGCGACGAAGTCGAGGAACACGAACCAGGGCACCTGCGCGTTGGTCATCGGCGGCCGGTTGAGCGCTGCCATGGCCGCCGCCATCTGATCCTTAAGCACGACGCCGAACAGCAACGAGTCGATCACGTTCAGGACGACGCCCGCGATCAGGCCGCCGATCAGCACCTTCTGCAGGTTGATCTTTCCCATCGTGGCACCCCTCGGAGAGAGGACGATGAACCGGAGCTGCACTGCCGCCGCCACGCTAGGGAATGGGGCCGCGCTCGTCAAGTCACAACACGTTCAGCACCGCAATCCGGCCGCCCATGCCGTCTGAAATCGTCGCGATGCCGGCGGGCACAACCCATTCATTCCCGTCGACCACCAGATTGAAGTAGTAGGTGCCGGGCGCGAGGCGCAGTGCTCCCTCCCAGAGGTCTTCGCCCAGTCCTTTCAGCGTGTCCGGCTTCCATTCATTCCAGCTCCCCGCGATCGCCACCGAATGCGCGCCCGGCATCCGGAAGCGCACGACCGCCGTGTCACCGCCCCGCTTGATGGCGACGAGCGGCCGCAAAACCGGTTTGTCGTTCGTCGCAGCGGCGACCGTCGGGCGCCGTCCCGCGAACCAGCGGACGCCACCGGACACGAAACCCGCGCGAGGCAATCCTTGAAACGGGTCGCGCAGATAGTTGCCGGCCGATGCTTCGATAGCGATGGATGGCGATACGAAGTACTGCACGGCGGCGCTGGCCGCGCCGGTTGGCCGGTACGCCTCATTGAAACGAGCGGTGAGCCAGACGGACCCCACCGCGCGCGCGCCGTCGAACGAGAGCCCGCCGATGACATCGGCGTACCAGATACCGAGGAGATGTGTGGCTTCGGTGGTGAACGAAAGTTGAGTCGGTGAAGTCGGGAGCTGCCACCAGGCGCGCCCGCGGATGCGCAACGAGCCCACGCCGGGCTCGTGCCGGATCACGCCGGTGATGAAGCCCGCGCCGAGCGCGAAGTGGTTGGTCACTGCTTCAGGCACCAGTGACGCCGACGCGGATGCGATGCCGTCAGTGCGGTCGCTTGCCGCGAGCGTGCTGCTGAGAGCGAATCGGGTGTGTCCCGCGCGCCATGGCAGCGCGGCCCAGAAATCGCCACGACCTTGACTCGCCCACACGCCGCCCTCGAGCAACGACACCGCGCCGCTCGCCCCCACGAAGGTCGAAACCGTGGAGAACTGCACCGCGGGCGACAGGCTCAGCGTACTGAAGCTCGAGCCTCCGGCATACCTCACGACTCCGGCGCCGAGTCCCACCGAAGCCTGTTGTTGTGCCAGCAGCGTCAGAAAAAAAACCGGTCCCATGGGCATGGGACCGGTAAGATACAGCGCGAGTCAGAAGTGCCTACGGACGCCGTGGATTATTGGCTCGGCCCTGCCCGCCTTGGCCGGCGTGATCAGGCCGGTGCGATGGCGATGCCGGAACGGCGGGTGTCGCAGGAGTCGCGGGCGTCGCGGGGCCTTCGCCCGTATGAGTCGCGGGCGTCGCGCGGGTCGCGCGGGTGGCGGGCGTCACCGGCGTGACCGGCTGGTTGTCCAGGCCGACCGCGTCACCACGAACATGCGTCGCGCGGCGCGCCATCGCGGCGGCCACTTTCGCCTTCGCGATATCGGATGCATGGGAGTTCGGAATCGTACCCGAGTTCCCCGGTCCCTCCGCTTGCGCAATTGCCAGCGCCGGGACCAGCAGTAACGCCGGTATGAGCAGCAGCGTGCGTCTCATTCATTCTCCTCTGAGCGGCTGAGTATTGTGAGAATCTCGGTTCCTGCGACATGAGCTCGGCGCGCGCGAGGTCTTTCGCCATCTCGCGGAGCCAGTTCCACAGCGTGCGCCGCATCACGAACCGCCCGGCGGCATACCACAGCTGGGCGAACACCTCCCGCACCACGCGCTCGGCCAGATTCGACTCCATCAGGATGCCGAAGGCCTGGGCGTACAGCGAGGCGTGATGGCGGCGCTCCAGCTCGATCAGGGCTGTCGAGTCCCGGCGGACGATCCGCCGTAACAGGTCGGCATCCGCTACTGGAGGCTGAGGCGAGCGTGCCGGTTGGGGGTCTAGCTTCATGCTCATGACTTCGTAAAGATTCGCCCGGGGACGGCGAGGTAACACAGGTCACAATGCAACGGCAGCCCATTCGTTACCAATCTCTTGCGCCTGCACTCTTTAGCGGAGGAAAAGGGTTGCGCCCGGAATCCCAGGCAACCGATGGCGATATCGTTCGGTCCGTCCTCGCGGGCGACCGGGAGCGCTACGCGCAGTTAGTCGAACGGTATCGCGATCGGTACGCGCGCTATGCGGCGCGCATGCTGGGATCCGTGGACGCGGCCGAGGATGCAGTGCAGGACGCGTTCGTGCGCGCGTTCGATCAGTTGTCCCAGTGCAAGGACCCCGACAAGTTCGTCGGCTGGTTTTTCCTGATCCTGCGCAACCGGTGCTTCGCCGAGCGGCGCCGGAGCCGATCAGAGGCATCGCTCGACGCCGCCGACAGCGTCGCGGCGGCGGATCGCACCGATGGCGGAGCGGAAACAGCGGAGCGGCGCCGCGCGCTGCAGCATGCGCTGCTCGCGCTGACGGCGGATCAACGCGAAGTGTTTGTGCTGAAGCACGTCGAAGGGTTGTCGTACGGCGAGATCGCGGAGCGGCTGAGCGCGTCGATCCCGTCACTGAAGATGCGGATGCACCGCGCCTATGATCGATTACGCGAAGAGCTGAGGGACCACGCATGAGCGAGCACGAATATCATCCCCTGGTGAAGCAGCTGCTCGACGGCGAAATCACGCTCGCCGAGCTGCCCGCCGAGCTGCGCGCGGAAGGGGAAGCAGCGCTCCAGTTGCTCGGGATGGTGGACCGCTCGACCGTCTCGGTGCCGGCCGTGACCTGGCGCGTGATGGCGCGTCTCGAGAACCGCCGCCGTCGCGCGCTCCCATGGTTGCTCGCTCCCGCGCTCGCGCTGGCTGCCGCGCTCGCCGTGTGGCTCCTGACCGCCAAACCCGTCGCACCCGCATCCATGGTCACAGTGCGCTTCGTGCTGGTCGCGCCCGAAGCGCACAACGTGAGCCTGGCCGGCACCTTCAATCAGTGGGACGCGCGGGCCACACCGCTCGTCCGCTCGGGTGCCAGCGGTGTCTGGACGGCCACCCTCCAGCTGCCCGCCGGGCAGCACCAGTATGCATTCGTCGTCGATGGGCAACGGTGGGTCCCGGATCCGGGCGCTCCCGCGGTGGACGACGGTTTTGGTCGTCGCAATAGCGTGCTGACCCTGTGATCATCACCCTGCTCGCTCTTCCCCTCTCGCTCCTCGGCGCGCAGCAGCCGATCGGTAAGCGGCTCGACGGTCGCGTGACGCCCGACGTGGCCGCCGTTGTCGAGGAGCTCGGAAGCGCGGCGTCAGCCCGCGGTCTTCCGGTGGATCCGCTGATTCAAAAAGCGATCGAGGGTAGCGCGAAGGGTGTTCCCGCCGAGCGAGTAGTCGCCGCAGTTCGTGTGGTTGCGATGCAGTTGGATACCGCGGCTCTGGCGCTGCACGAAGGCGGCGTCGATGGCGACACGCTCGCCATCGCAGCGGGTGCGTTCGCCATCAACGCCGGGCTCAGCGGCAACGACATCACGGCATTGGCGCGAATCGGCGCGAGCGCGCAGGCGTTGACGGAGGGTCTGCGCGTGGCGGCCACTCTTGCCGCCATCGGCGTGCCTCCGGCGCACAACATCGACTTGATCGGCATCAGGCTGCGGTCCGCAAAATCCCCGGCGGATCTGCCGCGACTTGTCATGGATGAAATGGCTCATGGCAGCACACCGGCGCAGGCTGCAGCGGGGCTCGAACACGCAGCCGGTGGAGGAGCGGGGGCACGCGGGGGACAGCATGGCCCGCCCCCGGGGCGCGGGACTCCGCCGCCACACCCGCCGGCGCCGCCACACCCGCCGGCGCCGCCGCACCCCTAGCCCAGACTACTGCGGTAATCCGTAGATCAGCGAAAGCGTCAACGACTCGACGGTCTCGCGCAGACCGGTCGCGTGCGTGGACTCCATCTTGTAACTCAGCCGGCTCCACAACGGCGTGGACTGTGCGAGCCGAACCTCGAGTCCTCCATTGAAACCCCGGCCGCCAGCCTGTAACGCCGGATCGCCCACACTGCCGGTGAACGCGCCCCACAATTCAACGAACGACTGCATCCGGCCCGGCACGAGCGTGCCGCGGCCGGTCGCGCGCGCGGTCCAGATGAGCCAGCGCTGATTGTTGTCGCCTATGGTGTAGGCACGGGCGCTCGGCCCACCCCACAGCGTGAGCCAGGGAAGTGCGCGGTATCCGACGAGCGCCTCACCCTCGACCACATCGCGCGCGACGTTATCCGGTCCCTCCCGCGGCTGCACATGGCCCTCGCCATACCGCACGCGCACGGTTAGCCGGTCGCTGATCAGGGCGCCTTCGACGCCGAGCACGGGACCGCTCAACCGATTGCTCGTCGGTTCGACCCGGCTCTGCACGATCTGCTGCGACGCCATCAGTCCGACCGTGTACTGCAGTCGATCCTGCGCTCGCGCCGCCGCCGGCAGCACGGACAGCCCCACGGCCAACACGCCGAGCAGCCGGTTCATGGCGTGTCTCCGGTCATGAGCGCCGGAGCACCCGGCCGGATAATCAACTTCGTGCCGCGCACGCGATCGGCATTGCGGCGCGAGATCTCCGCGACGTTGCGCCGCCAATTCTCCTTCAGATTGCGGTTGTATTCGGTGTTTCCCGGGATCCGCTGGCCGGGATGGTGCGACAGGAATGCCGCCACGCCGGCGACGGCGACCGTACCGCCGACGATCCAGCGGGCGTTGCTGGCATGGTCGGCGCTCGAGACGGCCTCGGGTAGCAGCATGATTGCCGCGCCGGCCACGACACCAGGAATCAACGCATGCATGGCGCCGGACATGTCGCCGCGCTCGGGCCGGAGCAGGGAATCGGGCGGCGCGGGAGGCAGCGGCATGGTATCCACGGCCGGCCGTGCCACCTCGAGCGGCAGCCGCAACGACCAGGCCTCGGCACCGGTACGGCGTTCACGCGCACTCGGCGCGACGATGATCGCGTAGCGGCCATCCGGAGGTGCGTTCCCTGAGCCGTCGAGTCCGTTCCAGCGCACATCGATGCTGTCGCGGAACGAGCCCTGGTACAGCGTGCGCAGCACCCGGCCGTCAGCCGTCGTGACGTTGGCCACCACCTCGGGCGACGCCGTCGCGCCGAGCCGGACGATAAAGGATTCGGTCCCCGGCTTGATGGCGGTGTCGCCCAGCGCCCGAATCGAGACCGTCGGGGCGGCGCGACGCGCTTCCTGGTAGATCGCCAGGACATCAGGCGGGAAGAGGCGCGGGTCCGGGCGGTAGCGCGCATCGAGCACGACGAGGCGGCGCGCGGCCGCCAGGGCGGAGTCGCGCTGATTGCGCGCGACCTCGGTCGCCGTGAGATACATGAGCGCGCGGGCGGCATCGGTTGCACCGAGCGCGTTTGCTCCCTCGGTGGCGAGTGCGCGGCGAAGCAGCCAGACGCCGCCGTCATATTCCCGGACGGTGTAGGCTCGCACGCCCTGATCGAGCAATGCGGTCGCAGTCTGGGCCCGGGCAATGGCGGGGGCCAGCGCGAGCAACGCGCAAATGGTGAGTGCAGCGGCGAGCAGTCGATTCACGTGGCCTCTCCCTCCTACGGCTGGATCACGACTTTGAAGTCCATGGCGCTGTCCGCGTTGTCGCCGAACTCGAGCCACGCGCTGCACCGGCCCGTGTTGTCGCACGTACGCGCCCGCCAGCGGTATCCTGTGTTGTTGGTCAGTCCGGTGACTTGCACGGACGTTTGCGAGCCTCCACCACCCGCCGAGACGAAGTCACCTACATGGGTGGCTACACCGGTGAACGGACTCCCCATCGGCTCGAGCTCGATCTCGAGTCGGACCTGCTGGATGTCGTTGGGATCGTCCACTTTTCCTTTGATCACGACCTGGTTTTCCGGCGTCGCGTCCCCGACGGCGATCGCCGTATTGCCGTTACCGCGGAACTGCCCGAGGCCCTGCGGCGCCGTCGGAGCCCGCTCGCGGACCACCGTGATGGTGAGCTGGCCCGAGGCGCCGGGCGACGTGCTCGTTGCCTCGATCAGGTAATGACCGCCGGTCGCAATCGGGAAGTTCATGATGCAGGCGGTGCCGCTCTCTCCGGGACACTCGTCATTCTGCGCGAGCACATTGCCGGCACCATCGGTGAAGATCAGGTACGCATCGAACTGCGCCGCCAGGCGGATCGAGAGCGTGTCGCCGGCGTTCAGCGTCAGACCGTAGAGATTCGCGTGGCTGCCGGGGCGGTGCGGCGCATCGCAATCGTTGGCGTCGAGCGTCCCGTTCCGGACGACGTCCGGGGTGATCGCGGTCTCGTTGCAACTCTTCTTGGTGATCGTGAACTGCACCGGAACGGCGAAGGGACTGCCCGCCGCGCCGGGTGACGCCACCGTGACGGTGCCCGTCTGCGTTCCGGCGGGGAGGCCCCGCGGATCGAGCGTCACGGTGAGCGTCGATGGGGCGAGACCGCCCAGCGCGCTCAGGGAGATCCACGGCTGGTCGGAGCTTGCGAGCCAGCCGAGTGTGCCCCCAGCCGAATTCGTGATGGACAGATCGAACTGTTTCCTGCCGTCGTTCTGGTCGGCGGTCGCCGTAATCGACGGCGGCGCGACGCTGAGCCCGGGCTGGGCGATTTCGAACTCGACCGGCACGAGCACCGGGCCGTTCGTCGCCTCCGGCGCGGAGAACACGACCGTATCGCGGTAGATGCCGGGGGGCAGACCGTTGGGGTCGAGCGTGACGGTCACATCGGCGGCGGGCGGGGCCGTGCCAGTCGCGGGCGCCAGGGACAGCCAGAGTTGGGTCTTCGCCGCCGTCCACGTGACCGTGCCGTTTCCTGAATTCGTCACGTGCAGCGTCGTGGTCTTCGGTATGGTCGAGCCCACCGGCGAAGTTTCATGGATCTGGCCCGGGCTGACCGCCAGTCCGGGCGCGAGCACGTTCAGCGTGACCGATACGCGCGCCGGGCTGCCCGTCGCCCCCGGCGCGGTGACGGTGATCGTGCCATGGTAGGTGCCGCCGCCGAGCCCGGTGCTGTTGATCGTCACCGGAATCGCGCCGTTGCCCGTACCGGACGACGTGCCGAGGCTCAGCCAAGACTTGTCTTCGTCCGCACTCCACGTCAGCTGGCCCGTTCCGTTGTTCGTGACCTGGATGGTCTCGGTGAACGACTCGTTGCTGCCCACCTTGGTGGAGCGCTCGATCGTCATCGGCGAAACGTTGAGTCCCGGGCGCGTCACGAGGAACGTCACCGGGATTGTCGTGAGCTGCGTATCCGCGACGCCGGCGGCCGTGGCCATCACCGTGACATCGCCCTCATAGACGCCGGGGTCGAGATTCTCCGGGTCGAGCCGGATCGTCAGCGTGCCGGGGACATCGCCCTCAGTCGGATCGAGATGGATCCAGGAGGAGTGGTCGCTCGCCGTCCACTGCAGCGATCCCTCGCCGTCGTTCGTGATTTCGACGTCGGCCTCGCGCACGTCCCTCGAGCCGGCACGCGCGGAGTCGCGCACCTCCGCCGGCGAGATGGAGAGCGCCGGTCGTGGCGGGTTCTTGGTCTTGAGCAGCATGTCGAGATGACACGCTACGGAGACCGACGCCAATGCGACGGCGCCCAGCATACAGAGGCGGCGAACGCTACGGGGTCGGGACGTCGTCATGTCCGTGCTTCCGCCGCTCCATCGTCACGTTGATCCGCTTCGGACTGTCCTTCGCGCCCGGGGCGGTGACGATGATGGTTTCTTTGTACGTGCCGAAGTAGGCCAGTCCCGCGTTCGTCGAGCGCACGGCGATTTTGCCATCACCGTTCCCGCTGGCGTTGGTGAGCGTCAACCAACGGGCCTGATGCTCGGTGGTGGCACTCCAGACCAGCGGCCCATCCCCGGTGTTTTGGATCTCGAGCGTGTCCAGGAAGACGTCGCTGCTGCTGTGAGGCGTGTGAGTGATACTGGCCGGTTTGACCGAGAGAATCGGCTGCTGGATGCGGAAGTTCACGGTCACGCTGGCGGTGGGCCCCGCGCTATCGTGCTCCTGCAGCGTGACCACGCCGACATGCATCCCCGGCGTGAGCTGCGACGGATCGAGCGAAAGGCGCAGCGTGGCGCGCGCGCCCCCGCGCGTGGGACTCACGTGGATCCACGAGCTGCCGGTGGTGGCGAACCACGTCCCACTGTTCGTCACCGCGAGATTCGCCACGCGGGGCTCCGCCGTGCCGGCGAGCGCCGAATCGACGACCTCTGGCGGCACGACGATGATGGCGCCACGGCTCTCACCCGCGCTGGGACGCCCGAGTAACTTGCTGAGCTGACAAGCATTTACGAGCAGGCCGCTGAGCAGCGCAGCAACCCCCGCCGCCAGGGAAATGACGACGGGACCCCAGGTAGGGCCGAGTTTGCGTCGCAGAGGTGTCACACAGGGCTCGGGTTCGCAATAAGCGGGCCAGCCATTGCCGGCGGAGGAGACTCCCAGCCACTATGACGATCGCCTCGAATTTGGGCTTCCCACCCCTCGGCGCTGCGCCCGAATTGAAGCGCGCGACCGAAGGCTAACTCCCCGCGGCGCTCGCCACGTGCGCGCTGGTGGGCACGGTGTCTGCTGGTTAAGTTCCCCCAACAACCGTTGCGTCCGTGGTGAGTTACGGCCTATTGCAGCCACGTTAAACAAGTCGCTAAAAAGCCGGGGCCTCCCCCGTCCGCATTGGCGACGGGGGCTTTTTTTTAGAATGACCAATCGTACGGAACGCCTCACCCAGCTTCGCGCCGCGCTCGCGCAGCGCATCCTCGTCCTCGACGGCGCCATGGGGACGATGATCCAGTCGTACGCGCTGGAGGAGAAGGATTTCCGCGGGGAGCGGTTCCGCGCGCATCCCAAGGATCTGCGTGGCAACAACGATCTCCTGTCTCTCACGCGCCCCGACGTCATCGCCGAGATCCACCGCGGCTACCTCGATGCCGGCGCCGACCTGCTCGAGACCAACACGTTCAACGCCCAGGTGATCTCGCAGAGCGACTACGGGATGGAAGACGCGGTGTACGAGCTCAACGTGGCCGCGGCGCAGCTCGCGCGCCGCGAAGCCGACGCGATGACGGAGCGTACACCCGAGCGGCCGCGCTTCGTGATCGGCGTCCTCGGGCCGACGAACCGCACTGCATCGCTTTCGCCCGACGTCAACGATCCGGGTTTCCGCAACGTCACGTTCGCGCAGCTCGCCGCCGCCTATCGCACGCAGGCCGAAGCGCTCCTCGAGGGCGGGGTCGATCTGCTCATGGTCGAGACGATCTTCGATACGCTCAACTGCAAGGCCGCTCTCTTCGCGGTGCGGAGCTTGTTGGATGAGCGCGGGCTCGATGTCCCACTGATGGTGTCGGGGACGATCACGGACGCGAGCGGGCGGACGCTGTCGGGACAGACGGTCGAGGCGTTCTGGAACTCCGTCCGTCACGCGAATCTCTTCACCGTCGGGCTCAACTGCGCGCTGGGTGCGGCGCAGCTGCGTCCCTACATCGAAGAGCTATCGCGTTTGGCGCACCTTCCCGTCAGCTGCCATCCCAACGCCGGGTTGCCGAACGCGTTCGGCGGCTATGATCAGACCGCCGGCGAAATGGCGGCGCTGATGAGCGAGTTCGCGCGCTCGGGATTCGTGAACGTCGTCGGCGGCTGCTGCGGCACGACGCCGGCGCACATTCGCGCGCTCGCCCAGGCCGTGGCGGGCGTGCCGCCGCGCGCCCTGCCGGAGGTCGCGCCGATCTGCCGCCTGGCCGGGCTCGAGCCCCTCAACATCCGGCCCGACACGCTGTTCGTGAACATCGGCGAGCGCACGAACGTCACCGGCTCGTCGCGGTTCGCCGGGCTCATCAAGGCCGGCAACTACGAAGCCGCGCTCGAGGTCGCGCGCCACCAGGTGGAGAACGGGGCCCAGATCATCGACGTGAACATGGACGAGGGAATGCTCGACGCGGTCGCCGCGATGGAGCGCTTTCTGCGACTGGTCGCCGCCGAACCGGACATCGCGAAAGTGCCGGTGATGGTGGATTCGTCGCGCTGGGAAGCCCTCGAGCGGGGGCTCCAGAACCTCCAAGGGAAGGGGATCGTCAACTCCATCAGTCTTAAGGAAGGCGAGGAGGAATTCCTCGCCAAGGCGCGCCTCGTCCGCCGCTACGGCGCGGCGGTCGTGGTGATGGCGTTCGATGAAGAGGGCCAGGCCGATTCCGCCGATCGCAAGGTGGCGATCTGTGCGCGCGCGTACAAACTGCTGACCGAGCAGGCCGGCTTCCCGCCCGAGGACATCATCTTCGATCCCAACGTCTTCGCCGTGGCGACGGGGATCGAGGAGCACAACACGTACGCCATCGCCTACATCGACGCCACACGGCGCATCAAGGAGACGCTGCCGCGCGCGCTCGTGAGCGGCGGCGTGAGCAACCTCTCCTTCGCATTCCGCGGCAGCGCTCACGTCCGTGAAGCGATGCACTCGGCGTTCTTGTACCACGCGATCAAGGCGGGGATGGATATGGGCATCGTCAACGCCGCCCAGCTCGCCGTCTACGAAGACATCCCGCCCGACGTGCTCGTGCTGGTTGAGGATGTCCTGTTCAACCGCCGTCCCGACGCCACCGAGCGCCTGACTGCGCTTGCCGAGCAGCACCGCGAGAGCACGGTCGTCACCCGGGCCGATGCCGCGTGGCGTTCGCTGCCGGTGATCGAGCGTCTGCGACACGCGTTGATTGAAGGCATCATGGACCACGTCGAGGCCGACGTTGAAGAGGCACGGCGCAAAGCCGCCCAGCCGATCGACGTGATCGAAGGTCCGCTGATGGACGGCATGAACGTCGTCGGCGATCTGTTCGGCGCGGGGAAGATGTTCCTGCCGCAGGTGGTGAAGAGCGCCCGCGTGATGAAGAAAGCCGTCGCGTACCTCGTGCCCTTCCTCGAGACCGAGCAGCGGGCCGCGGGGGGCGTGCGACGGGCAGGCAAGATCGTGCTTGCGACCGTGAAAGGCGACGTGCACGACATCGGCAAGAACATCGTGGGCGTCGTGCTGCGCTGTAACAATTACGAAGTGATCGACCTCGGCGTCATGGTGCCGGCGCAGACGATTCTCGACACGGCGCGCAAGGAAGGCGCGGACGTGATCGGCCTGTCGGGGCTGATCACGCCGTCGCTCGACGAGATGGTCCGCGTGGGAAAAGAGATGACTCGGCAGGGCTTCACGCTTCCGCTCCTCATCGGCGGCGCGACCACTTCGCGGGCGCACACGGCGGTGAAGATCGCGCCCGGCTACACCGGCCCCACGATTCACGTGCTCGACGCGTCGCGTGGCGTGGGCGTCGTCAGCCAGCTGTTGTCTGCGGAGCGGCGGGGCGTCTACCTCGACGAGGTCGGCGTGGAGTACGAGCGTCTGCGCGCCGCATACGGGTCGCGCGATGCCGAACGCGTGATCCTGCCGCTCGCCGAGGCGCGACGGCGCAGCCTGCGGCTCGACTGGGCTGCCTACGAGCCGGCGCGCCCCTGTCGTCCCGGAGTCACCGTGTTGCCCGACTATCCACTCGAGGAGTTGGTCCCGTACATCGACTGGACGCCGTTCTTCCAGGCGTGGGAGTTGAAAGGCAGCTATCCGGCGATCTTCGAGGATTCAACGGTCGGCGAGGCCGCCCGCAAGCTGTTCGCGGACGCGCAAGCGCTGCTCAAGCGCATCATCGCCGAGCGGCTGGTGCAGGCGCGCGCGGTGGTCGGCCTCTTCCCCGCCAACGCGGTCGGCGACGACATCGAGATCTACGCGGGTGAGGATCGCGCGAAGGTGCGCGCGGTGCTGCGCGGGCTGCGGCAGCAGTTCGAGAAGGGGCCGGGGCGCCCCAACCTGACGCTGTCCGATTACGTGGCTCCCAAGGACAGCCATAAGCCCGACTGGGTGGGCGCCTTCGCGGTGACGGCAGGGCACGGCCTCGACGCGGTGTGCGCCGCGTTCGAGCGCGATCACGACGACTACTCGAGCATTCTCGCCAAGGCCCTGGCCGACCGGCTGACCGAAGCCCTCGCCGAGCGGCTGCACGAGCGCGTGCGTACGGAATTCTGGGGCTACGCGCCGGAGGAGAAGAACGACGTCGCAGCGCTCGTGGCCGAACGCTTCCGCGGCATCCGTCCGGCGCCCGGCTACCCCGCGTGCCCCGACCACACCGAGAAGCGGACGCTCTTCGACTTGCTCGACGTGACGGACGCCACGGGCATCACGCTGACGGAGTCGTACGCGATGTTGCCTGCGGCGTCGGTGAGCGGATGGTACTTCGCGCATCCGGAAGCCAAGTACTTCGGCCTGGGGCGCATCGGGCAGGATCAGGCGACGGACTACGCCATTCGCAAGGGCATGACGATTGAGGAAGTGGAGCGGTGGCTGGCCGCGAACTTGGCGTACACGCCGTGAGGGCTTAGGTTGGGCACATGAGTCAGGTTGAGACACGCATCACCGCGGAGCCGATCGACAACCAGCGCTGCAAGTTCGTCGTGAGCGTGCCGGTGTTCGCGGGCGGCGTGCGCCGGTTCTCGGGAGCCGCAGACGCGAAGGGTTCGCCGCTGGCCGAGGCCATTTTCGCAACGCCGGGCCTCGGCGCAACCGAGCTGATCGTGTCGGGCAATATCGTCACGGTCGTCAAGCAGAACGCGACGCCCTGGCAAGCACTCGGGAAGGCGGTCGGCTCCGCAATCCGAACCGCCCTGGCGGCGGACGTGCCGGCCGTCACTCCTGCCACAAGGCCGGCCACGGTTGACTCGCCGGCGGTCAACGACGACGCACTCTACGAGCAGGTCGCCAAGGTGTTCGACGAGCAAGTGAATCCGATGGTCGCGCGGCACGGCGGTAAAGTCGAGCTGATCGACGTGCAGGACGCCGTCGTGATGCTGCGCATGGGCGGCGGCTGCCAGGGCTGCGGGATGGCGGACGTCACGCTGCGCCAGGGCATCGAGGGGATGCTCGCACAGTTCGTCCCGGCGGTGCGCGGGATCGTCGACATCACCGATCACACCTCGGGATCCAATCCGTATTTTCAGGCGTCCAAAAAATGATCGGGGTGGGGCGTCGTCCGTCGTGTGTCATAGGTCCCCACGCACGACGCACGACGCACGACGCACGACGAACGGCATCGTGACCCCCCGATTGTTGTTGCTGTTGCCCACCACGACCTATCGTGCGACGGCGTTCGTGGAGGCTGCGCGGCAGCTCGGCGTGGAGTTGACGGTGGCGTCGGAGCGGCCGAGCACGATGCAGGCGACCAATCCCGCGGGACTGGTCACGCTGGACTTCCGGGAGCCGAGCCGCGCCGCAGAAACTGTCCGCGAATTCGCGAAGCAGAATCCGATTACGGGTGTCGTCGGTGTGGACGACGATACGGCGATCGTTGCGGCGGCCATTGCTGAGCGCCTGCACCTGAAGGGCAATCCCATCCACGCCGCGGATGCCGCGCGAGACAAGCACCGCCAGCGCGAGCTGCTCGCGGGGTCCGGTGTTCCGGTCCCGCACTTCGAGCTTCACATGGTGGCGGAGGATCCCGAGCGGGTCGCGCGAGCGGTTCGCTATCCCTGCGTGTTGAAGCCGCTGCGGTTGTCGGCGTCGCGCGGGGTGATTCGTGCCGACAACGCGAAGGGGTTCGTCGCCGCCCATGCTCGCCTGAAGGCGATCGTGGGTGAGCCTGACGCGGGATATCTGGTCGAGGAATTCATCCCCGGCTACGAAGTCGCGCTCGAAGGGCTCGTGGTGAATCGTCGGCTGCACGTGCTCGCGATCTTCGACAAGCCCGACCCGCTGGATGGTCCCTTCTTCGAAGAAACGATCTACGTGACGCCGTCGATGGTGCCGGCCGCGCTGCAGAAGTCCATTGTCGAGTGCACGGAGCGCGCCGTGCGCGCGCTGGGCATCACCGAAGGCCCGATCCACGCCGAGCTGCGCTACAACGAGCGCGGTCCGTGGCTGATCGAGCTCGCGGCTCGACCGATCGGCGGCCGCTGTTCTGCGGTCTTGAGGTTCGGGGACACAGGGATCTCGCTCGAGGAAATCATTCTGCGCAACGCGCTCGGGATGCCGATCCCCTCCCTCGAACGCGAGCCCGGGGCGGCCGGTGTGATGATGATTCCCATTCCCGGCGCCGGACGGTTGCGCGAAGTGCGCGGCGTGGCCGAAGCTAAAGCGATGCCGCTCGTGGAGGACGTCCAGATCACGGCACACCCGGGCGAACAGCTCGTGCCGTTTCCCGAAGGGTCGCGCTATCCGGGGTTCATCTTCGCGCGCGGCGCCCAGCCGGGAGTCGTCGAGGCGGCGCTGCGGCAGGCCCACGCGCGGCTCCAATTCGTTCTCGACCCCGTGTGAATGCCACGCGTCGCAGAGTTGCCATCGCCGCATTTCTCGCACTGTGCGCCGTGCTCGCGGTCATCGATGCACAGGCGCAACGCGAGGGAACGGATTTTCAGGCACGCTGGATCTTCGGCCGGTGGTTCTGGGCCGGCGCGCCGCTCTACGAGCCGGTCGCGGGGGTGCGGGGACCGAATCTGTATCCCCCGATCGCGATCATGTTGTTTCAGCTTCATGCGCTGCTGCCGCTCAAGCCGGCGGCCGCGATTTTTCAGTTCTTCAACCTCGCGCTCATTCCGGTCGCGATCTGGCTGACACGGGAGATCCTGCTCGTGTTGTCTCCCAATTTGAGCCGGAGACACGCCCGCTGGGCCCTGATTCTCGGTGTCGTACTGTCGGCGCAATTCATTCTCAACAATGTGAACCTCACCCAGATCAACCTGGTGGTGTTCGTGCTGGGCCTGGTGGGGATTCGCGCGTATTTGAAAGGCAGCGCCTGGGGCGCGGCGGCCGGATTCGTGGGAGCCACCGCAATCAAGCTGGTCCCGGTGTTTCTCGTGCTGTGGCTCATCATCCGGGGCCGCCGGCGCGCGGCGCTCGCGGTTATCCCGCTCGCACTCGCCTGCTTCGTTTTGCCGATTCTGCAACGTGGTCCGGCGCGCGGCTGGCAGGATGTTCGCGACTACGTGCGGCAGATCCAGACCTACGGCCCGATGCGGGGGCGGGTGCTGCAGATCTACACGAATCAGAATCTCGCGGCGGCGATTTTTCGCCTCTCACGTCCCCCGGCTGCTGACACGCCCGGCGCGCCCGGCGAGCGCGACTATCGCGTCACCACACTATCGGAGGAAACGGCCCGAACGATCTCCCGGATCAGCGCGCTGCTCGTCGTCCTCGCTTTTCTGGGCGTGCTCGCGCGCCTGCGTTTGACGGAAGCGCCCATCACGGCGTTCGAGCTCAGCGCGGCTTTTCTCGTGGGGCATCTCGTCTCCTCCGTCACGGAGAAGGCGCACCTGGTCACACTGCTGTTCGTGTTCGCGACGTGGCTGTCGCTCGAGCGAGGGGTTTTGCGCAATGGAGAGCGCGCGCTCGACGTCGTGGCGCTCGCGCTCATGGCCGCAACTGGATTGATCGGCCGGGATGTCTTCGGCGATCAGATCCATCATCTGGTAGGGGGTTACAGCGTGATCGTGTGGACGATGCTGCTGCTGTTTGGCGGGTGCCTGTGGCTCTCTCTTAGACCGCCTCGGCAACGACTTCGAGCCAATAGCGCGGGACCCGATCGATCTTCAACTCCTCCATAGTCCGCGCCAAGCCTATCTGCAGCGCTTCCGATCCTTCCTTGAGCGGCACGCCCGGCAACGCCCCTTCGATGAACAGCGAGAACCGGCCGATATCGGCGAGACTCTCGGCCGTCATCTCGATGCGCAGGAGCTCCACGGTGACGGGCCGCAAACCGGCGGCGGTGCAGGCGGCGCTGTATTGATCGGCGGAAAACCACTGCATCGCGGCCGCGTGACCGTCGTGCTTGACGTCCATCCCCTTCTCGCGCAGCGCTTGCACCGAGCGCACGATCCAGCGGCGCCAGAAGCCGCTCGTGCCCTCGACATACGCGCCGTTGAAGAAGGTGCTGTTGAACGCGAGCGCGCCGCCCGGGTTCAGGACGCGGCGAATCTCCTTCAGGACCTGCAGCTTGTCCGGCATGAGATGAATCGCGTTGAGAAAGACGACCGCGTCGGCGGATTTGACGAGCTTGGACAGCCACTCGGCGCTGCCCTGCTTGAACTCCGCCCATTTGGACGAGATCGCGGCTCGAGCCTTGGCGAGCGCGGACGGCGACGGATCGACGCCGATGACGCGGGGAGGCGGCTGCTGGCCGCTCGTGCGCTCGAGGATCAGCTGCGTGACGGCGCCCGGCCCACAGCCGAGGTCCACGATCACCTGCCGTCCGGGGCAGATGACCCGCTCGAGCACCCAGCGGTTGACATGCGTGAAGAACGGATGCCGCGTGAACGGCGTGAACGAAAACGGATCGTCGTCTGCTGAGGGGTCGATCGCGGTCACAGCTTGTGAATTCCGAGCGCGCCCAAATGGACGTCAAGATTGTGATTGACGCGGTATCCAACGACACCGTTCACATCGAGGTTCGCGGCGTCGCCGGTGTAGACCTCTTTGCCGTTTACCATGAACTTTGCCTTGCCGCCCTGCACCTGAATGCTGAGCTCGTTGGTCGCCTGGCCGGCCGAATCGGACTTGGTGACGGCATCGCTCGGGGTCCACTCGACGATCGCGGTCGGCCGTGTCGCGTAGCTGGTGCGGCGGCGAATCGAGTACATCCCGTCAGTGGGCCGGACCAGGAAGTACGTGTAGGTCTGACTTGAATCGGCGAGGTTCTTGCCGCCGATGAAGATGCCGAATGCTTCGTGGCCCGAGTTTTTCACGTTCTTCAGCTTCGCAACGACGTGATAATTCCCCGAGATCGTATCGCGGTCGCGCCAGTAGATCGCCGCCGGCCCGACCGTGGTGTGCAGGCCGTCACCCATGCTCGTGAACTTTACGTTGTCGAGCGATGCCGGCTGCCCGGTCTGGCGGTTGGGCTCGGTACGCACGTGCCACCCGGCCGGAATGCTGCCACCCCCGGCCACCGGATGGTCCGGATCGGCCTGGGCAGCGAGGCCCGGAGGGACGAAAAGCAAGAAGACCGCCGCAGCGGTCCAGAAACGCATCTTCATCGTGCCTCGCTCAAGAGTTGGTCGTTCGTCCCGGTTCTAAGTGACATCGCGGAAACGTTTTAGTCAAGGGTACGTCTGGGTCACGATTGCCGTTCCGCAAGATCGTGGACCGTATCCAAGCTCACGATCTTGAGTTTGCGCTTGCCCATCGGAAGGGTGATGTCGACTTTCTGACCGACTTTTCCGCCGAGCAGCGCCTTCCCGAGGGGCGATGCCATGGAGACCGGCATCTCTGCATTCCCGTCTTCACCCTCGATGAATTCTCCGAGCGTCAACGCGTAGACTTCCTTTTTCTTCGTATCGAGATCCTCGACGGTCACGCGCGACCCGAACCCGACGCGATCGCGCGGGATGTCCTGCTCGCGAACATCGGAGAGCTTCGACAACCGCAGCCGCAAGTGATGCACGCGCGCCTGCGCGAACTGCTGACGCTCGAGCGCCGCCTTGTATTCTGAGTTCTCGCGCAGGTCGCCGTGCGCGCGCGCCTTCTCGATCTCCTTCGGCAGCACGAATGAAATCTCGTGATTCAGGCGCTCGACCTCGTCCTGAAGCTTTTGTTTCAGTCCCTCGATCATGGATGGAAATTAGCGATGAACGACGCTACGACGCTACGCTGCACGCGTATGCCGTAGCGACGTAGCGATGGCCCGCCCAGCAAGCCATCTTTCGCTCCCCATGCGCACCTACCACCAGCTCACCGACCCCGACCGGTCCGGCCTCGCGGCCCAGATTGGCGCCCAGCGCCAGCGGGTGGCGGAGCGCCTGGCTGGAGTCCGGCGGATTGTGGTTGTGATGAGCGGCAAGGGAGGGGTGGGTAAGAGCTATGTGACCGCGAACTTGGGGCGCGCGGCGGCCAGGTCCGGCCGAGCGGTCGGTGTGGTGGATGCCGACTTGAACGGTCCCACGATTCCAAGCCTACTCCAGGACGGCGACGCACCACGCACGACGCAGGACCGTCCCGAGCCAACCAGGGGCCTGGATGAGGTTAGATACGTCTCCATGGGTCAATTCCTGGAAGCGGGGGCGCCGCTCGCCTTCAAGGGCCCGAGCGCCGAGAGCTTCGTCTGGCGCGGCGCCATGGAAGCGTCGGCGTTACGGGAGTTTCTGGCCGACGTCGAATGGGGTGCGCTCGATCTCTTGCTGCTCGATCTTCCCCCCGGCATGCAGCGCTATCTCGAGCTGTGTGACATTCTCGGGAATCCGCCGGCCGTGCTGACCGTCACGATTCCGACCCCGGAATCTCGCGACGCAGTTCGGCGCGCGATGCGCGCGGCAGTGGACCACGGGTCGGAGCTCCTCGGCATTGTCGAGAACATGGTCGGAGGGGAGCTCAAGGGCACCGCCGCCGACGACCTCGCACGAGAGTTCGCGATTCCGGTGATCGCCCGGATTCCATGGCACCCCACACCCGACGCCTGGAACCAGCTGGTTACCCGGATTCCCGACGCACGACGCACGACGGACGACGGACGATGAAGTTCTTGTGCGTCGAGTGCGACCAGCAGATGGCGTTTGCAGAGCGCGACCTCCCCGGTGACGGCACGCTGGCGGCGACATTCAAATGTCCGAAATGCGGGCGCGTGGTCGCCATGCTGACGAATCCGATGGAGACGCAGCTCGTCTCGTCGCTGGGCGTTGAAATCGGAGGCCGGACCGTGCCGGCGGAGCCGTTCGAGACCGTGCGGGCGAACGTCGTGACGGGCGGACCATCCTGGTCGGCCGGCGCGCAGGAGCGCCTCGGCCGCGTGCCAAGCTTCGTGCGTGGAATGGTGAAGAAGATCTATGCTGACTACGCGAAGGAGCGAGGCATCGCCGAAATCACACCATCCATTATGGACACCGCGCGCGCCGAGCTCGGGCTCGAGGGGATGTGAGCGACTACGAAGAGCGGGCCATCGGGGATCTCCGAGTCCGCATTGACCGGACACTGTGCGTGGGGTTCGGCGACTGTATCACCGAAGCTCCGGAAGCCTTCGTGCTCGATGACAGCGGGACCGCGATCTTCGTGAATCCCGACGCCGTGGAGCGCGAGCGGCTGTTGCGCGCCTGCGATAGTTGTCCCGTCGACGCCATTACCGTTTGGAACGAAACCGGTGCCCAAATTGTCCCCGGTGCTTGTGAACAAGTTCCTTGACAGCATCGGGACCGCTGTACATATCCCTTAACTCTGACGGCATCCACACCGACATCTAGAGTCTAGGCCCGCTCGAGCGGAGTCACTCGGGGAGGTAGTGGTGTACCGCGAGATTTTCGTTCCCGTCGACAACTCGCAGCATTCCGATTGGGCCGTCGACCGCGCCATCGAGATGTGTAGGAAAACCGACGGCAGAATCACCGGCAATCATGTCTATGCCGCGCGCCTTCACGATGTTCGCTTCCGCCAGCTCGAAACCGGCCTCCCCGCGCAGTTCCAGACCCCCGACGAAATCAAGAAACAGCGCAAGATCCACGACAAGCTGATCGAAAAAGGTCTGCAGTTGATCGCCGACAGCTTTCTCGATCAGCTGGGGAAGCGTTGCGAATCGGCGGGCGTGCCGCTCACACGCCAGCTGCTCGAAGGCATCAACTACGAAGAGATCGTGAACGAGGTGAACCGCGGCGCGGGCCGGCTGCCGGGACTGATCGGGTTCGATCCCAATCGCGCCGCGGGCTACGACGGCGGCGATAAGGTCCGCAGCGACGTTAAGCTCGGCGAAAACGGAAGACTCGTCGCCGAGGACGAGGATTCGGCCGCGCGCCTGGTGGGCTCGTCGGGACGACAGTACGACCTCATGGCTATCGGCGCCCACGGACTCGGTCGCCAGACATACTCGCAGCTCGGCGGGGTCGTCGCGCGGGTGCTGCGCGACATCGAAAAAGACGTGCTCGTCGTGCGGGACCAGCAAGCGTTCCAGGGCGGGCGCTTCATGGTCTGCGTCGATGGATCGTCGTACAGCTACAAGGCGATGAAATCGGCGCTCGAGCTGGCGCAGGAGTTCGGCGGCTCGTTGTTTGTCTGCAGTGCGTTCGACGTCGAGTACCACCACGTCGTCTTCCATAATATCAAGGACGTGCTGTCGTATCAGGCGTCCAAAGTCTTCAAGTTCGAGGAGCAGGAAGAGCTTCACAACAACATCATCGACAAGGGACTGCTCAAGCTCTGCCAGGCGAACCTGAAGCGCGCCGAGGTGATGGCGCAGCAATTCCCTGACGTGCCGCTCAAGACGCAGATCCTCATCGGCAAGCCGTTCCAGGTGATCATGCAGTGGGTGGAGGAGATCAAACCTTCGCTGCTCGTGATCGGCCGTCACGGCGCGCACCGCGTCGAGAACACGGAGCTGGGATCCCAGGCGGAGAATCTGCTGCGGCTGGCGCCGTGCTCCGTGCTGCTGACGGGTGTGGTAGGCGTGCGGCCCGAGGACATCCCGTGGATCGAAGAAGACGGACAGGCGGGCCTGCCATGGGCGCCCGAAGCCGAAGTCCGGATTCTGCGCGTGCCGCCGTTCGCGCAGGGGATCGCGCGCCGCGCCGTCGAAGAGTACGTGCTCGAGAAAGTGAGCAACGCCGGACCGCCGCCGACGGTCACGAACAAATGGCTCGACGAAGCGATCCAGAAACTGCTGCCGACGCACATGCAGCTGATCATGGGCATCGGCAACGCCGAAGAGATCGCGCTGGCGGAGGTCAAAGCCACCGAGCAGATGAAGGCGACAAAAGTGCAGGGCCACGATACCGATCCGGAGCCGGCGGTGGCGGAAGTCGAGACCAAATGCCCGGTTACGGGTGCGGTCTCGAAGCGGCCGCGGGTCGCGACCGACCCGATCGTGTGGACGGAAGAGAGCTGGCAACGGCTCCAACTCGTGCCGCTCATCGCGCGCCCGCTGGCCCGCAACACGGTCGAGCGGTTCGCCCGCAATCATGAGATCTGGCGCGTCACCACGGCGGTGATGGACAACAACAAACAGGCGATGATCGAAGCCGACGAATTCGACATCGACACGATGATGGTGATGTTCACCGAGCTGCGTGCCAAGCAGATCCGGGCCGAGGCCGAGGGTAAAGACGCGCTCTCTCCCGAGATGCGGGCCTTTATAGAGGAAGCGAAGGCGCAGGGGATCACGCGCTGCCCCATCCGGGACATCGAAGACAAGATGCAGAAGTGCCCTGTGGACATGAAAACGGCGACTCCCGAAGAAGCCAAACGCGCGGTCGAGAAACTGCTGCAGTGAGCTACGTCCCACACGTCGTCGCCTGGAACCTGACGCGGCGCTGCAACCTGGAGTGCGCCCACTGCTACATCGCCGCCGGACCGCACGAGAGCGCCGCGTCGGAGCTCGAGACGAGCGATTGCTTGCGGATCGTGGATGAGCTGCTGGCGTTGAACCCCGCGCCCATGATCATTCTGTCCGGCGGCGAACCGCTGCTGCGCCATGACCTGACTGAGATCGCCGCGTACGCATCGCAGCGTGGCGCCACCGTCGTCGTAGGGACCAACGGCACCCTGCTGACCGATGAGCGAATCATCGGACTCAAGGCGGCCGGGGTCCGCGGCGTCGCGGTCTCGATCGATTCGCTGCGTCCCACCTACCACGACAACTTCCGCCACGGCAAAGGCTCGCTCGACGATACGATCGCGGCGTTGGGCCGGCTCCGCGCGCACCAGATCGATTTCATCATCCAGACCACGGCGACCAAGGGCAATCGCGCCGAGCTGGAGCGGGTGGCGCAGTGGTCGGCGGAGCAGGGCGCGGTCGCGTTCAACTGCTATTTCCTGGTTGCGACGGGCCGTGGTGCGGGCTTGTCCGATCTGGCGCCCGTGGAGTACGAGGCTGTTCTCGCGGATCTCGCGCGCTGGCAGCGGCAGTATCGCGGCCAGATGATGATTCGCGCGAAGTGCGCACCGCACTTCATGCGGCACGTGCACGGGACGGACAAGACGTCACCAATCCTGAATTACGAGACGCGCTGCCCGTGCGGCACGCAGTACTGCCGCATCACTCCCGATGGAAAACTCACGCCGTGCCCGTATCTCCCCGAAGTCGCGGGTGACCTGCGGATGCAGAGTTTCGGCGAGATCTGGCGGAACTCTGCCCTGTTCCGTCAGCTGCGGGAAGGGGAGCTCGGCGGCAAGTGCGGCCGCTGCGAGTATCAGAAGCTCTGCGGCGGATGCCGCGCGCGCGCGTTCGCGCTGGAGGGCGATGTGATGGCCGCCGATCCGTCGTGCGTGTACGAACCCACGGGCGCCGAGATCCTCGAGCCGGCGACCGTCAGCTACGGCAGCGATTTCGCTCCGGCACTCACGTGGTCGGCGGAAGCGCGGTCGCGGCTCGATCGCATCCCGTCGTTCGTGCGCGGCGTGGTGACCAAGCGCGTCGAGGATTGGGCGCGCGAGCGCGGCTTGCACGAAGTGACGCCGGAGCTGTTGAGCGAGATCCGTAGCGCGATGCCGGTCGACTTCTCGAAACGGAAGCCGTTCTTCGCGCAATGATGATTCTTCAGGCGGTCGCCGATACGGCGAGGACGTACCGCGACTTCCCGGTGATCGGAAGCCGCGCGGCCGTGTGGATCACGGCCGAGATCCACCTGATGTTCGCGGCGTTCGTGCTCGGCGTGCCGATCTTCGCCGTCGTGGCCGAGGGCATCGGCATCTTCGGCAAGGACCAGCGCTACGACCGGCTCTCGAAAGAGTTCACGCGCCTGCTGCTGATCGCCTACAGCGCGACGGCCATCTGGGGCGCGTTGCTGGTATTCATGCTGTCGACCTTGTACCAGCCCCTCTGGGCGTACCTCACGCGGATCTTTGGCCCATCGATGTGGCTGTACGCGGCGCTGTTCTTATTCGAGTCGTTCACGCTCTACCTCTACTATTACGGCTGGGACCGCTGGAAGTACGGCCGGTCGAAGATCGTGCACTGGTGCCTGGGCATCCTGCTGAACATCTGGGGCACGATCGTCATGTTCATCGCCGACTCATGGTTGACGTACATGATGACGCCGCCGCGCGACATCACGCCCGAAACGTCGCCGGCGACGATCAAGATCTGGCACGCGATCATGAACCACACGTGGATGCCGATCAACATTCACCGCCTGATCGGCAACGTCGTGTTCGGCGGCGCGATCGTGGGCGCGTACGCGAGCTATCGCTTCCTCGCGGCCCGCACCGAAGAAGAGCGCGCGCACTACGACTGGATGGGCTACGTCGGCAACTTCATCGCCATGTCCGCACTGATCGTGCTGCCCTTCGCAGGCTATTGGCTGGGCCGCGAGATCTATCAGTACGATCAGTCCATGGGCATCACGATGATGGGCGGCTTCATGAGCTGGCTGTGGGTGATCCAGGCGTTCCTCATCGCGGTGCTGTTCCTCACGGGCAACTACTATCTGTGGGTCGGGATGGGCCGGATTCCCGGCTCCGAGCGTTACCGGCCGTACACCAAGTGGCTGCTGGTCGTCCTCGTCATTGGCGCGCTGGTCTGGGGGACGCCGCACACGATGATCGCAGATTCCCGCGAGCTCGCCGCGATGGGGGGCTCGCACCATCCGCTGCTCGGCGCCCTCGGCGTCATGAGCGCGAAGAATACCGCCGTCAACCTGATGATCCTCGCGACGTTCCTGTCGTTCCTGCTGTACCGCCGCGCGAATATCCGGCAGGTCGTCCCCTGGGCGCAGACGGGCACGCGCATCCAGGGCGCGATGTTCGTGATCGCCGCCGCGATCGTCCTGTTCTTCGGGATCCGCGGCTATTTCGTCGAGGCGATCGTCCGCATCGGCTATTCCGTGTACCAGGTCGGCGCCGTGCTCGCCTGCATCATCTTTGTGACGATCCTCGACGTGCTCATGGCCCGCGGCGCGCAGTCACTCGGCGCGATCCAATGGGGCAAGATGCCGCCGCGCTCGCAGTACGCCCTGTTCATCCTCGCCGTCACGTTCACCTGGCTCATGGGCCTGATGGGATTTGCGCGCAGCGGCATTCGCCAGCATTGGCACATCTGGCAGGTCATGCAGGACACGACGCCGTACGCCGCGACGCCGGCACTCGGGTACGCCGCGATCATGATCAGCACCTGCGTCCTGATCTTCCTCTCGCTCGTCGGTTTCATCTTCTGGCTCGGTGGGTTGGCCGAGAAATCGACGTTCGTGCCTTCGACCGTGGAGGCGCCGCATGTGGGCCATTAACCTCCGCATCCTCGGCGTCGTGCTCGGCACGCTGGCGCTCTACACACTGATCGCCAACAAGATTCCGCAGGTACAGTCCGAGGTGCCACACGCGCTCTCGCTCGGCGCCAACGTCACACCCGAGCAGCTCGCGACCGCCGGCGACCAGCTCTATCACGGCGCCGGCGGCTGCACCGCATGTCACGGTCTCGGCACCCGCGCTCCAAATCTGCTTACCGATGAAAAGGGCCAGGGTCCCATCGGCTCGCGTTGCGGCAAGCGCGAAGCCGGCAAGGACTGCAAGGCTTACATCTATGAGTCGCTCACGAGCCCCAAGGCATACGTGGTCCAGGGGTACGAGCCGATCATGCCCGAGATGGGGAGGATCTTGTCGCCGCAGCAGATCTGGGCGCTCGTGGCGTTTCTCGAGTCCAATGGCGGAACGGTTGACGTCTCGGCGACGGACATCCCTGCCGCCCCCGCCGCCTCTGCCGCCGGTTCTCCCGCC
Source organism: Gemmatimonadota bacterium (assembly GCA_003221035.1). Classification (GTDB taxonomy): domain Bacteria; phylum Gemmatimonadota; class Gemmatimonadetes; order Gemmatimonadales; family GWC2-71-9; genus 20CM-2-65-7. The sequence continues at coordinate 25,685 of QHUB01000011.1, forward strand.
GCGGCGAGCGCGTCTGCCGGCATCGCGGGCGGATCCGCCGATCCCATGACGATCATCCGCGGCGCGGGTTGCACGGGTTGCCATACGGTCAACGGGGAAGGCGGCAAGATCGGACCCGACCTGACGCATGTCGGCGCGCGGCTGTCGGCCAACTTGATCCGCGAATCGATTCTGTTGCCGGACGCGAAGACCGCGAAAGGATACGAGAAGTTCAAAGGCGTGATGCCGAAAACGTTCGGCCATCAGCTCACCGGTGAGCAGCTCGAAGCGCTGGTGCAGTTCCTGGCGAGCCACAAATGAGAGCCTACCTCAAGCATCCTTTCTGGCAGGCCGTCGGCCTGTTCGTCGCCGCATTTCTCGTCGTCGAGTTCGTGATCCCGGCTCTGCCCGGCAGCGCCGTCGTGCCGAAGAGCGTCGTGTTGCAGTACATGGCGACCGTGCTCGTCGGCATCCTGATCTGGGTCAGCGACGACGAAGCGCGTTGGACCACGTTCAAGGAGCCGCTGCACGACGTGCTGATCCAGCCGCGGCTCAAGGTCGTCCGGACCGTGCTGCTGGCCGTCGTCACGCTGATGGTGGGCTGCCTCACCTACAGCCAGGTGAAGGCGAGTGTCGCGGCCCCACCGAACCTGCGCTCGATTCACCCCGCGCCGCCATCGCAGATCACCTTCCGGGGCAAGACGATCACGCTGGTCGGCCTCGAGAATCCACTGCGCAAGCAGGGCGACATAGCCGCGCACATCGCGGAAGGCCATCGCATCTACTATCAGAATTGCGTGCCCTGTCACGGGGACCATCTCGACGGCCAGGGCCACTTCGCGTCCGGCTTCAATCCGCTGCCCGCGAACTTCCAGGACAACGGCACCATCGCACAGTTGACCGAGAGCTTTGTCTTCTGGCGGATCGCCAAGGGCGGGCCGGGCCTGCCGCGCGAAGGGACGCCGTGGAATTCGGCGATGCCGGCGTGGGAAGAATTCCTGACCGAAGATGAGATCTGGTCGGTGGTGCTCTTCCTCTATGACCAGACCGGATGGAAGCCGCGGACCTGGGAAGTGAGCGCGGAGGGCAGCAAGTGATTCACACTCTACTGCTGCTCACGCTCGTTGCCGTCCAAGACACGGCAGCCGGCAAGATGGTCTATACGAAATGGTGCGCCGGATGCCATGGCGACAACGGCGCCGGCGACGGCCAGGGGGCGCGCCACATGGTCCCCCCGCCGCGCGATTTCACGGGCGCGATCTATCAGATCCGCTCGACGCCGAGTGGCCAGCTCCCCACCGATGCCGACCTGCTGCGCTCTATAGATGAAGGGCTCGGAGGCACGGCCATGCCGGGGTGGAAGAGTCGGCTGTCCGAGCGGCAGCGCCGCGACGTGCTCGCCTATATCAAGACGTTCTCGACATTCTTCGCCGACACCACGCAGCGGCCACAGCCAATCGCGTTCAGCAAGGAGCCGGGCGGAGACGGAGGCGCCGACGCGCTGAAGGTCGGGCGCCAGTTTTACGATTCGATCGGATGCCGCAAGTGCCATGGCGATCAGGGCCGCGGCGACGGGCCGTCGGCGCCGACGCTGAAAGACGACGCCGGCCACCCCATGTTCGCGGCGAACCTGCACGAGAACTGGCGCTTCAACGGCGGTGGCACGGTCGAGGACATTTACCGCCGCCTGCGCACCGGTCTGGACGGCACGCCGATGCCGTCGTTCAGCGACCTACTGGAGCAGAAGTTCCTCACCGACGAGCAGCTGTGGCGCGTCGCCGAGTACGTGCGGAGCCTGTCGCCCAAAGAGCCACCGGTCGTGCGCGACGTGATTCATGCACCGCTGACGAAACGGGTGCCGCACGCGCCGGACGACTCCGCCTGGACTGCCGTGGATACCTACTGGTTCCCGCTCGTCGGCCAGATCATCCGCAAAGAGCGCTGGTTTGCGCCGGCAGTCAGCGGCGTCTGGGTCAAGGCGGTTCACACCGCCGACTCCATCGCGATTCGGGTGGCCTGGGACGACCGGTCGCAGAGTCCCGATACGGCCTGGCTCGCCCACCTCGGCCGCGTGTTCAGCACGCTGTCGGACGACTCGACGCGCGAGCAGCCGGTCCCGTGGCCCGATCAGCTCGCCGTACAGTTCCCGGTGTCGAGTCCGACCGGCATGGAGCGCCCCTATTTCCTCATGGGGAGTCCCAGCGCCCCCGTCTATCAGTGGCGCTGGTCCAGTACGGCACGGGCGACCGCGATCGCCGGACTGGCGCGGGGAGTCGATCGTTTCGATCCGATCCAGGGCGCTGGTGGAGGGATCGCTACCCAGTCTGTCTACGACCACGGCGAGTGGCGAGTCGTCTTCACGCGTGCACTTGCTTCGCCCGACACAGCCAATCAGCTTCCGTTGCGCACGGGCCGTGCCATCCCGGTGGCGTTTTTTGCCTGGGATGGGTCGAACGGAGAGCACGGCACGCGCATGGCCGTCAGTACCTGGTATTTCCTCGCCCTCGACGAACCGGTGCCGGCCCGGGTGTTCATCTCGCCGGTGCTCGCCATGGTGCTCACTTTGGGGTTGGGCATGCTCGTGATATGGCGCGCGCAGCAGAAGACTTCATACCGGAGGCAGCAATGAAAGGCAGAATCTTCAGCGTGGTGGGCAGCATGCTGTTGCTCACCGTGTGCAGCAAGGGTAATCAGAGCTCGGCCGCGCCCGCGGCCTCACCGACGGCCGCTCCGACGACTGCGCCGGCGGCTCCCGCCGCGAGCTCGGCGGCCGGCGGTACGATCACCGGGAAAGTGAAATTCACGGGCACGGCGCCCCGCAATCCCACGATCGACATGAGTGAAGAGGCGGCGTGCAAGTCGAAATACAAGACGACGCCGACCGAAGAGAACGTGGTGGCCGGTGCGGCCAATTCGCTCGCCAACGTGTTCGTGTACGTAAAGTCGGGCGTACCGGCGGGCCAGAAGTTCACCCCGCCGACGACGCCGGTCGTCATCAATCAAGATGGCTGCCGCTATCATCCGCATGTCTTCGGGATCATGGTAGGCCAGCCGTTCGAGATCGACAATTCCGATCCGGTGCTGCACAACATCAAAGCCATCGCGAAAGCGAATCGCCCGTTCAACGTGAGCCAGCCGAGCGCCGGCATGAAGACGACGCGGCCGCCGTTCACCGCGCCGGAAGTGATGGTCAATCTCGAATGCAACGTGCATGGCTGGATGAAGGCGTTCCTCGGCGTGCGGCCCGATCCGTTCTACGCCGTGTCCAAGGACGACGGCAGCTTTACGATCAGCGGCCTGCCGCCCGGCACGTACACGATCGAGGCGTGGCATGAGAAGTTCGGTACGCAAACCGCGACGGTGACGATCGCCGGCACCGAGAGCAAGACGGCCAACTTTACCTTCGCCGCGCACTAGGCGCGAGGAGACATCGCATGCGTTGGTGGCTTCCCGACGCAGGCTCGACGTTCGCCGGTCCCATCGACGGGCTGTTCACGGCGATTCTCATCATCACGGGAATCGCCCTGGTGCTCGTGGAGGTGGGATTGGTGACGTTCGCGATCCGCTACCGCGGGCGTCCGGGCCGGAAGGCGTTCTACACGCACGGCTCGACGCGCGCGGAAGTGATCTGGACGGCGATCCCCGCCGTGACCATGGTGGCGCTCGGCCTGATCAGCAATCACTACTGGGTGCTGATCAAGGATAAGAAGAGCGTGCCGCCGAACGCCTACCGGCTCGGCGTCCATGCCAAGCAGTTCGAATGGCAGGTCACCTATCCGGGTGCGGACGGAAAGCTCGGGACGAGCGACGACTTCACCGTCCGCAACCAGCTGCACGTGATCGTCAACCAGCCGACCGCCGTGGAGCTTACGTCGGAGGACGCCATCCATTCCTTCTTCGTGCCGGAGTGGCGGCTCAAGCAGGACGCGGTGCCGGGCATGCACATCACCGCCTGGTTCCAGGCGACCAAGACCGGCGAGTTCGAGCTTGGCTGCGCCGAGCTGTGCGGGATGGGGCACTACCGGATGCGGGCTCGCGTCTTCGTGCAGACGCCCGATGAATACAAGGCCTGGGTCGCCCAGCAGGCGGCGGGAGGCACGGAATGACGACCGTCGCGCACGCGCAGCCGCACGCGCATGGAGATGCCCAGCATGCGCCGATGAGCTTCTGGCGCAAGTACATCTTCTCGACCGATCACAAGATCATCGGCATCCAGTTCCTGTTCGTCAGTCTGTTCTTCCTGTTGATCGGAGGACTGCTGGCGATGCAGATCCGCTGGCAGCTCGGGTTCCCCGGCAAGCCGTTGCCGGGCGGCGGGATCCTGCCGGAGAGCATGGTCCAGAATGGCGTGATACTCCCCGAGTACTACATCCAGCTCGTGACGATGCACGGCACGTTCATGGTGTTCTTCGCCATCATGCCGCTGCTCGTGGGCGTGTATGCCAACTTCCTTATTCCGCTGAAGATCGGAACGCACGACATGGCGTTCCCCCGCATCAACATGTGGTCGTTCTGGCTCGCGCTGCTCGCCGGCATGATCATGCTGTCGGGGTTCTTCGTGCCCGATGGCGCGCCGCGCGCCGGATGGACGATGTATGCGCCGCTCTCGGCGCGACCCGACCTGTCCGGCGCCACCATCAGCCAGAAACTGTGGAGCATCTCGATCGTGGTCCTCGGGCTGTCGTCGGTGATGGGCTCCGTGAATTACATCACAACGATCATCAACCATCGCGCGCCGGGAATGACCTGGTTCCGCATGCCGCTTTCGGTATGGTCGCTGTTCATCACGGCGATCCTCGCGGTGCTGGCGCTGCCCGTCCTCCAGGGCGCCGCGATCCTGCTGCTGTTCGACCAGACGCTCGGCACACATTTCTTCGATCCCGGGGCGGGCGGCCAGGCGCTGCTGTGGCAGCATCTGTTCTGGTTCTTCGGACATCCCGAGGTCTACATCCTGATCCTGCCGGCGATGGGCATGGCGTCCGATATCATCGCCAACGGCAGCCGCAAGCCGATTTTCGGCTATCACTCGATGGTGTTCGCCATCATCGGCATCGCGTTCCTGGGCTGGATCGTGTGGGGCCACCACATGTTCATGAGCGGCATGAACCCGACCCTCGGGTCGACGTTCATGGTCTCGACGCTGCTCATCGCGGTGCCCTCCGCGGTCAAGGTGTTCAACTGGATGGGCACGATGTGGCGCGGCAACCTGCGCTTCCATGTGCCGATGCTCAATGCTATTGGGTTCGTTTCTATGTTCACTATCGGAGGCCTGTCAGGAATCTTCATGGCCGCGACGCCCGTGGACATTCCCCTGCACGACACGCAGTTCATCGTCGCCCACCTCCATTACGTGCTGTTCGGCGGCTCGCTGTTCGCGCTGTTCGCCGCAATCCCGTACTGGTATCCAAAAATGTTCGGCCGGATGATGAGCGAGCGGATCGGCAAGCTGCATTTCTTTTTGACGTTCATTTTCTACAACATGACGTTCTTCCCGATGCACATCATCGGGATGGGCGGTCAGATGCGGCGCATCTACGATCCGACGATTTACGATTTCCTGAAGCCGCAGCAGCCCCTCAACGTCTTCATTTCCTATAGTGCGTTCGCGCTGTTCGCCGTGCAGTTCCTGTTCGCATTCAACTTCTTGTGGAGTTTGAAGTTCGGCAAAAAGGCGCCGATGAATCCATGGGAGGACAACGGGCTCGAGTGGTCGCTGCCGAATCCCGCGCCGCACGGGAACTGGGCGCCAAACACGCCCAACGTATACCGCGGACCATACGAATTCAGCGCGCCCGAGGCCGGCGACAAGGACTATCTGCCGCAGTATGTGAAGCTGCCCACCGATCGCGACCCCGTGCCGGCGCCGCTGCCGGCCACGCACTGACCGGAGAGGACGATGATGCGCGCGACGCAGGTAGTCGACGAGATGCGGCCGCCAGTCCCGGCGGAGCCGGGGGCGGGGGTCTACAGCAAAAAGCTCGGGATGTGGGTCTTCCTGGCCAGCGACGTGATGTTCTTCACGGCGTTGATCGGCTCGTACATCGTGTTGCGCTTCGGCATGCCGTCGCCGTGGGCGCAACCGGGCGCCGTGCTCAACGTGCCGCTCACGGGCCTGAACACGTTCCTGCTCATCTGCTCGTCGGTCTCGATGGTCAAGGCATACGCCGCGATCGCCGACGGCAAGAAATACTTCCTGCGCAAAGTGCCCGGAAAGCGGCTGCAGGACGGCGGGCTCAAGTTCTGGATGCTCATCACGATCATCTGCGGCGCCGGATTCGTGGGCGTACAGCTGATCGAGTACATCAAGCTCGTGGGCGAAGGCTTCACGCCGGCCGGCTATCGTGAAGCGTCGCTCCTCGCCGAGCACGCGCTGGCCGATCCGATCAAGTACGGCGCGGGCGTCGCGGGGATGTACGGCTCGACGTTCTTTACCATGACCGGCTTCCACGGCTTCCACGTGACGTGCGGGGTCATCAGCATGCTGTACCTGTACTTCACGAAGGTACTGCCGGAGAAATACTCGGCGCAGGATTACCGCGGCATCGAGGTCATCGGATTGTACTGGCACTTCGTCGACCTGGTGTGGATCATTCTGTTCACGATCGTCTACCTGATCTGAGGACGAACGACTCCATGACGACTCCGAGCACCCCCGCCCAGACGACGCACGTTCGGCCGAATTACATGCTGATCTGGCTGTACCTGTTCGTCATGACGATCGCCGAAGTGTTGCTCGCGTTCGAGCTGCCGGTCTCCCGCAATCTCAAGCTGATCCTGCTGCTGATTCTGGCGATCTGGAAGGCGATGCTCGTGGCGCTGTTCTTCATGCACCTGAAGTTCGAGCGCTGGCGGCTGCGGCTGATCTTCATCGTGCCGCTGCCGCTCGCGGTGATTCTCGTGACAGCCGTTATCATGGAGAAAGTCTTTTAGTGCAGGCGTTGCTCGAGCTGACCAAACCGCGGATCACGCAGCTGGTGCTCCTCACCGCCGCCGCGGGATTCTACCTTGGCGCCAAGGACCGCGTGGACCTGCTGCTGCTCGCCAATACGCTGATTGGGACAGCACTGGTCGCCGGCGGGACCAACGCCTGGAATCAGATCCGTGAGCGCGACGTGGACGCGCGCATGGCTCGTACCCGACGGAGGCCGCTGCCCTCGGGCCGCCTGAGCCCGTCGGCGGCGATGTGGTTTGCGACGGCGATCACCGTTGGCGGCGTAGGCTACCTGGCGCTCACCGTCAATCTGCTCACCGCCGTCTTGGCGGCGTTGACGTTCGCGAGCTACGTGCTGCTCTACACGCCCCTCAAGCGCACGACCTCGCTCAATACGCTCGTGGGCGCCGTGCCGGGCGCCCTCCCGATCGTCGGTGGCTGGACCGCCGCCGGCGGCAGCCTGGGCGCGGCCGTTGCGGCGTTGTTCTGGATCCTGTTTCTCTGGCAGCTGCCGCATTTCCTGGCGCTGGCCTGGCTGTATCGCGAGGACTACCGCGCGGGTGGCCTGCGGATGCTGAGTGTCACGGACGAAGGCGGCCGCGACACCGGCCGCATGGCGTTGTTGTACGCCATGGCGCTCTTGCCCATCAGCCTGTTACCGACGCTGCTCGGAGTCACGGGCGCGTGGTATTTCTTCGGGGCGCTCGCGCTCGGCGTTGGATACATCCTTGCCGGCACCGGGCTGCTGGTGGCGGCATCTCCCGCGCGCGCGTGGCGGCTGTTTTTCGTCTCAATTCTGTATTTACCGGCGTTGTTGACCTTGATGGTGCTGGACAAGGTCGCTTGACCCTGAATCCCGGCTCCCGGCTCCTGACTCCACGATGATTCCGTTCCATCGCGTCCTCATCATGACGGCCATCTTCTTTTGCGTGGGCTTCGCGCTGTGGTCGCTGTGGCGCGGGCAGATGGCCCTGGGAATTGCCTTCCTCGTGTTGGCCGCGGCGCTCACGTACTACTTGCGCCATCTCCGGCGCTTTATCGGCCGATGACTCTTCTGCTCGCGGTTCTCCTGCACGACGACGGGATGGATATCATCTACTTCTGGAGCTCCATTTTCATGGTGCTCCTGCCCATCGGCGCGTTCTCCTGGCTGACGTGGCTGCTCATCAAGAGATACCGCCAGGAGATGCGGGAGAAGGGAGAAGGGAGAGGTACGTAACGGTCCACCGGATAGTACATCTCCCTTCTCCCCTCTCCCTTGTTAGATTCGCCGTATGTCTGAGGTGAAATCCGAAAAACGCCAAGTCGTTCGTTACGCCTTCTACAAGCTGGATCCTGGCTGGCGGCGCCTGACCGCCGAGCGCCAGGCGTCGGCCAAGATCGAGTTCGGCGAGACGCTCGAGCGCTATCACGGCCGGCTGCTGCTCCGGCCGTACGGGCTGGTGGGCATTCGCGGCGATACCGATTTCCTGCTGTGGCAGGTGGCCGAGGACCTCGACGCGCTGGTCGAGCTCCAGACCGCGCTGAATCGCACCGACCTCGGCGGATACCTGTCGATTCCCTACAGCTATCTGGCGATGACGCGGCGCTCGATTTACGAGTTTCCCGCCGACCCCAGTCACACGCAACGCCTCGTCATTCAACCGAGCGCCGCGAAGTATCTGTTCGTCTATCCCTTCGTCAAAACGCGTGCGTGGTACGCGCTGCCGAAACCGGAGCGCCAGAAAATGATGGACGAGCACGTGCGTATCGGCCGCAAGTATCCCACAATTCGGCTCAACACCACGTACTCGTACGGTCTCGACGACCAGGAATTCATCGTCGCCTTTGAGGGCGACCATCCGGGCGAGTTTCTCGACCTGGTGATGGAGCTCCGTGAGAGCGAGGCGTCCTCCTACACGCTGCGCGACACGCCGACGCTGACGTGCGTGCAGATGTCGCTCTGGGACATGCTCGATACGCTCGGCGGCGCCGGGGCCGCGCAGGCCGTTGCGCGGCGACCCACGCGCGCGGACGGCTTCACGCCCGTCGCGAATCTGTCGGAGCTGCCGCCCGGCACCGCCAAGCGCGTGTACGCCGCCAACGAAGCCGTCGCGCTGTTCAACGTCAACGGCACCGTGTACGCGATCGCCAACCGCTGCTCGCACGCGCGGGCCAGCCTGTCCGAAGGGACCGTCGATGCCGCGCGCTGCGCCGTGACGTGCCCCTGGCACGAAGGCGTCTTCTCGCTCGAGACGGGCCGGGTGCTCGGCGGCCCGCCGGTGCATCCCGTGGTGACCTATCAGGTCAAGCTCGACGGCGACACCATCCTCATCGCCCACGAGGGCGGGGCGCGGGAGCCTGCGGTTCCTTAAGGCCTGCCGTCGGGAACGGACCGACGTCACCCCAGTCTGGTTCATGCGGCAGGCGGGCCGGTACATGCCGCAGTACCGCAAGCTTCGCCAGAAGTATTCCATCCTCGAGCTGTGTCGCAACCCGGAGCTCGCCGCCAAAGTCACGCTGGAGCCGGTGCATCGCCTGGGCGTCGACGCCGCGATCGTCTTCGCCGACATTTTGCTGCCGTTCGAGCCGTTGCGATTGGGCCTGACCTTCACACCGGGCGAGGGACCGCGCATCGAACGTCCGATTCGCGAAGCCGCGGATGTCGAGCGGCTTCCGACCTTCAACGTGGAAGCCGAGCTGGGGTTCGTGCTCGACACGCTTCGGCTCGTCCGCCGCGAGCTGGCGGACGACGTCGCACTCATTGGATTCGCAGGTGCTCCATTTACACTCGCGAGCTATGCAATCGAAGGCGGCTCGAGCCGCACGTTTACGAAGACGAAGCGTTTCATGTACCAGACACCCGACACCTGGCACCTGTTCTTGAGCAAATTGGCAGACATGGTGGGCAGGTTTTTAGGGGCGCAGGCGCGTGCCGGCGCCCACGCGTTGCAGCTGTTCGACAGCTGGGTTGGTTGCCTGTCCCCCGATGACTATCGCACCTACGCCGCGCCGTACAGCAGAAAGGCCTTGGCGATCGCGCGCGAGGCCGGCGCTCCCCTCATTCATTTCGGCACCGGCACGGCGACGTTTCTCGAGGATTTCGCGGCCGCCGGCGGCGACGTGGTCAGCGTCGACTGGCGCATTCCGCTCGACGCCGCCTGGTCGCGAATCGGCGATCGCGCGATCCAGGGCAACCTCGAGCCCGCCGCGCTGCTGGCGCCTGAGGGTGAACGCACGCGTCAGGTCCGTGATATCCTGAAGCGCGCCGCGGGACGGCCGGGCCACATCTTCAACCTGGGCCATGGGGTCCTGCCCGAGACCGATGTCGCGGCCGTGCGCGCCGTGGTAGACCTCGTGCATGGCTGAAGAGGGTGCCCCGCTCGCGGTCCTGGTCATGGCGTACGGCGGGCCGGACACGATCGATGACGTAGAACCGTATCTGCAAGACATCCGCGGCGGTCGTCCCACCAAGCCACAGCTCGTCGAGGAAATCCGTGCCCGGTACGCGCGCATCGGCGGAAGGTCGCCGATCCTCGAGCATACGCGCGCTCAAGCCGCGGCGATCGGCCGCACGCTCGGCTCACGCTACCGCGTGCACGTGGGGATGCGGCATTGGCATCCCTATATCCGGGACGGTGTGGCGGATATCAAGCGCGCCGGTCACCGCCGGCTGATCGGTGTGGTGATGGCGCCGCACGATTCGAGCATGTCGATCGGCGCGTACGAGAAGAAGCTGCTCGAGGCGGCAGGACCCGACCTCGAGACCACACTGGTCCGAAGCTGGTGGGCGAATCCGCACTTCCTCGGCGCGGTGGCCGCACGCATCACGCGAGCGCTTCAGCGCTTTCCGCGGCCTCAGGATGTCCAGGTCGTCTTCACTGCGCACAGCTTGCCGGAGCGCATTCGCGAGAGCGGCGATCCGTACCCCGAAGAACTTTCGGCCAGCGCCACCGCCGTCGCACAGCGACTCGGTCTCGATGGTTGGCGCTTTGCCTACCAAAGCGCGGGCGCGACGCCCGAGCCCTGGCTCGGCCCCGATGTGCGCGACCTCATGCGAGACGTCGCGACGCACGGAAAGAACGCCCTGCTCGTCGTCCCGATCGGCTTCGTCTGCGATCACGTCGAGATCCTCTACGACATCGACGTCGAGTGTCAGGCGTTGGCGCAGCGACTCGGCATGCGGCTCGAGCGCACCGACTCGCTGAACGATGATCCCGGCTTGGTGACCGCCGTCGCCGAGGTCATCCGCGAGGCGGCTGCGGCGCGCGGCTGGATATGAAGGTCATCGTTGTCGGAGCGGGCATTGCGGGTCTGGCTGCGGCCTGGGAGCTGACGAAGGCCGGCATCGAAGTCATGGTGCTCGAAAGTGAGCGCCGCGCCGGCGGCGTGATCGTCACTGAGCCGGTCGACGGATTTGTCGTGGAAGGCGGCCCCGACGGGTTTCTCGCGGGCGAGGCGGAGCTTCCCGAGCTCGCCCGCGAGCTGGGGATCGGTGATCGCGTCGTGAGTCAGCGGGCGCGCGGCACGTCGATATGGACGGGCAATGACCTCGAGACAATCGACGAGGGGCGAGCCGCCACCTTACTCGGCATCGACGCCAGGCGCGAGGACGTCACCGCCGGTTTCAAGAGCTTTGCCGCCGGAATGATCGAGCCGGTGACGGTGCTCGCGCGGCAGCTCGGCGGCGCTATCCGCTTCGCGCAGGGCGTGGCGGGGCTCACGCGCGCCGGCGCCGGCTGGCATCTCGCCATCACCGGCGGCTCGACGCACGACGCCGGCGCGGTGGTGCTGGCGCTGCCCGCCTATCGCGCCGGACGCCTGTTGGAAGCGGCCGGCGTGACGCACGCGCGCGCGCTCGAAGACGTGCTGTATGCGGCGACCATCACGGTCTCGCTGGCGTACCGAGCCGAGCAGATAACTTCCCGCTTGGACGGCACCGGCTTTGTCGTCGATCCGGGCGTCGCGGGGGATCATGCCGCGCTCCTGCAGCTGCGCGCGTGCACGTACACATCGCAGAAATTCCCCGGCCGGGCCCCGGCCGGGCACGTCTTGGTGCGCGCTTTTCTCTCTTTCGGAGACGGCGATCCAGGCGCCGCGGCACATACGCAGCTGGCGGCCATTCTCGGTATTCGCGGCGAGCCGCTGTGGTCGCGAACCTTCTACTGGTCGCGTGGGCTGCCGCGCTATCGAGCCGCACATCGGCGGCATGTGGATGAGGTGCGGCACCGGCTGGAGCGGTTACCGCCGCTCGCGATCGCGGGAGCGGGCTACGATGGGGCCGGCGTATCGGCGTGCGTACGTTCGGGACGAGCCGCGGCAGCAGAGATTATGAAGCGGCTTTGACGACATCCTCCACGGTCAAGCCGAACTCCTTGTAGATCCTCTGATAGGGCGCCGACTCGCCGAAGCGGTCGATGCCCATGATCACGTCTTCGTCATGTAGCCAGCGATACCAGGACTGACTGGCGGCGGCTTCCACCGCCACGCGGCGAACCCCCGGCGGCAGTACCGAGTCCCGGTACTCGCGAGGCTGTCTCGCGAAGTACTCGAGGCAGGGCATCGAAACCGCGCGGGGCCGTCTGCCCTCAGCCTTCAGCCGCTCGTACGCGCCGAGGATCAGCTCCACCTCGGATCCAGTCGCCATGAGAACGATGTCGGGGTTGGGCGAGTCCGCGAGCACGTAACCGCCTTTGTGCAGCCCGGCGGCCGGCGCGTACTTCGAACGATCCACGACCGCCACTTTCTGCCGTGTGAGCACGAGCGCGACCGGCCCGTTCTGATGGGTAATCGCTGCGCGCCAGGCTTCGACGACTTCCGTGGGATCCGCGGGGCGGATGACCGTCATGTTCGGGATCACGCGCAGCGCCGCGAGCTGCTCGATGGGCTGATGCGTGGGACCGTCTTCTCCCAACCCAATCGAATCGTGGGTGAACACGTAGATCGGCCTGAGCTGCGTCAACGCCGCCAGCCGGATCGCGGGGCGCATGTAGTCGGAGAAAATCAGGAAGGTGCCGCCAAACGGGATGAAGCCGCGGTGCAGCGCGATTCCGTTGAGCGCCGCGCCCATCGCGTGCTCGCGGATACCAAAGTGGAAATTACGCCCGGCGCGTGAGGCGGCGGAGAACACACCGCCCCCCTTCATTTCCGTGTTGTTCGATCCGGTGAGGTCGGCAGAGCCGCCGATGAGCTCAGGGAGCTTGGCCGCGATCGCGTTCAGCACTTTGCCGGACGCGGCGCGCGTGGCCTGCGCATCCTTCGGCCCGAACAGGGGCAACGCAGACTCCCAGCCTTCCGGCAGCCGGCCCGCGATCCGCCGCTCCAACTCCGCCGCCAGATCGGGATGCGCGGCGCGATAGCCGTCCCAACGCTTCTGCCAGTCCGCTTCGAGCTGCGTGCCACGCCCGGTTGCGGTGCGCCATTGCTCGAGCGCTTCGTCCGGCACGTGGAACGGCTCGAGCGACGGCCAGCCAAGCGCCTGCTTGGTTGTTTTCACTTCCTCCACGCCAAGCGGCGCGCCGTGCGCTTCCGCGGTGTCCTGCTTGTGTGGACTGCCCCAGCCGATGTGAGTGCGGACAATGATCAGCGACGGCCGCTCGGTGACGCGCTGCGCGTGCGTGATCGCCGTATCGATCGCGTTGAGATCGTTGCCGTCGGCGACGTGCTGGACATGCCAGCCGTAGGCTTCGAAGCGCTTCGCCGTGTCGTCCGAGAAGGCGAGGTCGGTGGACCCGTCGATAGTGATGCGATTGTCGTCGTAGAATCCGATCAACTTGCCGAGCTTCAGGTGACCGGCGAGCGAGGCGGCTTCGTGCGAGATGCCCTCCATCAGGTCGCCGTCGGACGCCAGAAAGTACGTGTGGTGATCGATGATCGTGTGCCCAGGCCGGTTGAACAGCGCCGCCAGCTGCGCCTCGGCGATCGCCATGCCGACGGCGTTGCCCGTGCCCTGCCCGAGCGGTCCTGTCGTTGCTTCGACGCCCGGCGTGACGCCGTGCTCGGCGTGGCCAGGCGTGCGGCTGCCCCATTGCCGGAACTGCTTGATGTCCTCGAGCGTGAGGTCGTAGCCGGTCAGATACAGCACGCTGTACAGCAGCATGCACGCGTGACCAGCGGAAAGAATGAAGCGGTCGCGGTCCAGCCAATCCGGATTCGCCGGGTTGTAACGCAGATGGCGCTGCCACAGGACGTACGCGAGCGGCGCGAGCGCCATGGCGGTGCCGGGGTGTCCCGAATCGGCCTGCTGCACCGCGTCCATCGCCAGCGTGCGGACGGTGTTGATGCAGAGTTGATCCAGCGCTTTGCCCACACGCGTGACGGTCTCGGTCATAACAGTCCGGATTTGGCGGCTTGCCAGAGTTTCGTGAGACGGTCGAAGCCATCGACCAGCATCTCGACTTGTTGCGGGGACGGCGAGGCCTGCGCCGCGATCTTGAGCTCCTCGACGAGCTTGGGCATCTCCTTCCGGCCCTGCTTCGCACTCTCCGTTCCGATCTGATTCAACAAGTCGAGAATCTTTTGCCGGGCCGCCGCGTCCTTCGGCACCTGCCACAGATACTCGGCCGTCTCCTTCCCATCGGCACACATCTGGCCAAGGCGATCCATCAAGGGTTGCCGGGATGGACGGGGGGCTTTGGGATCTTTCATCGGGTCAGAAATGTAACATTGCATCCCCTTGCCATCACCTCTAGCTTGCCAGTCCGTGATCCACATCCTGCTATCCATCGTCCTGCAGACGGTTGCCCCCGAATCGGGCGAAGTGCATCTCCGCAGTATTCGTCAATTGACCTCCGGTGGCCAAAACGCCGAAGCGTATTTCTCCAGCTCCGGGCGCCAGCTCATTTTTCAGCGGCAGCCAGGGGACACGGGGTGTGATCAGCAATTCGTGATGAATGTCGACGGATCGAATCTGCACCGCGTGTCCAACGGCAGGGGCCGGACGACCTGTGGGTATTTCTTCGATCGCGATACTCGGATCTTTTACGCCTCGACGCAGCATACCGGCGCCGCCTGTCCGCCCCGGCCCGATTACTCCAAGGGCTATGTATGGGCGTTGTTCGATTACGACATCTACGTCGCGGATGCCGACGGCAAGGACGCGCACCGGATTACGCGCAATCCGCACTACGACGCCGAAGGGACGCTGTCACCCGACGGCAAGACGATTGTCTTCACGTCGTTGCGCAACGGCGATCTCGACATCTATACGATGGACCTGAACGGCGGGCACCTCAAGCGGCTCACCCACACACTCGGCTACGACGGCGGTCCGTTCTTTTCGCCTGACGGAACGCAGATCGTCTATCGTGCGTGGCATCCGCCCACCGCCGCCGACTCCGCCGATTACCGCGGCCTGATCGCGCAGAATCAGGTGCGGCCGGTGCGCATGGAGATCTGGGTGATGAACGCGGACGGCTCGAACCAGCGTCAGATCACGAACCTGGGCGGCGCCAACTTCGCGCCCTATTTCCATCCGGACGGCAAGCGCATCGTCTTTGCGTCGAACTACAAGAGTCCCCGCTCGCGCAATTTCGACCTCTACCTGATCAACGCCGACGGAACCGGTCTCGAGCAGATTACCACCAGCGCCGAGTTCGACGCGTTCCCGATGTTCTCGCCCGACGGTCATCAACTCGTCTGGGCCTCGAACCGCCACGGCAAGGTGCAGGGCGAGACGAACATCTTCATCGCCGACTGGATTGAGAAGCCATGACCGTTCCTCGTCCCGCCAAACCTTCACAACCTCCACCAACCTCCGCCCAACCCGCATCACCTCCGAAGGCCAAGACCGCGAGGGACGAATTCATTGCGTGGGTGAAGGCGATCGGAGCGGCGCTGCTCATTTGGATCGTGATCCGGTCGTTCCTCGTCGAAGCGTTTCGGATTCCCTCGGCGAGCATGGAGAACACGCTCCTCATCGGCGATTTTCTGTTCGTCAACAAGGCGGTATTCGGCGGAGAGCTCGAGATCCCGCTCACGGGGTTCCACTGCTGTCGCTTGCCCGCATTCGGGACGCCGCACCGCGACGAGATCGTGGTGTTTCGCTCCGTGGAAGACTCGACGCCCGATCTGAACATCGTGAAGCGCGTCATCGGGCAAGCCGGCGACACGCTGCAGATGGTGCACGACACGATGATCCGGAATGGCAAGCGGCTCGACGAGCCGTACGCCCTGCATACCGCCCTCAGCCCGGCGCCCGATGACCAGTACCGCGCCCAGATGCGGACACTGCAATTGCCGCAATACGCAGGACGCGATCCCGACCACTATCATCCGACCACGCACGATTGGGGTCCGATCGTCGTGCCGCCGCAGCATTACTGGGTCATGGGAGACAATCGAGACGAGTCCTACGACAGCCGGTACTGGGGCTTCCTGCCGCGCGACCATGTACGCGGTCGCCCGCTCTTCATCTACATGAGTGTGGCGAGCCACCCGTTCCGAATCAGATGGAATCGGTTGCTCCGACATCCCTCCTGAAAGAGCCGAAGGGCTATTTGTATCGGTAGGTAATCCGGCCCCTGGTGAGGTCGTAGGGCGACAAATCGACGGCCACACGATCGCCCTGTAAGATGCGGATATAGTTCTTCCGCATCTTGCCGCTCACGTAGGCAAGTACGTCGTGACCATTTTCGAGTTTTACGCGGAACGTCGTGTTCGGCAGGACTTCGGTGACGGTCCCCATCATCTGGATGGCGTCACCAGCCACGTGCACTCTCGCTCATAAACTCCTTGGATCCATGGTCGTATCGCGCGGCGGCTCCAGGCCCCGCGGGATATAAAATGCATGGCGGCTGCACGCCGCGCACCTCAAACTGATCCGCTCCGGTGGAAGCAACTCGCTGGGCTGCAAGAAGCGCCGCCGCGGCGCTCGCTGGATCGTACGAGTCCCGCACGAGGGACACACCAGTGGTTGATGCGCCCGATCGGCTGAAATCAGCGCCAGTGCCTCCGGCGCACGGTACTCTTTGACGCCCCGTCTGCCCACGGCCGCTCCCCTTGGGGTTGGAAATCTATACTACCCCTGTCTTGACGCACTTCTCCCAGGAGGTATCTCTCCGGCAACAGGAGTTTGCCATGGACACGCCGCCCACGCGGACCCGTCGCCGCACCCCCGTCGCGAACATGACGCGCGCCGCTGTCCAGCCACTGGCGACGATCGAAATCGATTCGGTTACTCCTTCTCCCCGTGGCTTTACGCTCACGGGACAGGGCGCGGATCGGGTGGGCTACCGTCTGGACATGCACTTCGATCTGCCGCTCGATCCGCGAACCCGGGCCGTCCTGGGTGAGCTGCTGTCGCAGTCCGACATCACCGTGTACCGGAGCGACACACCCCCGGCAGCCCCCCGGTAATTCCTTGACGCCCCCGCGGGGGGTATGTAGCTTGCCGGACCCTAAAACACCCTTATGCCAGCGGAACTTGGTGGTTCGCAGATTTCGTCGCTGCTCGAAGCCCTTCCCGGCATCGCCAGCGTGTTGCGCAGTCCCGTGGCGGACGCGCTCATCAAGGCGATGCGCGGCGCCGCGGGAATTGCCGATTTCACGGCGGAAGACGCCGAGGAGCTCGTACGCTATGCGGTACGGCGCGGCCTGATCGGGCCCGACGAGGGCGACCGCGTGCTTGCCGAGGTGCAGGAAGGATTGCGGAAGAAGAAGCCGGTCGCCGTGAAGAAACCTCCCGCCAAGAAGCCGAAGAAACGCTAGATCCGAAAGCCGCGCACTACGCCACGCAGTTTCTCGGCCGCCTGGAGCAGCTCTCCGGCGGCCGCGGCCATTTCCTGGGTGGACGCGCCTTGCTGCTCGGTGGCCGCCGTGACTTGCTCGGCGCTCGATGCGTGCGACACGGCGCGATTGACGACTTGCTGCGCCTGCGCGCCGAGCTGCTCCGTCACCCCTCTGTTTTCCTGCGCGGCGTGGGTAACGCGTGCGGCCGCCTGTTCCACCTGCTCCACCGCCGCGACGATCTCGGTGAGCCCGCGCGCCGCGCCTTCGGCCACTGATTCGATGCCGCGGACCTTTGCCTGGCCGACCGCCATGGTGGCGGTCACTTCTTCGACCTGCTCTCGAATCACGCCCGTGGTGCGCGCGACCTCTTCGGCGGCGCGCGCCGACTCGTCGGCGAGTTGCCGGACCTCTTCGGCGACCACGGCGAACCCCCGGCCGTGCTCGCCGGCGCGCGCCGCCTCGATCGCCGCGTTCAACGCGAGCAGATTCGTTTGCGATGAAATCCGCTTGATCAAATCGACGAAGTCGTCGATGGCGGCGCTCTGCTCGGCGAGCTGCGTGACCTCCGTGCCGGTCGTCCGCACGACCTCACGAACGTCGAGCAGCGTCGTCCCGGCCGCGGCGATGTCGCCGCGGTGACGGTCGGCTACGGACCGGATCTCTTCGCCGAGTCGCGCGACGCGCGCGGCGGCGTCGGCCATCTCGGTCGTCGCCTTGCGCTGCAGCTCCAGCGCACCCTGCGTCGCGTTCAGCTCGTTGCGTTGCTGGTCGGCGCCGGTCGAGATCTCTTGCATGGCACTCGACACCTGGCTGGATGATGCCGCCAGCTCCTCGCTGACCGCGGAAAGATCGCTCGCCGACGTGGCGATCTTGTCCGCCGAGCCGACCACTTCGGTGACGATCCCGCGGAGCCGCTCACCCATTAGCCGCATCGCGTCCGCGAGCACTTGGAATTCACGCGGCATCCGTCCCGTCGTGACCGGTCGCAAATCGCCGCTGCCAAACCGCTCCGCCGCCGTCACGAGACGCACCAACGGGCCTTCGACTCCGCGCAGCGTGAACACGCCGACGAGTACACCGACCACCACAGTCGCGATGAGTACCAGCCACAGCACGATCTCGCGCTGCCGCGCCATCGCCGCCAGTCGGTCGCCCACGGCCGCCGCTTTGTCCGACTGGCGCGCGGAGAGATCGCGCACCAGTCGCGTGAGCTCGGTGACCTGCGGCCGGACGCCAACCGCCAGCGCCTGCGCTTCGCGGGTCCGGCCGAGATCCAGATTGGCGTGAGCGAACGCGTAGTCCACATGGATCTCGGCCTCGAGCTGTTTGATCCGGTTGACCGTTATGCGATCCGCTTCCGTCAGGCCGGGCAGGCCCTCGAGGCGCTTCTGATAGCTGAACGCTGAATCGACTGCGCCTTGGAAATGATCGCCGACCGAGTCGCCCCGATCGCTCAGGTATCGCTCGGCCGAACGGATCTCGTCGAAAACCGCGGTCACGAGACCGTTGCCGACCTCGCTCGACACGCGCAAATGTCCGATCTCGGTCGCCAGCGAGCGCCGCAACGTGCCGAGTGACGTCACGCCCACCAGCGCCGCGATAATCAGTCCGGCAAGCAAACCCGACAGGCCAAGGATGATGCGCCAGCGGATCGTGTCCAGCGACCTCACTGGCCGGGCTCCGTGACGATCTGCCCCTCACGCACCGTACCGATGACCACCGGTTTGGCCGGCACATCGCCATTGCTGTCGAAAGCGATCTTGCCGGTCACACCATCGTAGGAGCTGCGGCTCAGGCGATCGCGGATCTCAGCGCGGTCCGTGGTCGTCATGAGCACGTTCGCCAGCATATAGACGATGTCGTACGCCGCCGCGCCACGATGGTCCGGCCGTTCTCCGGGATACGCGCGCGCGTACGCGTTCACGAACTGCGCGTTGCGGTCACCCGGCTGATCGACGAGCCAGGCCACGGACATCCGGACGCCTTCTGCCAATGCCCCCGTGGCCTCAATGCCGCTGAGCGCGTCCCCGCCAAGCGTCGTCCAGTGCACGCCCAGACGCCGCATTTCGCGCAGTGCGAGCTCGGCGCCGGGACGGTCGGTGGCGAGCATGAGAGCATCCACGCCACCCTTTTGCGCCAGGCGCGCGAGATAGGGCTCGAGACTGGTTGTCGTGGAGAGCATCGGGTCTTCTTCGACGACTTGCGCTCCGCCGAGGCGCCTCAATTCGGCCGTGAAGCTGAGACGCAAGCCTCGGCCGTAATCATCGTCCAGGAAGATCACACCGACCCGCTTGGCGGCGAGCGCCTGCCGCGCATAGCGCGCCAGTCGGGTGCCATGGCTCAAGTCGCTCGGGCAGACGCGGAACATGTAGCGATTGACCCCGGAGAGATCGGGGCTCGAGGCCGACGGCGAGATCATCACGACCGGGCTCCGAGCCTCGCCGTAAATCCGGCCGGCGGCAAGCGATGCCGTCGAGTTGAGATGGCCGATGATCGCGACGACGGCCGGATCGTTGACCAGTTGTTGCGCGAGGCCAATCGCGACGTCGGCGCGGCCCGAGTCATCCATGATTCGCAGGGCGAGCGGCCGGCCCCTGATGCCGCCGCGCGCGTTGACCTCTTTCACGGCCAATTCGGCCGCATGACGCATCGAGACGCCGCGGGGCTGCGAAAATGGTCCGGCAATCCCGACGACGATCGGGCGGTGGGTCGATCCCAAGCCTCCACGGGAGCACGCGGTAAGCGAGAGAAGCGCCGCGAGGACTACAAGCCTGCGCATGAGCGGGCTAGGTTAAGCCTGCGAATGGGATAGCGCAATATCCACGCGCTTTCCACATTACCGGCATGGAAGCAATTCGGCAGCTGTGTGGATTTGCGGCGGCACTCGAACGTCTGCTCGTCGCCGAGAACGCCGACAAGCTCGAAGCGATGTGGGACGACTTGGATCTTGGTCAGCTTGGTTGGGAAGCGCTGGCACTCGCCCGCCGCGCGAACACCGAAGCACTCGAGCCTGCACTCGCCGAAGTCGATCGCCGCTTGCTCGCCGCGCTGGAGCGTTGTCGCGCGTTTCTCGATCCGCACATCGTCACGTTCCGTGTACCCGAGCTCGAGCGCTGGCAGCATGCCGCCGCCGCGGCGTTGGTCGGCGCGCGCTGGGGCGTCGCCGGTCTGCGCACCGTCATCGCCGACTCGAGGGCCCCGCTCGGGCGCCGCTATTTCGCCTTTCTGGCGCTCGCCGAACGCCATCCGAAGGACGCGTGGCCGTTATTCGCGAAGTATCTGTCCACACCCGGCGCACATCATGCGTTCGTGGCCGCGGCCGTCGAAGCGGCGCGGTACTATCCGGGCCACGCGCCCGACGTGATCGCGTTGTTTCAGCGGATTCGCGGGGATGAGATGTTGCGGCGCTTCCTCGCCCCGAAGATCCTCGCGTCGCTCTACGTCCTCGGCGACCCCGCGGCCCTTCCTCTATATGAGGAGCTCCTCGTCGCGGGTCACACCAACCGGGACGTGGAACGTTGTGAGGTCACCCGCGCCCTCGTCGGCGTGCGGAAGTTGACGGGACGGCTGGCCGCGAGCAGCAAATATCCCGATCCCGCGGAACCCGGCGTTATCCGGGCGCTCGATGAGGCACAGCGGATCTTTGAAGAGAAACGGGACCGGCTCGAGCCCGTCGTGGTTATTTGACGAAGGCAGCCAGTTTGTCGCGGTAGACATCCCCGCCCAGGTCGTACGTGTCGTTGTGTCCCGCCCCCTCGATCATCACGAAGTCGACCGGACCGCCGGCCGCGGCCGCGACGTCACGGCCCATCTTGATCGGGACGAGCACGTCGGCGGTGCCGTGGAAGACGAGGGTAGGGCAGTGAATGCGGGGCATCCGGCCGATGTTGTCGAGGCCGATTCGCACGAGAAACGCGGGGAAGATGCGGTAGTGCCGCGCCGCCATGCCCCGCGCGCTCGTGAATGGGGATTCGAGAATCAGGCCGGCCACTTCGTGGCTCGCGGCGGTATGGGTCGCGGCCGCGCTGCCGAGGGAGCGCCCGTAGGCGTAGATGCGGCGCGGATCGATGTCGGGCCGGCTGGCCAGCGCGTTGTAGGCGAGATCGGCCGCCTCATACATTCCCGCCTCGGTCGCCCGGCCCTCGCTGGCGCCGTAGCCGGGGTAGTCGAGAACAAGAAGGCCGGCATTTTGAGGGCGGAAGTCTCGGATTATCGGCCAAATTGCCCCGATCGTCTCACCATTGCCGTAGAACCAGAGCAGGGCGGGGGTTTTCGCCGCCCCTTCGCCGCCCGCCGCCGCCGCTGTTTTCGCCGCCCGCAGGTACCAACCGACGAGCCGCGTCCCATCCTGCATCCGCAACTCTATCCGCTCGCCGTATCCTATGGTCTGCGTCGGATTCGGGAGCGGCGCACGCGGGGCCGGGAACGTGATCCTCTCCTGCAGACCCCATAGCAGGACCGCGACAATCACGTAGATCCCGGCGAGCCCGGCTACGATGACCATGAGTGGTGTTAATTTATGGCGCAATGGACCGGGGGGATCCACAGCTCGTCTCGCGCGCCCGCGGCGCAATGCTGGGCCTTGTCGCCGGTAACCAGCTTGGCGTTCCCACCGAGCACCTCGGCACGCCGGACGCCATTCGGCAGGCATTCCCGAACGGCGTCACCGACCTCGCGCCTCCGCCCAAGAACTCGCCCTACGACGACGATGCGGCGATGGCGCTGCTGCTCGGCGAGTCGCTGGTGTCGTCGCAAGGGTTCGATGCGAACGACGTCGCCCGCCGCTGGGTGAAGTGGATGAAGGTGGATGGCCGCGGCATCGGCGCGACGACGAGGCGTGCGCTGACGCTCATCGACAGGGGCAAGGAGCCGTTCGAAGCGGGCCGGCTCGCGAACCAGGAGAACCCCGGCCGTTCGGCCGGCAACGGCAGCGTGATGCGGTGCGCGCCGGTCGCGCTCCTTTACCATAACGATCCCGACCGGCTGATGCGCGTTTCGACCCAGCAGGCGGCGATCACGCACTCGGACGAGCGGTGTACATGGGGCGCCGTGGCGGTGAACCTCGCCGCGCGCGAGCTGCTGCACGGGAACATCTATTTCGTGGACGAAGTCCTGCACCGCATGGGCGATCGCGCGCCACGCGTGCTGCGCGACGCGATCCACCGCGTGCCGCGCGAGTCTGAGTCCGATCTTCCGATCGCGCGCGCGGGCGAAGCCGGTTATGTGGTGCACTGCGTCGAGATCGCGTTCTGGTTTGCCACGCACGACCGCTCGCTCGAAGAATCGCTCGTCTGTCTCGCCCAGGCCGGTGGGGACACCGACACCAATGCCGCGGTGGCCGGCGCGCTGCTCGGCGCGCGCTACGGACAAGTGGCACTGCCGCCGCGCTGGATGGATCAGATCACCGGCGTCGAAGGGATCGCGAAGCTCGCCGAGCGTTTGGTGACGGCGCTCTGAGCTTAGGGTTTGGGTTTCGGCTTCGACTGCGTGGCGGCCGGGCGGTAGTGCGCGATGCGATCCATGACGTCCCGGTCGTTCAGCGTAATCGAGATCACGCGCCAGTCACTCCCGCCGCGCCAGTTGAGCCGGATGAAGCGCCGCCCCTTGGTCCATTCCCACATGCTGCGCTCTTTGCGCAGGGGCGCGCCGAGGCGCCTGCGCATGTCATCCTGGGTCCGGCGCACGAGTGCGACTGCTCCCGAGTCGACGAACGAAATGACGGAGGTTCGCCCCTCGATCACGTTGGCGCTCAGGTAGAAGAGGGCGCTGTCCACAGGATCGCGCACCCGGACGCCGCAATCCATTACCTGCGCCGTCTGGTGCATGGTCTGGCACGCCAGGATATCGTTGCTGGTCGGCGCCATAGCACGCGCCTGGGTCGCGAAATCGCGATAGATCATCCCCGGCGTGAAGCCGCGGTAGGCAAAAGGACGCGAGGCTGCGGGGGGTGCCGCTGGGGCGGCCTGGAGGAGCATGAGCGAGATGAGCAGCGGAGTCATGGCGCCAATATATGAAAAGCAAACGGACCCGGTGTGACCCGGGCCCGCTTGTCGCAGGGGCAGCGCGGTGCCCCTACAAGTCAGGCCTTCCGGACGTTCTGCGCCTGCAGCCCCTTCGGACCCTGGGCGACGTCAAACTCGACGTTGTCACCCTCGGCGAGGCTGCGGAAGCCCTCGGCCTGGATCGCCGTGAAGTGGACGAACACGTCTGGACCAGACTCCTGCGCGATAAAGCCAAAGCCCTTCGCGTCGTTGAACCACTTCACCTTACCCTTAGCCATACTGTTCTACCTCTGCACAATGGGGCAAACGCCCCGGACTGGAACGACCCACGCCACCGCGGCGGGGGCGGGCTCAAACAAAAACCGCGAGACAGTGTGGTCCTCGCGGAAGCGCAGACATCCGGTGACGGTGCCACGTTATGCTTGAACCGGGGGCAAAAGTATTAAGCCCCGGCGGCACTGTCAATCGCGACTGCCTGAAAGTCGCACGAACAGCGTTGCGACAGCATTATAGCAGCATCACTCTCAGTGCCCTTCTTGTACGAGGAACGCCAATGCGCTTGCCCCTGTCGTTAGTCGTCCTCATGGCCGTGTGCGCGTCCGGTCCACTCGCCGCCCAGTCGAACGCCGAACGCATGGCGAACGATCGGTACACGCGTTCGCATGACTACGACCTCATCCATCAGCGGATCGAGGTCTCCAGGTTCAACTGGGATTCCACCTCGTTCGACGGCCGCGTGACGACGACGCTGGTGTCACTTCGGCCGGGGCTCGACTCGGTCATTCTGGACGCCGGCGCGAAGCTGCAGATCACCAGTGCGCTCCGCACGTCGCGCCACGGCGACACACTGGTGGTCCATCTGGCCAAAGCCATTGCTTATGGTGACACTGCCCGCTTCACGCTCTCCTATCACGGCGTGGTCACGAACGGGAAGGGTCTGACGTTCATCAATCCCGAGGGGCGCGCTCACCGCCCGCAGCAGATCTGGAGCCAGGGCGAAGACCACGACAACCACTACTGGTTTCCCACCTACGACTTCCCGAACGACAAGATGACGTGGGATCTGAGCGCGACAGTGCCCAAGGGCATGTTTGCTGTCTCGAACGGACACCTCGTTTCCGACGTCACGGCGCGCGATGGCTCGCGGACCGTCAGCTGGCGACAGGACAAGCCGTCCGCGACCTATCTCGTGTCGGTCGTGGTGGGGCCGCTCGCCAAGGTCCACGACACATGGCGGACGATTCCGGTGGACTATTACGTCTACCACGATGACTCGGCGCTGGCGCGTCCGCTGTTCAAAAGCACGCCCGACATGATCGAGACCTACTCGCGGCTGACGGGCGTCCCCTTTCCGTGGGCGAAATACGCGCAGACGACGGTGGCCGACTTTTTCGGCGGCATGGAAAACGTCAGCGCCACGACACTCGTCGACTGGCTACCGGGATCGCGCGACTACCAGGACCGGCCGTGGTATCTGTGGATCCTGATTCCTCACGAGCTGTCGCATCAGTGGTTCGGCGATTACGTCACCACGGAAAACTGGGCCAACATGTGGCTCAACGAAGGGTTCGCGGAGTTCATGCCCGGCCAATACTGGGCACAGAAGCTCGGCGCCCGCGCCGAAGAGGACTATTACCTGGACGAGTACAACCAGTTCATGCAGATCGATCGCGACCGGCGCATGCCGCTCGCGTCACTCGGCTCGAACAACATCTATCCAAAAGGTGCGCTGGTCCTGCAGATGCTCAAACAGTATCTGGGCGACCGGCGATTCTGGACCTCGGTCAATGGCTACCTGAAGGCCCATGCGTTCGACAACGCGACCACCGACGATTTCCGTCAGGCGGTGCTCGAAGCGACAGGTGAGAACCTCGACTGGTTCTGGGATCAATGGATCTATCAGGCCGGCTATCCGGAGCTCACCGTTACGACCAGGTACGACTCGAGCACAGCGACACTGAGCGTCGTGGTGCAACAACTACAGCAGGACAGCGCCAAGGCCGACAGCACCGGCCTGCGCTACACCACACCTACCGCGTTCCGCCTGCCCGTGACGATTCGCGTCGGCACGGCGCGCGGCGATGTGAGCATGCGGGCCCAGCTCTCGCACCGTCAGGACACCATCCTCGTGCGCGATGTGAGGAGTGCACCGACGATGGTCGTCTTCGACGACGGCAATGCGATTCTGAAGCGGTTGAGCTTCGATGAGCCGACGGCGTGGCTCGCGACCCAGCTCGAGCGCGATCCCAACCTGTGGAACCGGCACTGGATCATCTCGCAGCTGAGCCAGCGTACGAAGGAACCAGCGGCCGGTGCGGCACTGGCAAAGGCGGCGACCAGCGCCGACTACTTCCTCGTCCGCGCCGCCGCCGTAGCAGCACTGGGGGACTTTCCGACGACGGTCGCGTTGCCGGCGTTGCAGGCGGCGGCGACAGACACATCCGCGCCAGTCCGCGCCGCGGCGATTGAGGCGCTCGGGAGCGTGGGAGGCCCGGAGGCCGCGGCTCTCGCCAAAACGGCCTGGTCGCGCGATTCGAGTCCTGCGGTGCGCGCGGCCGCGGTGACCGCGATGGCACTCACCGACTCCGCAAACCGTCACGCCATCGTGCTGGAGGCATTACGAACGCCATCCTACCGGGACGCGGTTCAGAATGGCGCGTACCGGGTGATCGCGCAGACGGGCGATACCAGCCTGGTCGATACAGTGGAAGCGCGAGCCGGCCAGGATCATTTTGCCGTCCACGTCCTGGCAGCCCTCGCCGCGCGCGGCAGCTCGCGGGCGTTGGACCTGCTGGTCCGGCATCTGGACGACGACCGGTCCTACGTGAGGAATTGGACGGTGGAAGCGTTCCGGTACTCGCTACCGCGCCCCATCGCGCAACCCAAGCTCCAGGCTGTCAGCGCGACCCTCAAGTTTGCCGACACCAAGGAGGCGGTTGCCGACCTGCTCAAGAGCTGGCAGACTGGCAGCTAAGTTATTGTGGAGTTGGAGGTTGCGCTTTAGCACTGTCAGGCCTGTAGAAGGCGGCCTGACTGGTCTTGAAGGCGAGCAGCGCGTCGTCGTAGCTCTTGAGCTTGGTCGTGAGGGCCGTGGCCACCGCCGGATCGCGGCCGGCTGTACGCTCGCAAATCGGCAGCGCGTTCGTCAGCGTGTCCAGGCGGAGCGTGAGCTGCTTGGCCAGGATCCGGAGCGAATCGCTGTACGCACTTGGCTTCATCTTAGGACGGCCGCTGACGATGAAGGAGCGAGCCGTTCCGCATAGCCCGCCGAGGCGCTTGGCGGCGTGATGCCGTGTAGCGGAATCGGCTTGCTGGGTGCGGGACACACGGCTGAGGCCGTCGTGCAGCTGCGCGACGCCCCGCGTGACGGTCTTCAGGCCATCCATGTACTGGAGCTGCTCGATGCTGGGCGCGGGCGGCACCGCCGGCACCGTGTCCCTGTGCGCCGTCGTATCCTGCGCTTGCAGCGGCAGGACCACCATCGTGATCGCCGTCACTATTGCAGCCAGCATCCCACCGCTCCTCTAACTCTTGAATTCGTGGTTATTATCCTCAGATGGCCGCTCCCGCAACCTCGCGCATTCTCCGGACTTTTGAAGACCGCGCCGACGCGCTCGCGCACTTCTTCCAGCGTGCGGGGGAAGCACCGCGCCTTATCGCGTATGACGACGCGGTTGGGTTGCCGTTAGACCAGGCGCTCGCCGCACTCGAATGGACCGCGCAAGTCGGTATACTCGCCGCCGAGGATCTTGTTCATGCGGCGCGGCTCGGTCCGGATTCCGCTGCCATCGTCGTCGAGCGTCGCGATGGCGACGACCGCGTGTTCGTTTACTTCGGTCCACGCATGGACGCGCCGCCAGCCGACCCTTACGAAGGTACCTTGCTCTATGACGAGCCGGGAGTGCGTTCTTACATTTTTGCGCAACGCGGCCACGCGATCGCGCATTTCCTGAGAGCTACACATGGTTTGGGTGCGGCGCTCAGTCTGTTGTCACGTCGCGCGCCCGAGTTGCGTCACATCCGTCGCTGGACGCAGACGCTGTTTGCCGAGCCGGCGGTGGGACGCTCGACACAGCTGCTTGCTGGATGGTTCGCGACGAGTGGCGCGGGGTTTCTATTCATTCCTGTCGACTCAAGTGAGCCGTTTGCCTACTGCGAAGTGGCGATCGAGGGCTAAAAAGCGCAATGTGGGAACGTGCGCGCTGTGGATTCACAACTCCACATCATGTGGACGAGAGCCGGAACAGATTGTAGAGTCCCAGTTTACTCTCCACATGTCATGCACATCGAAGTAAGCTAACCCGAAGAAACATCGGCACTTGCGCGGTTTTCACAGCCCCCTATATTGATGTCACGCGGCTTGGAGGGAAGGGTTGAGACCTGGCGTCTCAACAACGCCTTCAAGACGGGTCCGAACGGAAATTCCGGGGAGAGCGCCGATGCAACCAAGGGCTCAGGCGCTCGTTGATCCGGGAGTAAACTCACCGGGTCGGACAGCTGGGGCCAGTCGCGTTGCCCTAGCCACGTCGAAATGGTGCCTCGACGTGCAGTGCGGAAGGTCGGTCCGCGACCCGATCTGACCCGTAGCACTCACATTGGTGAACTGGGCGACCCGACGGGGTTGCCTAGGGATGGAAGCCGGAGCCTCTGTTTGCCCTACCGAGGACGAACCAGTCCATAGGTGGCGACGGAGAGAAGAACGAAGGGCGCAAGCCCTCGACTTCGGGTAGCCAATGTGTCGGAGCCCCCGGGCGAGCCTATCGAGCCGTCCCGGGGGCTTCGTGTTTTCTGAACGCGCCTATATCGGCTGACCCGCCTGCTTCAGCGCCGCGTATCCCATTCCCTTCAAACGCGAGATCCGCATGCTCATCGGCGGGTGAGTGGCGAACCTGTCGGCGAGCCATCCCTCGCTATTGGTGAATCGGCGCCCGAGCGGATCGGCGATGCAGAGATGGGCAGCCCCGCGCTTGATCGCCGCCGTCGGTGCGTCCGCCGCTTCGATCTTCGTGAGCGCGGAGGCGAGCGCCAGCGGATTGCGAGTGAACTGCGCGCTCATGGCGTCCGCCAGGTATTCGCGGCCGCGCTGGACGGCGAGCGCCAGAAGCTGGATGATGAGCGGCGCAAAGATCCAGGACAGCACCCAGAGCGCGACCAGGGCGGCGAGCAGCGGCCCGGCGTTCTTGCTTTTACGGCTCTCTCCCACGCGCATCGTCCGCCCCATCCCATCGCGCACCAGCAGTACCGCGCCCACGAGCGCGGCGAGCATCGTCATCAATCGAATATCGAGGTTCTTCACATGCCCCAGCTCGTGGCCGATCACGCCCTGGAGCTCGTCCCGGTTGCAGATCGCCAATAGCCCGCGCGTCACCGCGATATGGGAGTCGCCCAGGTCGTGGCCGGTCGCGAATGCGTTGGGATCGTCGTCCGGGATGATCCAAACGCGCGGCCGCGGCACGCCGGCGGCGATCGCCATCTCGTCGACGACATTCGCCAGCTGTCGCTCGGCGTCGGTCTTCGGATCGGTCAACTCGGTGGCACCGGTCGACCAGAGCACCTTTTCCGGTCCGGTCCTGTACGCGTACCAGACGCCCAGGATCGCGAGCGTCGCCATCGCAATGCCGAGCCAGGGGAACGGGTGCCGGCCCTCCAGGGCCCAGATGTAGTCGCCGCCGAAGCCGAGCCAGGCGAAGAACAGCACGAAGCCAATCACCAGCCAGGTCGTGCGCCGGCGATTGGCTTCCTGTTGCTGAAAGAGGTTAGCGTCCGGAGAGGTCAACCTGCGGTACCGCGCGCTCGGCTTGATCCTCGATTTCCCACAGGTCCGCGCGCTCCACGTGGGCGAGGCCAGCCACGAGCGTCGTGGGGAATTGCTGCTGTTTGGTGTTGTACTGTGTCGCGGTGTCGTTATAGAGCTGCCGCGCGAACGCGATGCGATTCTCTGTGGAGGTCAGCTCTTCCTGCAGTTGCCCGATGTTGCCGGTCGCCTTGAGCTGTGGATAGCGCTCCACCGTAACGAGGAGGCGTGACAACGCGCCGGACAAGGCGTTCTCCGCCTGGCTGATCTGTTTGACGCCTTCCGGTCCCGCCGCGTTCACCTTCACGGCCTGATTGCGCGCTTGAATCACCGCTTCGAGCGTCGACTTCTCGAAGTCCATCGCGCCCTTCACGGCGTTCACGAGGTTGGGAATCAGGTCATGGCGGCGTTTCAACTGCACATCGATCTGCTTGAACGCGTTCGCGGTCTGGTTCTTCAGCGAGATGAGCCCGTTGTACGCGCTCACTATCCACAGACCAGCGAGGACCACGAGTACCAGCAGCACCCACATTTCAAATGCCTCCGGTAAGTGATGGAGGGGCGCAGCATGCTGCACCCCTACCCGATGTATTACGAATTCTGTGGCAGGAGTTTCGCGATCGCCTGGCGCAGCGTCTCGGCCAGACCCTGATCATCCGAGCCAAGGCGGGCGAGCGGATGGTCGGTGTCGACGTGGAGCTCGACGCCGCGCGTCACGGGGATGCGTCGCCAGGTTGTCGTGCCCGCGGTGTCTTTGACAGCGTCGCGTGTGAGCCACGCCGTCAGGGCGCGCCCCGAGCGGCCGCGTGGCATGCTCTCCGCGCCTTTGAGCGGCAGATGGTCGGGCGTCGGCAACGAGGCGCCGAGGGTCTGGGCGCAGCGCCGTTCGAGCACGTCGCCGGTCTGGTCGTGCATGTCCTTGGTGATCGCGGCGAGCGTGGCGCCCTCCATCTGGCGGAGCTTGATGGCGAGCAGCTGCAGGAAGTGCCTGTAGGAGTAGGTGGCCGCCGTCCCGCGACCTTCGGGCGGGCTGACCAGACCGCGCGTCACGTAGAAGCGAATCGTCCGCTCACTCGGTGCGGCTCGCGCGGCGGCGTTGATCGGGGTGACCGCCGACGCGTCGAGCACGGCGCCCACCACCACGGAAAGGTCCCGCAGGTTCCAGGGCGCGAGATTCCGATATTCTCGTAAGACGTGCAGTGGGTCGGCGTGCACGACCGTCGTCATGCGTCCATTGCCCCCGATTGGCGATCCTGCTGCAGCACCAACGCGATCCAGTCCATAACCTGCGTGAGGTTAAACGGTTTCCGAAGCACGGCGCAGCGGTGGTGTTCGAGCCAGCTGCGCACCTCCTGAGCTTCCGAGTCGCCTGTCATGATGGCGATATGGCCCTCCAGCGCCGGCCAGCGATGGATGATCGCAAGGTACAGCGCGAGGCCGGACATCGTCGGCAGATGGATGTCGAGCAGGAGGGCGTCGGCTTGTTCCGTGGCCAGCAGCTCGTAGGCGGCTTCGGCTGTCCCGGCGCTGAGCACGCGATACCCGTGTCGCTCGAGATACCGCTCGAGCACCCGTCTGAGGGCCGCCTCATCGTCGACAATGAGGACGGTGGCGGGCTTGGGTGGGGGCGCGGTCATCATGAGGCGGCGGCCGTGAGCGCCAGGGCGGGAGTCAAGAACCGCGCGATGATGCGCGCCGTAGCCTGTTCGGTGCTGAGCGACAAGCGCATCTCCCCGGCGGTGAGGCCGAGGTAGGTGCGGGCGTGCTGCTGCAGCGTCTTGACCTGGGCATAGCCGAGCCGTTTCGCGACGTCCTCGATGGTGAAGCCCGGATCCTTGAGCAGGCGATGCGCGTACAGCACGCGCGCCGCAGCGAGGATGTGGCGCGGGCTCGGCAGGCCCGCCCGCGCGAACCAGCGCGCGCACGTGCCGCGGTCGACCCGCGCGCGAGCCGCGATCTGCTGGATGGTCTGGACGCCGCCAGCGCTGCGGATCGCGTCTTCCAGCACCCAGCGCAGCTCTCTCGGCAGCGCTGCGAGTGCGGGAGCCAGTTGTTCGACAAGGCGGTAAGACGCGGCGTGCATTGCCTCTTCTTCTATCAGGGTGCGCAGCCGGTCGGGGTGATCGTCCACGCCACGGAGCACGACCTGCCGGATGCCGCAGGGGCCGAGGGACAGCAGCACCGGCGCCAGTTGAGGCGTCATGAGGGTGTAGAGGATCAGCCGCAGAGACGGGAAGAGGACATGCAGGCGCTCGATTTCCTCTCGGCTCGCAAGGCCACTCAAGGTAGGATCGACGACCGCAATCTCCACCGGCCTTCCGCGAATCGTCTCGAGCGCGTCATCCCAAGTTGCTGCGTATGCGACGGCGAAGCGTGGCGCCACCGCGCCGCGCAGCCGCCGGAACTGCAGGTCTGGGACTGCCGCCAGTACCAGCATACCTCTACCGAACCTCCGCAAGAATCCCAAATGCCGCAAAAACGCCCTACGATGCCGCAAAAATGCCCTAAACGAAACGCACGGTCACGCGCAAGTTGGCTTGGAGCTTGAAAGCCACCATCAACTCGTGGAGGTCATATGTCCCGCCGCATCCGCACTCTCGTTGCGCTGTTCCTCGTTTCGTTTGCTTTGACCGCTGGGGCGTGTGCCGACGCGTCCGGCCCAACCAACAACGTGTGCGACCAGAGCAATCCCAACACCTGCCACTGAACGGTTAGGGATTCAGGGCTGCCAGGGAGGCTGATACCTCCCTGATGGCCTCAGTTGTCAGCGACCCGGGCTCCGATTCGCCGCGCTCGACTTCATCCGGGGCGTGGCAGTCCCGGAGCCCGGCTTGTACCCGCTCAATCTTGAAAACCAATTCGTGTAAGTCATGCGCCGCGGCGATTTCCAAGGCGCGGCGCAACTCTTCCTCGCCTCGATTGAAATTCCCGAATCGAGCAAATCCAATCGCCAACTTGTAGTGGTAGTCGGTCCGGATGTTTGGCAGCTCGTTTGGAACGTGCTCGAGGGCACGCTCGCGCCAACGCTCGAAGCCAACCCGGTCTCGCCTGAACGACGCACAGTTCATCAATTCGATTTTTGCGTTCGCCAGGTTATCGCTCATGTGGTCGCGCCGCACGACCTCCATGAGCGCCCGCTCGGCACCAACAACGTCTCCGATGGCGAGTAACATCAGCCCCAGGTCGTTGAGGGTACGTAATTGCTGAGACTCGTCTTCGTACAATTCGTATGCTCGCCAGAGGTGTGGTACA
Organism: Gemmatimonadota bacterium; assembly: GCA_003221035.1. Classification (GTDB taxonomy): domain Bacteria; phylum Gemmatimonadota; class Gemmatimonadetes; order Gemmatimonadales; family GWC2-71-9; genus 20CM-2-65-7. The sequence goes on from QHUB01000011.1 coordinate 58,350, forward strand.
CCCTCGTGTGCGTTGCCGCGACGAGCGAGAATATTTCCCAACCCGTGCTGCGCCTGCGCCCGAACATCTCGGAAGGTTGTCGAGTCGACGTCCTGGAGGAGCGCCCGCCATTCGCGTTCAGCTTCGGGGAGGTTTCCGCAATAGTGAACAACGTTGCAATGCCCGACCCGACTGAGGAGCACGGCATGCCGATCGCTGGCTAAGGTAGCGAGCCGGCCGGCCTCTGCATACGCTGCGTCGGCCCCTTCGAAATCGGTCTGCTTCCTGCGCACTCGACCAAGTCGCATCCACGCAGAGATTGCGTCAGATGGTTGCAGGCGTCCGACGCTGACGCCGACCATGGTTTGGAGTACGTCTTCGGCTTCCTCGAAATGGCCCTCTTGTTCCAGATACATCGCGAAGGCGAACAACGCGGGTGCCAACAGCTGGAACTCTCCAGTCCGATGTGCTTCGCCCGCCGCGCGCACTATGCAGCTGAGGTGCGAGGCTTCCGTGCCCTCGCCCGCGAGCTCGGTGCAGTAGCGCTCGGTCGCGGCCCACTGGTAGCGGAATACGTCCGGCGCTGGAGCTTCACGATCCGGGGCGAGCAAGTCGACAAAGCGGAGCGCGAGAAACGCACCCTGCCCCAAACGAACCTCTGGGGAAGTGGCCGGTTCATCGGCCACACGTTGGAGGAAAACGGCGTGCGGTAATCCGGCGCCGCGAGACCGAAGCTCAGTGCTCACGGGCGATGCTCATGGCAGCAGCCGTGCCGAACGGCAAGACCATCACGGACACCAACATAGCGTCCGCCGTCCCGGTGCGTTAGACCGCAAATGGCGCGTTTTATGGCTTTTCGCCGAGTTTTTATGATTGCAGGAAGGGATTCGCTGACACGTATAAATCATGAATGTCCAAAGGGTTCACACTCCTGGAAATGATGGTGGTCTTGGGGATCGCGGGCGTGCTGTTCGGGATATGGTTGCCGCGGGCCGCACGACTTCAGGACTGGCTCGAGACCGAGCGCGCCGCCGGCGACGTCACCACCGCGCTGGCCGTCGGCAGAAATGGCGCCGTCATGCAGTCGACTCGGGCTCGAGTCGAAATCGCGGCGGATACGTTGCGGATCGATCGGCTCTGGCCGAGCGGCTGGAAACCCTGGTGGCGGCTGGCGGGACCCGCGAGCCACGGCGTAACGCTGGAAGTTTCGAACCCAATTGTGACATTCGGGCCGACAGGGATGGGATGGGGCGTTTCGAACACGCGAATCGTGCTGCGGCGGGGGTCTCAAGCCGAAACAATCACGACATCCCGCGTCGGGAGAGTCAAGCGATGGTAGGATGCAACCGTTCAGCGGCTCGCTGCATCTAATCGTATGAAACCAGGACGCACCACAGCACGTTAGAGCAGAGGGTCGCGGCTGAAGTGTGACGGCCACTTCACCCGACCCGCCAACCCCGGGGAGCTTCTCGCCCCGGGGTTTGGTCTTTTAGAGCGCTGGACCGACGTCCTCGTCCAGAAAGACCAGCGTCCCGCGCCGTGCCACGATTCTCACCAGCGCATCATAGACAGTGGAATCGAGCACCGTTCCCGAGAGATCGCCCATCCGCTCGACTGCCTCCTCCGGCGTCATCTTGTCTTGATAGGGTCGTGCGGTCGTAAGCGCGTCGTAGATTTCCGCCGAACCGATGATGCGGCCGCCTAGGGGGATCTCATCGCCGCGCAAACCGTCGGGGTACCCGGTGCCGTCGACGCGCTCGTGATGACTCTTTACCATTTGCACGATGTCGCCGAGATGCACGAGCGGCGAGAGGATCTGCGCGCCGATGATGACATGCTGCTTCACGTGCTCGAATTCTTCAGCGGTAAGCGGCCCTTCCTTATTAACAACGGCGTCTCGCGTCCCGATCTTACCGAGATCATGGAGCCGGCCGGCCATGCGGACGCGCTCGACGTCTTCCTCGGCCAACCCGAGCTCCGTGGCGATGTTCGCCGAGAGGTCGGCCACCCGGGCGGAGTGACCGCGCAGATATGGGTCTTTGGCCTCGAGTGCGTTGACGAGCGCTTCGAGAGTGGCCGTTGAAATGCGCTCCATGCGGTGTTGCTGACGGTGAAGCTCCGCCGTGCGAGTCGTCACCTCTTCTTTGAGCCACTCGTTGAGATGGCGATTCTCGAGCAGCATCTCGCGTCGCTTGAGCGCCCGCTGCACCGCGCGTCCCAAATCCGCAAGCTCGATCGGTTTCGTGAGATAATCCATCGCGCCACGTTGCATGCACAGCGCCGCGCTCGTTGCGTCGTTGACGGCGGTTAGCATGAGAATCGCGAGCTCCGGTTCGATTTCCAGAGCGTGCGGCACGAGGTCCACGCCGCTCGTGCCGGGCATGCGAATATCGGACAGCATGAGTGCGATCTTGTGGAGGCGCAGTTGCTGGAGCGCCTCGTCGGCGGAGCTGGCCGCGTACACCTCGAATTGTTGGTGCTTCAGGAACTTCCGCAGCGCGTTGCGGATCGGCTCTTCGTCGTCGACCACCAGCACCGTGACCAGGCCTGCGGGAGCGGTCAACCGATCTCCTTGAGATGGCACCGCAAACTAGGAATCGGCTGTGATGAACGCCAGAGCGACGGGGTTGGGGATGATGCCGGCCGCGTGCGCGCGCGCCAGCAATTCTGCGACGGCGCGCCTGCCCGTCGCGCCGTAATCCACCGTGTAGGCGTTCACGTACATGCCGACGAAGCGGTCGGTGCGGTCTGCATCGAGGCCGCGGCTGAACGCTTGAGCGTGGTGCAACGCTTCCGCCCGATGGGCCAAGCCATACTCGATGCTTGCCTTCAAGTCGCGGGCGATCGCGTGCATGAGCTCATCCCCGAGATCACGACGCACCACGTTGCCGCCGAGCGGAAGCGGCAAACGGGTCTCCTGGTGCCACCATTCACCCATGTCGGCCCACAAATGCAGGCCGCGATCGGCGAAGGTGAGCTGACCCTCGTGAATCAGGAGTCCGGCGTCGGCGTTGCCGGCGGCAACATAGTCCTCGATCTGATCGAACGGTACGACCACGTGTCGAGCGGCGGGCTGATAGAGGCGCAGCGCGAGAAACGCGGTCGTCAGCTCTCCGGGGACGGCCACAAGACGACCTGCCAGCTGCTGCCGTGGGTCATGCGGCGCAGGTTCGCGGGCGACGATCCGCGGGCCATAGCGATCGCCAATGCTCGCGCCGTGTGCGAGCAGCGCGTAGCGGTCGGCGAGATAGGCAAAGGCGTGCAGCGAAACGGCGGTGACTTCGAGCTCGCCGGCAAGCGCGCGCCGATTGAGGCTCTCGATGTCGGCCAGCTCGTGCGTGTAGCGGCGGCCACCCGTGTCGATCTTGCCGGAGGCCATTGCCCAGAACATGAACGCATCGTCCGCATCCGGGCTGTGCGCGACGCGGATGATGCGCGACAATGTCGCGCCGGTCATGACGGAGGCCGCCGCGGATTCTGCGCCTGGCGCTCGGCTTCGTTATGGAAGCTCGTCAGCGGATTCTTGTGCTCGTCGTACTCGGGGCGCTTCCGCGCCAGCTCGGCCGACTCGTGGCTCAAGAAGTCGGCATACGCCTTTTGCTCCTGGCCTTTGTTTCCGAGCTCCTGGTAGGCGTGCGCGCGGAGGATATAGATGAAGAGGTGCGTGGGTATTGATTGGCGGATGGTGTCGGCCTCGGCGAGCGCGCCGTTGGGGTCTCCGCCCGCGAGTTCCAGCATCCCGACGTGATAGCGCGAATCGGCATCGAGACTCGGGAGCTGTGCGTAGGCGCCGAGCGCCATCGGAACGAAAAACTGCGCGCTGTCCATCTTGCCGGCCTCGACCAGCATCATGACGCGATTGAACAGACGAGTGGCGCGTTCTTCGGGGGACATCTGGCTGATGTCAGGAGGCTGGAGTTGGGAGGCAGGGGAGGCCGATGCAAATGGTGCGGGCTCGGTTCCTGACTTCCGGCCTCCGGCTCCTCGCATGGCGACCACGGTGGCGAGTGCACCGAGCGCCGCGCCGGCGAGTGCCCAGGGGATGCCGGCTCGCCAGCCGGACGGGACTGCTGTGGCGACGGCCGCGCCACATTTGTGGCAGAACCGCGCGGTCGAGGAGAGTTGGGCACCGCAGGCATGACAAGTCATTAGGGGGAGAATGTAACCCGGCCTAGCGGCTCTCCGGAAAGCCGGTAGTGTAGGTCCCATGGCCGCTACCGAATACGGCAAGCACATGGGAGAGCTCAAGCGTGGGGAGCAGCGCTGGGACGTCTTTCTCGAGGGTCAGCCCGACAGTTCCATGGGTGCGGTGCGGGGCCGTATTCACTTTGTGAGTGGTCAGCAGCACAAGGTTACAGGTTGGATCTTCCTGGAATGGAAGGAAAAAGATATTCACGAGCGGTTTGGTGAGTTTTCGGCGGTCGAGCTGTTGCACTTTGTGGAGTCGCTGTAACGCAACTGTAGCACAAATGGGCGTACAGTTTGCACATTTCCACATCACAAATCGTACGTCAGCCTCCATTTCGTGCAATTCGTGCACGGATTTCTTGACACCAGATAGCAGGCACTCTAGCTTCCCGTATGGCCCGCCGCTTGCAAAGCGCGTCACCGACTCGGGAAGGAGACCCCTCGCAATGACAGCAACCTTGGAACCCACCGCCACCACGGCCGGGAAAGCGTCCACTGGCCCATCGCCGGCAGATGTGATCCGCCGTGCCAAGGAGGCGGGCGTGCAGGTCGTGGACGTACGATTCACGGACCTGCCGGGCACCTGGCAGCATTTCTCGATTCCGCTCAAGGAGCTCGAGGAAGAGACGTTTACCGAGGGCCTGGGATTCGACGGCTCGTCGATCCGCGGCTTTCAGGCGATCAACGAAAGCGACATGCTGCTGCTCCCCGATCCCGGGAGCGCCTTCGTCGATCCGTGTCTCGAGGTGCCGACGCTCTCGCTCACCTGTGATATCGTCGATCCGATCACGCGCGAGCCGTACTCGCGCGACCCTCGCTACGTGGCGCGTAAGGCCGAAGCGTTCTTGAAGAAGAGCGGCGTAGCCACGACTGCGTACTTCGGGCCCGAGGCGGAGTTCTACATCTTCAACTCCGTGCGCTTCGACCAGAACGCGCACGAGGGCTACTATCACATCGATTCCGAAGAAGGCATCTGGAACAGCGGCACCAACGGCACGCCCAACCTGGGCCACCGTCCGCGGCACAAGGAAGGGTACTTCCCGTGCCCGCCGACCGACCGGCTGCAGGATCTTCGCTCCAAGATCATGCTCGCGATGATCGCCGCCGGCATCGAGGTCGAAGTCCACCATCACGAAGTCGGAACGGCGGGCCAGACCGAAATCGACATGCGCTATAACACACTGACGCGCATGGCCGATCAGGTCATGATGTACAAGTACATCGTCAAGAATGTCTGCTGCAAGAACGGCTACACGGCGACGTTCATGCCCAAGCCGATGTTCGGCGACAACGGCTCTGGCATGCACGTGCACATGAGCCTGTGGAACGGGTCGAGCAACCTGTTCTTCGACAAGAACGGGTATGCGCTGATTTCCGATTCGGCGCGCTGGTATATCGGTGGGTTGATCAAGCACGCGGCCGCACTGCTCGCATTCGCGGCGCCGACGACGAACAGTTATCGCCGCCTGGTCCCGGGCTATGAAGCGCCGATCAACCTGATCTACTCGCAGCGCAACCGCTCGGCGATCTGCCGCATCCCGATGTACTCGACGTCGCCGAAGGCCAAGCGGCTCGAGTTCCGAGCGCCCGATCCCTCGGCGAATCCGTACCTCACGTTCGCCGCGCTGCTCATGGCAGGTCTCGACGGCATCAAGAACAAGATCGAGCCGCCGAAGCCGATGGACGTGGACCTCTACGAGCTGGAGCCCGAAGAGCGCAAGCACGTCAAGAACACGCCGGGCAGCCTGCAGGAATCGTTGGCGGCGCTGGAAGCCGACCACGCATTCCTGGTCGAAGGCGGCGTCTTCACGCAAGACCTGATCGATACCTGGCTGGCGATGAAGAAGCTCAAGGATGTCGACGCGGTGGCACTCAGGCCGCATCCGTACGAGTACTTCCTGTATTACGACGCCTGACAACTAGGGCGGCAACAGGCGGCATCGGGGCGGTAATGGTGACTCCGTTGCCGCCTTTTGCCGCCCGTTGCCGCCACTCCGCCCATGCCAACAAAGCGTGAAATCTTAGAGGCAGCAAAGAAGCAAGACGTGAGCTCGCTCAGGCTGCAGTTTACGGACATCCTGGGCGTGAACAAGAATGTCGAGGTGCCGCAGAGCCAGTTCGACAAGGCGCTCGAGGGCGACATCATGTTCGACGGCTCGTCGATCGAGGGGTTCGTACGGATCGAGGAATCGGACATGGTGCTGCGGCCCGACCTGGAGACGTTTCGCGTGCTGCCCGACGGGGACGCGGCCGGCAAGGTCGCCCGGGTGATCTGCGACATCTACAACCCGGATGGCTCGGCGTTCGCCGGCTGCACGCGTCAGGCGTTGCAGCGCCAGATCGCGAAGGCCAAAGCGTTGGGCTTCGAGATGATGGCCGGCGTCGAGGCCGAGTTCTTCATCTTTCAATTGGACTCGGACGGTGAGCCGACCACGGTGACGCACGATCACGGCGGCTACTTCGACCAGACGCCGGTCGATCGCGCCGAGGAGATTCGCCGGCTGATCGTGAAGGATCTCGTGGCGATGGGCTTTGAGGTCGAAGCAGGGCATCACGAGGTCGCCCCGGGACAACACGAGATCGACTTTCGCTACGCCGAAGCGCTGGCGACGGCCGACAATCTGGCGACGTTTCGTTTTATCGTGCGGAACGTGGCCTATCGGCACGGATTTCTCGCGACGTTCATGCCCAAGCCGATCTTCGGCCAGAACGGCTCGGGGATGCACACCCACCAGTCGCTGTTCCGGAAGGGGACGAACGCGTTCCACGATCCCAAGGCGAAGTGGGAGCTCTCTCCGGTAGCGCTGAACTATATCGCGGGGCTGCTCAAGCACGCCCGCGGCTTCTGCGCCGTGACGAATCCGCTGGTGAACAGCTACAAGCGGCTGGTGCCGGGTTACGAGGCCCCCACCAATGTGGCGTGGTCGATGCGGAACCGGTCCCCGCTCGTGCGCATCCCCGACCGCCGCGGTATCGGCACCCGCTGCGAGCTGCGCATGCCCGATCCATCAGCGAACCCCTATCTCGCGCTTGCGGTGCAGCTTGCAGCGGGGCTCGACGGGGTGCAGAAGAAGCTGACCCCGCCCGACCCCGTGAATAAGAACATCTTCGAAATGAGCTTTCGCGAGCGCCGGAAGTACCGTATCGACGAGCTGCCGCGCGACCTTCACGAGGCGCTCGACATGCTCGAGAAGGACGACATCATCAGGGAGGCGCTCGGCACGCACATCTACGAGCGGTTCGTCGAAGCCAAGCGTGAGGAATGGCAAGAATACATCGGCCGCGTGAGCGAATGGGAGGTGGAGCGCTACCTGACCCAGTACTGAACGTCGCCCCCGTTCCGCTTCCCCCCCCGTACGTCCCGTCTCATCCTCTGCTGGCACACTGTATGCAGGTTCGTGCATTTGATGCACGACTTACTATCGTTCGTGCACAGCACTGTGGGCGATAGTTGCAGAGTGTACGCAGATTCGTGCATATTATGCACGAATCCACTGACACAACGAACCGTCGAGGGGGACATGGACGCCAACACCGTTGCCATCAACTTCGTCTGGACGCTAGTCGCCGGTTTCCTCGTGATGTTCATGCAAGCCGGCTTCGCGCTGGTCGAGACCGGCTTCACGCGCGCGAAGAACGCCGCGCACACCATGACGATGAACTTCATGGTATACGGCATCGCGATGTTGGCCTACTGGGCCGTGGGCTTCGCCCTGCAGGCGGGTGGCGTCGGGCCGCTCGGGACGCTGGGCGGCTACGATCAGTTGTCGCACGAGGTGTCGGTGACGATCGGCGGGAAGTCGTGGGGTCTGTTCGGAGGAACGGGGTTCTTTCTGACCGGCGTCGCGTACACCGCGCCGGTCTTCGCCTACTTCCTGTTCCAGATGGTCTTCATGGACACCGCCGCGACAATCCCGACCGGCGCGCTGGCCGAGCGGTGGAAGTTTTCCGCGTTCGCCGTGTTCAGCGTGTTCGTCGGCGCAGTCATTTATCCGATCTACGCTAACTGGACCTGGGGCGGCGGGTGGCTCGCGATGCTCGGCAAGAACCTCGGGCTGGGCCACGGCCACGTCGACTTCGCCGGATCGTCCGTCGTCCACATGACGGGCGGAGTCATGGCGTTCGTCACCGCGATCCTCCTCGGCCCGCGGCGTGGCAAGTATAACCGCGATGGGACCGCGAATGCGCTCCCGGGCCACAACATCCCGATGGCGTTGGTCGGCACGTTCATCCTCGCTTTCGGGTGGTTCGGATTCAACGCCGGATCGACACTCGCGGGCTCTGACCTGCGCATCGCCGTCATCGCGACGAACACGATGCTCGCTGGGGCGGCTGGAGGGCTGACGGCGATGCTGTACGTGTGGCGCAAGTACGGCAAACCCGATCCGTCGATGCTCGCGAACGGGACACTCGCCGGACTGGTCGCGATCACCGCGCCGTGCGCCTTCGTGACGGCCCCATCCGCCGTTTTGATCGGGGGCGTGGCGGGGGTCCTGGTCTGCGCCGCGGTGGTCTTCGTCGAGCGGTCGCTGAAGATCGACGACCCCGTCGGAGCCATCTCGGTCCATGGAGTGTGCGGGTTGTGGGGGGTTCTCGCCGTGGGGCTGCTCGCCGACGGCACCTATGGCGCCGGCTGGAATGGAGTCGACGGCGCGGTGCGTGGACTGTTCTATGGCGACCCGTTGCAACTTCTCGCGCAGCTGGTGGGCGGCGTGACCAATTTCGTCGCCGTCGGCGCGATGGCGTACGGGGCGTACAAGATCACCGGTCTCGTGGTGGGGGGCCATCGCGTCTCGGCTGAGGTCGAGGAGCTCGGGCTCGATGTGCCGGAGATGGGCGTGGAGGCGTATCCCAGTACGCCGGAGGCGTCGACCATCATCGTCATGAACGAGTCGACGGAAACGTCACTCGAGCCCGAGGCGCCGCTCGAGGCACAGCCGGAGCCGGTCTGATGCGTGCCCTCGCGGTGGCCGGCCTGTTGCTCGCACCGGCGTCACTGGCGGCGCAAACGCCTGCACCGCTCACGCTCACCGGCTGGGCCGAGGTGTCCTACGCCTATTCCCGGCACAGCGTCGGCGATACGATGATCGTGGGCCGGCTGTACGATCGTCTGCAGAACCGCTTCACCCTGAACGCGCTCGGCGTCGTGCTGGACAAGTCGTACGACCCCGCGAAGCGTAGCGCCGGATTCCACGCCGAGGTGCTGTTCGGCCAGGATGCCACTGTGATCAAGTCCAGTGGGGGGGCGCTCGACCTCGGCACGCAGGGCGATATCCCGCACCTCTACGTCACCCTGAACCTCCCGACCGCGAGTGGGAGCGGCGTGCAATTCAAGGCGGGGCGCATCCCCACACTGCTCGGGCTGGAGGTGATCGAGACCACCGCCAACCCGAACTGGTCGGAGGGAAACCAGTTCATCTACGTCGAGAACTTCACTGCGGTTGGTTTGAGCGTCGAAACAAAGCTCAACCGCTACATCGACGTGCAGCTGCGTGTGATCAACGGGTGGGATCAGGTCTCCGACAACAACAAACGGAAGTCGCTGATGGGACGTATCGGGATCTCTCCCGATACGCTCACCGCGGTAGGCATCACCGGGTTCTGGGGCCCGGAAGAGGCCGGCAACGACAACGCGAATCGCTATGGTGTGGAGGCCCTGCTGTCGCGGAGGCTGGGCAGCGCGCAACTCTGGCTACAGGGTGACTACGGCCGCGAGCAGGCGAACGCCGCCTTGCCGACCCCCACGCAGGATGCCGAATGGTGGGCAATCGGCGGCTGGGTGTCCTACGCCGTCAACACGTCGGTCGGGTTAGCGCTGCGGGGGGACTATGTGAACGATGCGAACGGCGCGCGTACCAGCGGGTCGATGGGCTTTCCCGGGAACGGGGGTCACAAGTTTGGCAGCGCCACGGCGACGCTGAACATCCGTGCGTGGCCGAACGCCGTTGTCCGGCCGGAGGTGCGGTACGATCGATCCACCCTGGCAGCCTTCAACGGCAAGACGGATCAGGCGAGCGTCGCGCTAAGCTTGGCGTACTTGTACTGAGGCCGGGGCTGTAGGTGTCTAGCGTGTGACACTGCGGAACCTGATGCGCGCTCCACGATCGTGCACTTGCGTGTCGACACGACGGCCCTAGACCGCCACGACGCCCTGCTCGCACGATCGATTTCGATCCCAGCGATGCACTAACAGCTACAAACGGCTGGTGCCGGGGTATGAGGCGCCCGTCAGCGTGTCGCGGTCGACCCATCGGCAACCCTATCTCGCGCTGGCCGTTCAGCTTGCGGCGGGAATCGACGGCGTGCAATAAAGCTGACGCCGCCGAGATGAGCTTTCGCGAGCGGCGGAATTACGCATCGACGAGCTACCCCGGGATTTGCATGAAGCGCTCGACACGCTCGAGCGGGGACGACGTCACCAGAGACGCGCTCGGCGCGCACATTTATGAGCGGTTCGTGGAAGCGAAGCGTGGGGAATGAGGAGTACATCGGAAAGGTCAGTGAGTGGGAGCTCGAGAGGTATTTGAGTGTGTACTGATACTGGCGGTGGGAATGCTTGCCGCCGGCTGCGAACTCTTTCCGCGGCCGGGCGACACGGACGGCGAGCAACAGTCCGGACGCTGGGAGCAGCATGCCCGAATCGTCGTTGACACCGATCCCACGTATACGCTGGTGCGGTTGGGCGTCGATACGACCGTCTCCGGGCGCCATGACGTCATGCTCGCGCGTTTCGACTTCGACCCGAGCGACGCGCTGGGAGACGAGTATTCGCTGACCGTCGCGCTCGATCTCGGCGACGCGCGTCACCTCTCGGCCAATCATTCCTATTCGCTGGGTGACTCCATTCCGGCCTACGCGACCGTGACGTGCCTGTGTCGGCCGCTGCGCCCCGATTCCGTGCGCGGGACCTACGTGATGCAGACCAGAGGATCGCGGCAGATCGCCGGCCGCATCGACGCGACATTGTACTTCACGGAGTGGAACAGCCCGCGACACGCGCGCTATCGGTTGCGCCAGCGGATCCATGGAGTTCGACCGTAAATGCTGCTCGGACTCCTGGTGCTGTTGCAGAGCGCCAACGTCGACGCACCGGCCAAGCCGCCGATCATCGATACCGTCATCATCGACAACCACAACATCTTCGAAGGCAACGATGCGTCGCCCGATTGGCTCGCCAACCTCGCGAATGGGCTCCACATCCGGACCCGCCAATGGGTGATCCGGCGCCGGCTGCTGCTCAACCGTGGAGATCGGTTCGACCTCGCGCGGATGGAAGAAAGTGAGCGCGCGCTGCGAAATCTCGGCGTGTTTCGATCGGTACGTCTGGACACGCTGCGCCAGGCCGACGACCGTCTCGCACTCCGTGCAGTGACTGCCGATGGCTGGAGCACACAGCCGCAGGTGAGCTTCACGAGCGCGGGCGGGGATAACACGTGGGCCCTGGGCCTGACCGAGCGCAATTTCTTCGGAACGGCAACCGAGGTGTCGCTCGCCTACGGTCAAGACCCCGATCGCACCCATCTCGACTTAGAGTTCATCAATCCGCACTTCTTCAGCCGCCGCACCCTCGTCGTCGTGCGCTATCACAATCTCTCCGACGGTCAGCTCAGCGAGTGGCGATTCGGGCTGCCATTTCACGAGACCGCCGCGCCCCATTCGGTCGAGACGTACGGGAACGTCGCGCAGGAGCGCGTGCTGCGGTTTCGCAACGGTGTGCTGACGGACAGCGCGCACCACGAGCTGTTTCGTGTAGGTCTGATGGGAGGCTTTGCGGTGGCGGCGACGAGTCATCGGTACACGCGGATCTGGGGTGACTGGGAATGGCGCCGCGAGGACTATACCCCGATGCATGCCACCACAATTCCATATTCGGTGTTTACGACCGTACGCGCCGGATTCGAGGTCGGCTCGGTGCGGTTCCGCGTGCTGGAGCACTTCAACACCTACGCGCGCCGCGAAGACGTCGATCTGTCGCCGACGCTGCGCGCCGGCATCGTGCTCGAGAACGGCGTCGGCTATGAGGTGAGTGCGCAGACTTCCACCGTGTGGAACCGCGGGTTCGCGGTGCTGCGTCTCGCGGCGAACGGGTTGGACACCACCCGGACGCAAGGGCAACTGACGATCGTGAGCCAGAACCTGGGGCGCCACACCCTCATTGCGCATGCCGAGGGAGGCGTCGTGACGAATCCCTTGCCCGGCGCCGAGTTCGATCCGTGGATCTACCAGCGTGGCCCGCGCCTGTTCGGCATTCACGATTTCACGGGCACGCGCACGACATTATTCGTGCTGGAAGATCGCGTGCTGGTGGCCGACAACATCCTCGGCCTCATGGCATTTGGCCTGGCGCCGTTTGTGGATTACGGCGGCGCCTGGTACGCTGACGAGGCACCGCGCCAAGGTGGCAATACCGGGGTGTCCCTGCGATTCGGTCCCACGCGCGCAGTCAGGGGCGACGTGGCTGAGCTGGCGGTCGGCTACCGGTTCGGACAGGGCATGGATGGCAAACGTTGGGCGCTCACGTTACGAAAGGGGCTCGCCTTCTAGTGGACGACATCTTCGAGCTCGCGCGCGCCGGCGATGCCGGCCGGTTGCAGGCGTTGCTCAGGGCGCAGCCGGGGCTCGTGAACACCCGGGATGCGCGCGGCAATTCACCGGTGCTGATCGCGCAGTACCGCGAGAAACGCCAGGCAGTCGACGTTCTGCTCGCCGCCGATCCCGACCTCGACATCTTCGACTCGGCCGCGGTCGGCCGGAGCGGGCGCGTGGCGGAATGGCTGGACCGCGATCCCGCGCTCCTCGAGGCGAAATCGAGCATGGGGTTTTCGCCGCTCGCGCTGGCGGCTTTCTTTGGTCACGCCGATACGGTGAAGCTGTTGCTCGCGCGCGGCGGTGATCCAACGGAGGCGATTGGTCTGGCTGCCATGAAAGGACGGATCGAGATACTCAAGCTCCTCGGGGGACAACCATGACGGCCGACTGGATCGGCTGGCTCGCGACCGCCGTCTTTCTCGTGTCGTACTTCACCAGGGGGCCCAGAGGGCTACGCCGCGTGCAGGGGGTTGCGGCGTGTCTGTGGGCGCTCTATGGAGTGCTGATTCACTCACTTCCGGTGATCGTCGCGAATATTCTGGTCGCGAGCGTCGCCGTGATCTCCTCGTTCAGGAAGCCTTTGGCTTCTCCTCCATGAGCGCCATCGGATTGTCGTCGGGATCGTGGAAGAAGGTCATCCAGAGATCGTAATTCGCCGCCGCATGTACGCGGTGCGGTTTATCCACAAACTTCACGCCCCTCGCCGTCAGCGTGCGATGCACGTTCTCGATGTCCTTCACTTTCAAGTACAGCACGGATCCGGGATGATCCTGTGACGGATTCTCGGGCGGCGACAGCATCAGGCGCACGGAGCCGACCTGGAAGAATGCGAGCGACGGCGGTGCCTGGAACAGCAGCGGCAGGCCGAGCGTGTCGCGGTGGAATTTCACCGCGCGCTCGATGTCGTGGACGACGTTGGTGATCTGGGCGAGCTCCATTGCTCCTCCACGGAAAGTAGTTAGCAACCTACTGGCAACGTTAAACGAGCTTCGCAGCCGCGATTTCCGGAGGCTCGGTTGGAAAGCGTCAACGTCCCGCCGTGCGCCTCGGCGATTTGCCGCGAGAGAGCGAGGCCGATTCCCGAACCGTCAGGCTTCGTCGTATAGAATGGCACGAACAGATTCGCCGTGTCGGCAAGACCGGCGCCCTCGTCGCGGACCCAGATATCGAGCTGGCCATTCCGCGTTTCCCAGCCGACCTCAACGGCTCCATTCGCTTCGAGCGTCGCATCCACCGCGTTGCGCACGAGGTTGATCAGCAACTGATCTAGCTGTCCGCCGTCGGCCTGGATCATCACGTTGGGTCCCGGGCTTATCGCCACCGGCCGACGTGTCTCCAGCGCGACCACGCGGCGTACCCAGTCCTGGATCATGACATTCTCGAGCCGGGGCGGGGGCAGGCGTGCTAACCGCGCGTACGCGGCCATCAGCCGGCTGAGCGACTCCGAACGGCTGGCGATCACGCCGAGTCCTTTGCGGAGGTCCTCGCGCTGGTCCGGGGGCGGCGGCTCGCGCGCGATGAGGTCGAGGAGACTGTCGGCAATCGACTTGATGGGCGCCAGCGAATTGTTGAGCTCGTGGCTGAGTACGCGAATGAGCCGTTTCCACGCTTGGCGCTCTTCGTCGCTCAGCGCACGGCTCACGTCGGTCAGCACCAACAGCTGGTGTGGGAGGCCGCCCTGCCGGAACGTGCCGCGCCGCACTTCCCAGCGACCAGCTCGGCCGGGAAACGTGAGCGTATCGACGCGCGGCGTCTCGCCCGCGAGAGAGCTGGCGAGACCGAGACTCGTCGCGTCCCGGCCGAGCAGCTGCTCCGGCGGGCGGCCGAGCAAAGCCGCGCCGCTGCGGTTTACGAGCCGGAGCGCGTGCGCGGCGTCAAACGCGAAGATGGCGACGTCGATCTCGTCCATCACACGGCGGAGCAGCGCGGTCGCTTCGAGGGCGCCCAGCCGCTGGGCGCGGAGATCGTCGCCCAGACTATTCAGCTCGAGGAGCAGCAAGCCGAGCGCGTCCTCGGGATTCGAGCCGCGGGCGCGAAGCGTGTAGTCGCGCTCGCGCAGCGCGGCGAGCACGTTCGATACGGTCTGGAGTGGCCGTACGACGTGCTCCTTTACGATGGCGGCGCACGCCAGCCAGACGCCGGCGACCAGTATTGTGAGCGTCCATTGTGTGCGGGCCGTGAAGTCGCCGAACCAGAGGAGGCCCAGCGCGAGCGCGACCGCCGGGAAGCCGCCGACCAGCGCGAGCCAAAAGACGCGCCGCTCGTGACGTGGAGTGGCCTTAGAGGCCATGCCGTTTGAGCCGGCGATACAACGCGCTGCGCGAGAGCCCGAGGGCCTTCGCCGCATCGCTGACGTTGCCCGCGGCGCGTGTGAGCGCCTTCTGAATCAGTACGCGCTCGACCTCCTCCAGACTCATCTGATCGAGCGCCGCTGCGGCGCCCCCTCCACCGTCCAGCCCAAAGTCACGCGCGCGAACCATCCCGCCTTCCGCCATCAGGACGCCGCGTTCGACCGCATGGTCCAACTCCCGGACGTTTCCCGGCCACGCGTGGCGCAACAACAGCTCCATCGCGTCTGATGCGAATGGTAGGGGCGCAGCATGCTGCGCCCCTACACCACCGACGGGCTTATGGTACCGGGCGCCGTAGCGGTGCAGGAAGTGCGCGGCGAGCAGCGGGATATCGGCGCGTCGCTCGCGCAATGGGGGGAGCCGGATCTCGACCGTGTTGAGACGAAACAGCAGATCTTCACGGAAGCGACCGGCCTTCACCTCCGCCTGGATGTCGGCGTTGGTGGCCGCGACGACGCGCACGTCGGCACGGCGCGCGCGCGACGCGCCCACGCGCTCGTATTCGCCTGTCTCGAGCACACGCAGCAGCTTCGCCTGCTGCGGGAGCGGCAGATTCGCGATCTCGTCGAGGAACAAGGTGCCGCCCTCGGCCAGCTCGAAGCGCCCGATGCGGTCGGTTTTCGCGTCGGTGAACGCGCCACGCACGTGCCCAAACAGCTCGCTCTCGAACAAGCCGTCGGGGATGCCGCCCAGATTCACGGCGATCATCGGCCGCTCGCTGCGTGGCGACGACGCGTGCAGCCAGCGCGCGACGACCTCTTTGCCCGTACCGTGCTCACCGAGGACGAGCACGTTCGCGTCCGATGGGCCCACGCGCTCCATCAGCCGCAACACGGGCTGCATCGCGGGCGATTCGGCGATGAGCTCGGGAAGCCCTTCTCTGCGGATCGTGCGGTTCTCGATCTCGAGACGCTGGCTCTTGCGCAACGCGCGTCCCAGCTCGACCTGCGTGCGCAGGGTGGCGAGGAGACGCCGGTTGTCCCAGGGCTTCTCGATGAAGTCCCGCGCCCCGCGGCGCATTGCTTCGACGGCGCCGTCGATGCTGGCCCAGGCCGTCATCACCACGACGGGGGGCGCGCTCTCCAGCCCCTGGATGCGCGACAGCAGATCCAGCCCTTCGGCGCCGGAGGTGGTGTCGCGGGCGTAGTTCATGTCGACGAGCAACGCGTCGAAGTCGCGCGCTTCCACGGCGGTCAGGACGCTGCGCGGAGATGTCGCGGTCTCCACTACGAAACCTTCACCCTTGAGCAGGAGCTTGAGTGCTTCGAGGACGTCAGGCTGATCGTCCGCAATCAGAAGGCGGGGTGCAGACATGTGCTAAAGGTGACCGGGGTCAGGGGTCCGGGGCCAGGGCTTGGGGCCTGGGGCCTAGGGACCGGGGCAGCGACGCGCGAAACCGGTCCGCTCGGCGACTGAATGATGATGGGTCGAGATCACGACACATGAATCATTGAAGCATGCCGGATTTGGCACCTATCAGTCCCTCCATAAAGAGCTACCGTGACCTTCGTGTGTGGCAGCGTGCTACCGACCTCATCGAGAACCTCTACCGAGCAACGGCTGTGTTTCCGGTAACCGAGCGTTACGGACTTGTTGCACAGCTCCGCCGAGCGGGAGTCTCTGTCGCATCAAACATCGCCGAGGGCCATACACGATCTCGAGCCGATTATCGGCGGTTTCTTGTAATTGCGGCAGGATCTTTGACCGAGATCGAATGCCAGTTGCTGATAAGTGTGCGCCTCAGGTTCCTTGAGGGTTCTTCGGCCGAAGTGCTCCTCGAACGCTGTCGAGAGCTGGGCCGCATGCTCTCGGCCCTCCGAAATAGTCTTTCGGGCCGCCACCCTAGGCCCCAGTCCCTAGGCCCCAAGCCCTAGGACTTATTCCGCTCGCAACGCCACGACCGGATCGATCCGCGTGGTTGCCTGGGCCGGGATGAGGCTCGCCAACGCTGAAACGCCGATCAGAACCACCGTGACCGCCCCAAGCGTCGCCACATCCGTCGGCGTCACCTCGTAGAGCAATCCTTGCAACAGGCGGTTCGCGAGAAGCGCCGCGATTAGTCCCAATCCCGAGCCAATCGCTGCGATCGCGAGACCGCGGCCCATCACCATCCGTCGCAGATCTCCGGCGTTGGCCCCGAGTGCCATCCGAACTCCGAGCTCTCGGGTCCGCTGGCGCACCATCGTGGCCATTGCGCCGAACAACCCGACTGCTGCAAGGACGACAGCGGCACCCGCGAAGACAGCCAGGAGCAGCGCGTTCAAACGGGGCTGCGCCAGCGGTCCGTCGAGGTACGTCTCGAATGATGCCGCGCTCGTCAGCGCGACACCGGGCTCGGTCTCGCTGATCACGCGGCGGATAACCGGTACCTGCGCGTCCGGAGCGGCGCTGGTACGAATGGCGAGCGCCAGCGGTGCGAAGGGGAAGAACGATTGCCGCAGCGGGAAGTACACGCTGGGCCGCGCGTCGCGCAGGTCGCGGTATCGCGTATCGGGGACCACGCCGATGACCGTGACGGTCCGCTCCAGATCGGCTCCCATCCGCAGGCGCTTGCCAATGGGATCCTGACCCGGCCAATAGTGACGCGCAGCGGATTGACTGATCACGACGACACTCGGCGCGTCCGCACGATCCGCTTCCGTGAAGCCCCGGCCCCGGAGGACCTGAATGCCGAGCGTCTCGAAGTAGTCCGGAGTCACGACATCCATGTTGAGCATCGGGTTGGCGGCGGCCTCCTCCTGCGATTGCCCTTCAGCTGCCGGCCGGCCGTCCCACGCAGCGGATCCTGCGAACGGGACTGCCACAACCGGCGACACGCCGCGGACACCTGGAATCGCGCGCAACCGCGGCAGTAGCCGCTCCAGCAACGCGCGTTGTTTGGCGGCGTCGTCGTGCTGATCGGACCGCACCGCCAGCTCGCCGATCAGAAGACCAGAGGGCTCGAGCGAGAGCTCCGCACGCTCGAGCTTGAGGAGGCTTTTGGCGATCAGCCCCGCTGCTGAAAGGACGACCAGTGCGAGCGCGACCTGCCCAGCCACCAACGCTTCGGTCGCCAGCCGCGAGCGCCGGCTTCCACTTTGCCGAGTGTCGGACCGCAGCGCTCGCTGCAGCTCGACGCGGGACGTCATGACCGCCGGCGCCAGGCCGAACAGGAGCATCGCGACTCCCGCGATCCCGATGGCCCCGGCCAGCGCCGTCGCATTCAGGTGAATCTCGTCGAGGCGGGGCACTCCAGCCGGCGCGAACGCGATGAAGCTCTGGAGTGCAGCGGCGGCCACGACGACCCCGAGCGCGCCGCCGGCGACGGCGAGGATCCCGTTCTCGATCAGCAATTGGACAATGAGCCGCCCGCGCCCGGCGCCCAGCGCGGAGCGCACGGCGATCTCCCGGAAGCGCCCCACGCCGCGGACAAGCAGCAGACTGGCGACGTTGATGCACGTGATCAGCAGGAGCAGTCCAGAGGCGGCGGCAAACACGAACAATGCCGGCCGAACGTCTCCGAGGACGAGCCGCGGCAGCGTCTGCACGACACCGCGCAGGTCGCGCTCCCACGTGGACGCGTCGGCGCGGCCGAAGAAGGCGGTCAGCTCGGCTCGGGCTTCGGTGACCGTTGCTCGCGGTGCGAGCCGCCCGATCACGTGGAGCGAGACAAACTGCAGGCCGTGCGGCGGAATCGCCGCCGCGACAGGCGCCCAGAAGTCGGAGCCTCGCGGATAATCGAGTCCTTGCGGCATCACGCCGACAATGGTGTACGGCACACCATCCTCGTACATCATGATCTGCCGTCCCAACACATGGGTATCGCCGCCGAACCTCCGCTGCCAGGCGCCATAGCTCAACACCATCACCGGCGCCGCGCCGTACACATCATCAGACGCCTGCAAGGCTCGGCCGAGCACGGGTCGCGCGCCGAGCACGTCGAAGAACTCACCCGAAACGAGCGCGCGGCGCAGGCGCGAGATCTGATCGGCGTCGCGAATCGGTAGCGGTGCGGCGCCCCAGGAAGCGAAGGTCGCCACGCGCTCGAGCACCCGGATGCGCTGTGCGAACTCGCGGGCATCTTCGAATCCCAACGGATAGGCGAAATCTTGATCGGACTTCTGTCCCCAGAGCACGACCACGCGATCCTGATCTCGGACGGGGAGCCGGCGTAGCAGCAATGCGTCGGCCACGGTGAACACGGCGGTCGCGAGACCGATACCCAGGCCGAGCGTGAGGATGGCCGTCAGCGCGAAGCCCGGAGTGCGGCGGAGGCTCCGGATACCCACGCGGATGTCAGTCAACAATCCACCCATCCCTCAGCTGTATCACGCGCTTCCCGTATTTCGCGTTGTCCTCCGAGTGCGTGACTTGCACGATCGTCGTACCGGCGGCGTTGAGCTCGCGGAACAGGGTCATGATGTCTTTCCCCTGACTCGAGTGGAGATTCCCGGTGGGCTCGTCGGCGAGCAGCAGCGCGGGCCGGTGAATCACGGCGCGCGCGACCGCCACGAGCTGTTGCTGGCCCCCGGAGAGCTGGCGGGGATAGAGGTTCTTCTTGGCGACCATGCCGAAACGATCGAGCGTATCCGCCACCGCGGCCTCGCGAGCGTCGGGCTTCACGTCGCGGTACGACAGCGGCATCACGAGGTTCTCGGCGACGGTGAGGTCTTCGATCAGGTGATACTGCTGGAAGACGAACCCGACGTACTGCTTGCCCAGCGCGATGCGGTCCTTGTGCTTCAGCGTGTGCACGGCGTGGTCGAGCAGGCGATACTCTCCCGTCCACTCGCCATCAAGCATTCCCAGCACCGCGAGCAGCGTGGATTTTCCGGCGCCCGACGGTCCCATGATCGTCAGGAAATCCCCCGCTGCGATGTCGAGGGAGATCTGCCGCAGGATGAAAAGGCGGCCGTTGCCCTGAGAGACGGACTTGTCGAGCTGGCGGAGCGAGATCATTCGGACCGCAGCGCCACCATCGGGTCTACCCGCGCCGCCCTGCGCGACGGAACGACACTTGCCGCTACAGTCACGCCGAGCAACACCACTGTAACGAACCCGAAGACGAGCGGATCGTGCGGAGATTCCTGAAACAGGAGGGGGCCCAGCCATTGGCCTCCGGCGAGGGCGATCACGACGCCGATCACGATTCCCGCCCCGCCGAGCGTCAAGCCCTCGTTGACGACCAGCCTGATCAGGTCGCGCTGCTGTGCTCCCAAGGCGGCGCGGACGCCCAGCTCCTGCGTGCGCTGCGAGACGGTGTACGCCATGACGCTGTAGAGACCGATCGCCGCAAGCGCGAGCGCCAGGCCACCAAAGGCGACGAACATCGTCGCGCCTAATTGCCAGGACCGAGTCTGCTCGCCGAGGATCTCACGCAGCGGTGTGATGGTGACGTACGCCGCGCCGGGCATGACCTGCTGCAGGCGACGACGGATCGTCTCGGTGTAGCGCGCGGCTTCCCCACGCGTCCGGATGAAAAGGCCGCCCTGCTCGGGATGCCATTGCGGCTCGGAGAGGTAGTAGAACAGGCCCGGGTCATCGCCCAGGTCTTGCGACTTGATGTTCTCGGCGACGCCGACGACGTAGGTGCACGGCACCGTGTCAGCGTTCACCCTGACGCACTGGCCGATCGGATCTCGGCCGGGCCAGAGCGCCTTCGCCATCGCGTCGCTCACCACCATGACCCGCGGTGCGTGTTGTGTATCCTGGGGATCGATGCCGCGTCCACGCAGGATGTGGGTCCCGAGCGTGGGGAAATGCTCTGGGGTCACCGCGTTCAGCTGGAACTCACCCAGCCGGTCCACCGAATCGATACCCGCGACGTAGAGCCCCACGTCCCAGGAAATCCAGAACGGTACCGTGAGCTGGCGGGAAGCATTCTCCACATCCGGCATCGCCTGCGCCGTCTCGAGCAGCGCGCGACGCAGCGCGACCTGGCGGGCGCTGTCGAGCTGGACGCCGCGCATGTTCAGGTCCACCAACAGCACCGGATCGACGTCGTAGCCCAGGGGGATCACCCGAACGTGACCCAGGCTCCGCACGAACAGTCCCGCGCCGATGAGCAGGACCACCGAGAGTGCCGCCTGCAGCACGAGCAGCGCGACCCGCATGCGGGACCGCTGGAACGAGCCTTCTCGCGCACCGGCCTTGAGATCGCCGGCGACATCGACGCGCCGCGTCTGCACTACGGGCGCGAGCCCGGTGAGGAGGCCGGCGAGGAGCGCCACTGCGCCGGCGAAGAACAGCGTGCGCGCGTCGCCCGTCACGCTCACTTGCGCCGACCGCGCGAGGAACTGCGCGCGCAACACGGCGCCGCCCCATTCGGCGACAAGCAGGCCGGCCAAGCCGCCGAGCACCGCGAGGACCACGCTCTCCGTAAGCAGCTGCGAGAGCAGTCTCACCCGGCTCACACCGAGCGCCAGGCGCACCGCGATTTCGCGCCGGCGTCGCAGCGCTCGCGCGAGCAGCAGATTTGCGACGTTCGCGCAGGCAATGAGCAGCACGATCACGGCGACTCCGCTGATCCACGTGGCGACCTTCGCGAAGCTCGACTCGTTGGGCCCCCGCTCGCTCAGGACCGACGCGACGAGCGCGTGAGGCCGGGCGATCTCCGCCGGAGTGAGCGCTGGGCTTCCCGCTCGCTGGGCCGCGTAACTGCGGAGGAATGCGTTGGTGAGGTCGGCATTCGCTGCTGCGACGCTCACTCCTGGCTGCCGCTGCGCCAGCATCGACAGCCACTGCCAGGCGTAGGTGGTCCACCAGCTCTCGCCCCGCCGGCCTACGGCCATCGCGCTCGCATAGCTCGTGATGGGGACGAACGCCACCGGTCGCTGCACGGGCCACAGCCCGACGAATCCCTCGGGTGCGATGCCGATGATCGTATAGACCGTCGGGCCGATCTGGAGCGTGGATCCGAGCGCGTCCCGGCGGCCGCCATAGTGCGTTAGCCAGAATGCGTGTGTCAGCACGGCCACCGGCGTCCCGTTGGGAGGAGTGTCCTCGGCCGCGGTGAAATAGCGACCCAAGGCCGGTGGCGCGTCGAAGAACCCGAAGAAGCTCGCGCTCACGATGCCGACGCGCATTTCCCTCGCGTCCGCGCCGACCCCGATCGCCAGGTCCTGCTCGGTGAACGCGGCGGTGCGGGCGAAGCTGGTCGTCCAACTCGTCAGATCGACGTAGCGTGCGTACTGCAGGTAGCCGCCGGCCTGCTCCTTGCCACTGAAGGTCCTTGCGAGATAGATGCGATGTGTGGCGCCGGGCTCGCGCAACATGGGTGGCGGGCGAAACAACATCCGGTCCACGATCGAGAACATCGCGATGTTGGCCCCGATGCCGAGCGCCAGCGTGAGGACGACGCCAGCGGTGAAGCCCGGTGTTCTCGTGAGGGTGCGCAGCGCGTAGCGGAGGTCTTGCACGAGCGCGTCGATCATTCGTACCGCAACGCCTCCATCGGATCGATCCGCGCCGCTCGGCGGGCCGGGACATAGGTGGCGAGCATCGCGACCCCGCCGAGCACCAGCGCCGCCCCGACGAACGTCACGGCGTCCAGCGTCGAGACGCCGAACACCATCGTGCGCAGTGCGCGGGTGGCCAGCGCCGCGCCGACCGCGCCCAGCACGATCCCGCCGAGCACGAGCCGCAGGTTCTCCTTGAGCAGCAGCGCCACCACCTCCGCCGGCCTCGCGCCGATGGCCATGCGCAGTCCCAGCTCGCGCGTGCGTTGAGTCACCGCGTACGCGGTGATGCCGTAGATCCCGATCACCGCGAGCACCAGCGCCAGCGACGCGAACAAGGTGAGCAGCGTCATGCTCAGCCGGCGTGGCGCAGTCGAGCGCGACAGCGCCTGATCGAGGCTCACGAGGTCGCCGATGGGTTGCTGTGGATCGAGCTGGCGCACGGCGTCACGCACCGCCCCCGCGAGCGCCAGGGGCGAGCGCTTGGCCTTGAGCACGACCCACATTTCCGGCACGCCCGGCCGCCGAGCCGCCCCCGCCGCGGCCTGCACCTGTGGGAAGTAGAGCTCGAGCATCGGTGTCGCATCGAGCGACGCGTAGCGAATGTCCCCGATGGTACCGATGACCGTTGCGTCGAATTGAGCACCGCCCGGCCGCCGCACCGAGAAAACTTTCCCGACCGGGTCCTGCCCCGGCCACAGCGCGTCGCTGAGCCGCCGGTTCATGATGACGACCTTCGGGGCATCGGCACGGTCCTGCGGCGTGAAGTCGCGGCCGCGGAGCGGGATGCCCATCGCCGCGAAATAGCCCGGCCCCACCACGCTCGGCCGCGCCGCGAGGAACTCCTCGGTGGCGTCGGGACGAATGCGCCGTGGATCGAACGCCAGGATGTCCACGCCGCTCGTGAGCGGCAGCGAGCGGGACACGCTCACCTCCGCCACGCCGGGATTGCGCGCCAGGAGATCCGTGAGATTCTGGAAGAACTGGCTCTGCGCCGCGGCGTCGGCGTAGCGCGCGGGCGTGAGCCGGATGCGCGCCGCCAGCACGTCGCGTGTGTCGTAGCCCGGATCCACCGACGTCAACCGCACGAAGCTCCGGATCAGCAGTCCCGAGCCCACGAGCAGCACGAGCGCGAGCGCGATCTCCGCCACGACGAGCCCGCGCTGCGTCCTGTGGCGCCGGCGCGAGCCCGTCGTGGCGCCGCTCTCGTCGCGCAATACTTCCTCCACGCCGGGCGCCGCCGCGCGCAGCGCGGGCAGCAACCCGAAGGCCAGGCCCGTCACGAGCGAGACGACGAGGGCGAACCCGAGTACCCAGGGGTCGACGCCGATCTCGTTGACACGCGGCACGCCCGGCCAGACGGCGAGCACGGCGTCGAGGCCCCAGCGCGCCAGCAGCACGCCCGCCGCCCCCGCGATGAGCGCCACGACCACGCTCTCGGTCAGGAGTTGCCGCACCAGCCGCGTGCGATCGGCGCCGAGCGCCCGGCGCACGGCGATCTCCTTCCTGCGCTCGGTGGCGCGCGCGACGTACAGCCCCGCCGCGTTGGCGCAAGCAATCAACAGCACCAGCCCCACCGCGCCGAACAGCAGCAGCAGGGCGGGGCGGACGTCCTCCACGCCTGCTACCCGCAGTGGATCGACGGCGAACGTCATGCCGGACTCGATGCGCTGCGCCACCACGCCCACATCAGCGCGCGTCCGCGCGAGCGTGGCGCCTGCCGCCAGGCGTGCCACGGACTCGAAGGCGTAGAAGTGGCGGTTGAACTCGAGCTGCGCATCGGAGCGGAGTGCCTCGCCGAGCGGCACCCACAGCTGGGTATCCTCGGTGGGGAATGCGAAGCCGCGCGGCATGACGCCCATGACCGTGAAGCCCTGGCCGTCGAGATCGATCACGCGACCCACGATGTTGCGGTCGCTGCCGAATGCCGTCGCCCATATGCCGTAGCTCAGCACGGCGAGCCGATCGTGCAGCTCGGCGC
Organism: Gemmatimonadota bacterium; assembly: GCA_003221035.1. Taxonomy (GTDB): domain Bacteria; phylum Gemmatimonadota; class Gemmatimonadetes; order Gemmatimonadales; family GWC2-71-9; genus 20CM-2-65-7. The sequence continues at coordinate 82,874 of QHUB01000011.1, forward strand.
CGGTGAATGCGCGCCCGAGAACCGGACTCACGTTCAGCACGTCGAATAAGTTGGGAGAGACGACAGCGGCGGCCAGCTCGCGCGCCTGGCCCGAGCCCGCGTAGTTGTAGCGCGCGTACGTATACGCCCCTACACCGGCGAAATCCTTGGTCAGTGCCTGCAACTGCTGCAGGTCGGGGTAGGACATCGCCCTCCCGAAGACGTCCTTGCCCGGTCCCGGCACCTTCGTGTCGAGCGACACGAGGCGGTCAGCGTGGGGATAGGGTAGCGGCCTGAGCAGCACGGCGTCCACCACGCTGAAGATCGCGGTGTTGGCGCCGATGCCGAGCGCGAGCGTGAGGACCGCCACCGTGGTGAACGCGGGGTTGCGTCGCAACGCCCGCAGCGCGTAGCGGAGATCCTGGAACAGGCTGTCCATTATTCGGTCCTCAATGCGACCATGGGATCGACGCGTGATGCGCGGCGGGCAGGGAGATAGCTCGCAACGGCCGCAACCACGATGGGCACCAGAAGGGCGACGAAGAGGACGAGCGGATCGCGCGGCGAGACGCCGTACAGCAGCGAGCTCAGCACGCGTCCCGCTACGATGCCCACGAGCGCTCCGAGCGCCGCGCCAATTGCCGCGACCCGGACGCCGTGTGAGACCATGAGCCGCTGCACGTCCCACCGTTGCGCGCCCATGGCGACGCGCACGCCCATCTCGTGCGTACGCTGAGTCACGACGTAGGCGAGCACGCCGTACAGCCCGACGGCCGAGAGCACGAGCGCGAGCAACGCGAAGCCGGCGAACATCGCGCTGCCGAGACGCCACGGCCGGATCGACGGAGCGAGCAGGTCACCGAGCGGCGTGACCGACGCGAATGGGAGATTCGGCGCCGTCGCTTGAATCGCGGCACGGACCGGCGCGATCAAGTCTTCCGGCCGGCCGTGCGCCCGGACGACGAGGGCGGTGATGAATCCGTTCCAGTCGCCTGAAAACGGAATGTAGAGCATCATGGATGCGTCTTCGACCGCGCTGAAACGGCGGGCATCCGGCACGACTCCGATCACTTCGGTGCAGGTTTTCGCGTCGCCCAGCACAAAGCACTTCCCTATCGCGTTGTCGCCGGGCCAGAGAAGCCGAGCCATGGTTTCGTTGACGATCGCGACCGAGCTCGCGCGGTCGGCAACCGTGAATCCGCGTCCGCGAACCGGCGTTCCTAGGGCGGCGAAGTACCGAGGCGTGACCTGCTGGTAGTACGGGCCACCGGTCCGGAGCTGCGGGATCGAGTCTCGGCCGGGCACGTGAACGCTCATTGCGCTGCCCCACCCGAGCGGGTGACCGACGGTCGCTGCAGCGGCCTCGACGCCTGGCAGTGCCTCGAGACGCGCCAGGATCTGAAGGTTGACGGCATTGATCTGGGCGGGTGCATAGCCGGCAGCCCGCAAGTCCATCGTCACGAGCAAGCTGCGCCCCGGATCAAAACCGAAATCCTGCCCCTCGACGTTTCGCAAGCTGCGTGTAAACAGACCGGCCCCGATGATGAGCACGACCGTCAACGCGACCTGCGTCACGAGTAACGCAGAACGCAGACGCGAGCGCTGATAGCGGCCCTCGCCGGCCCCGGCTTTGAGCGTCGGCGTCAGGTCCCGCCGCGCGACGTACCACGCCGGAACAGCGCCCGCTAGAATGCCGGTGAGCACCGCCACCGCTGCCGTAAACGCAATCACCCTTGCATCCAGCGGTTCCATGAAGGCAGGAGTGTCGGGCAGTAGAAACGCGCGAATCAACGGTCCGGCCCACAACGTGACGAACAGCGCCGCGATCCCGCCCGCAGTCGCCAGAACGAGACTTTCGATCAAAACTTGCCGCGCCAGCCGCCACCACTCCGCGCCCAGCGCGAGCCGGATCGCCACCTCGCGCTGGCGCTGCAACGATCGGGCGAGCAGCAGGTTCGCGACGTTGGCGCACGCGATGAGCAGAACGATGACCGAAACGGCGGCAAGCCACAGCGAGACCTTGGCGTTCTGCGAGATCTCAGGGCCGCGCGCGGGCTGCACCGGCCCGACCAACGCGACGGTGTTGGAATCGATAGACTGCCGGAATTGAGCGGCCCACTGGGCATCCTCCGCGCGCAGAGCGACCGTCGCCTCGCGCTCGGCCGCACCTCTGCCGCCGGCTCCAAGCCGTCCGATGAGCTGTATGAAAAAGGATCCGCGGTTCAGCGATCCGGGGGCCATCAGCTCGGGCGTGGCAACTACGAGGGGAACCCAGACGTCGACGTTTTGCAGGTTGACACCGGTGAACCATTCGGGCGCGACGCCGATCACTTCGTACGAGCTGCGGCCGAGCTCGAGCCGTCGCCCGAGAATACCGGAGTCGCCACCGAAGGCGCGTCTCCAGAACTCGTAGCCGAGCACCGCGACCGCAGGGCCGCCGAGACGATCCTCGTCGGCCGCGTAGAATCGACCCAGCGCCGGTCGCACCCCAAGCAACGGGAAATAACTCGCCGTCGCGAGCACGACGGCCACGCGCCGGGCGTCGGTGCCTCGCCCTAAGCTGGCGTTCTGCGAATATGTGAACGCTGCGACCGCCTGGAACGCACGCGACGAGTCGCTGATCGCTCTGTAGAGGGGATAACCCGTGACACTCGAGGTGTACGTCCCAAAACTTGGGGTGTGATGCCGGAAATAGAGCCGCACGACTCGGTCCGGGTCCTGAACGTGCGGCGGTGCCCGGAACAGCAGCGTGTCCACGACGCCGAAAATCGTTGCGTTCGCTCCGATCCCCAGAGCCAAACACACGACCGCCGCGGCGACGAGCGCCGGACTGCGGGCGAAGCTGCGCAGGGCGTAGCGGAGGTCGTGGAACATGGGCCTAGGGCCTAGGGCCTGGGGCTTGGGGGTTCCCCAGGCCCTAAGCCCGAGGCCCCAGTCCCTTCTTCATCAACGACACGTCCATCAAACAAATGGATCGACCGATCCGCGTGCTTCGCGTAGCGCGGATCGTGGGTCACCATGCAGACCGTCGCGCCGCCGCGGTGCAGCGTGCGCAGCAAGTTCATCACCGCCTCGCCGTTGCTGGAGTCGAGATTCCCCGTCGGCTCGTCGGCGAGCAGGATCGCGGGATCGCCCACCACCGCGCGCGCGACCGCGACGCGCTGCTGCTGGCCCCCGGAGAGTTGCACAGGGTAATGCTTCGCGCGATGCACCATGCCGACCTTCTCGAGAGCCTGCTGCACGCGCTTCGTGCGCTCCCCCCCCGACATGCCACGGTAGGTGAGCGGCAGCTCGACATTTTCGGCGACGGTGAGATCGCCGATCAGATTGAAGGCCTGGAACACGAAGCCGATCCGCCGGTTGCGAATCCGCGCCCGCTCGGCCGGCGAGAGGTTGGCGACGGGCTTGTCTTCGAGCAGGTAGCTCCCGTCGCTCGGCGTATCGAGCAGGCCGAGGATCGAGAGGAGCGTCGTCTTGCCGCATCCCGACGGGCCATTGATGGCGACGTACTCGCCCTCGCGGATCTCGAGGTGCACGTCCGCCAGCGCGTGGGTCTCGACCTCGTCGGTGAAGAAGACCTTTCTGACGCCGTTGAGCTGAATGAGTGGCGCACCATTGCCGGGCATCGGTTCTCCTCTTGAGGCGGTGTCTGGTGTCTGGTGTCAGGAAACCCCCAGACACCTGACACCAGATACCAGACACCTATTTCAGTCTCACCCTCTCCACGTTGTCGTACCGCGTCATGTCCGACAGAATCACCGAATCGCCTGCGGCGAGTCCATTCACGATCTCGATCGCATTGACCGAGGTGCGGCCCACCTTTACGGGAACGCGGACGGCGTAGCTCCCCCCTTCGACGAGTTTGAACATCCCGATCGTACTGTTGGGCTGGCCATAGGCGGGCCGGCCGGTGAACAACACGTCGTTCAGTCGCTCGATCGTGATCGTCGCATCCACGCTGATGTCGGGCCGAGCGGCCGCGGGAGTGCTGTCCAGCGCGATGTCCACCGTCACTGTTCCCTCTTGGGCGGACGGATCGATCCGTGTGACGCGCCCGCCCACAACTCCGGTTCGGGTATCCACCGATGCGATCTGTCCGATCGCGAGTCCGGGCGCCTGCGTCTCGGGGATGCGAATCACCGCTTTGAGTTTTCCGGGTTGGACGACCTTGGCGAGAATCGTCCCCGGCACCACCCACTGGCCGGGCTGGAGATTGAGCTCCGACAGGACGCCTTCTTCACCGGGACGCACCTGCAGCGAGCTCAGCCGGCTGAGCCGGAACGCGGTGATCGCGCGCAGGCGCACGACCTGCTCGCGCTGCACCGCGAGCTGCGAGTCCACCGCGGACGCCAGGAGGTCGAGGCGCTGCTTCTCGATGTCGTAGCGCGCCTCCAGCTCATCGGCCTTTTCGTGGGCCAGAGTGACATCGTTGCGAGAGAACCCGCCGATTATCGTGAGCGAGTCCGCCACGGCGGCATCGCGCTTCGCCTGGAGGTACTGGCTCCGCGTGGATGCGACAACACCAGCCTGCGTCAGCCGGCCCCCCTGCAAAGTGGTTCGCAGATTGATGAGCTCGCCCTCGGCGGCGGTGAGTTGGCGCTGCGCGTCGAGCGCCTCGATCTGCACGTCCGGGTTCGCGAGCTCGAGCAGCACCGTGTTCGCTTTGACGACGATGCCGGGCTGGACGAAGATGCGCTCGACGCGGGCGGGCGTCAGCGCCGAGATCCAGCGGATGTGCTCTGGGACGAGTGTGCCGGGACCGCGGACCTCGCGCACCATCGTCCCCCGGTGCACGCCGTCGAGCGACACGACTTCGCGATCGACGCTCGGCGCGGCGGGCTTCAGGCTGGCGAGGAGGACGGTGATGAGGATGAGGCCGCCGGCTCCGACTCCCGCCTGCACGTAGCGTTTGCGGTTCTTGGTTGGGGCACGCGGGATATCCACGTGGCTGAGACAAGGCACGGACTGTACCAATCCGCCTTCTCCGCTAACTGACGACATTGGAGGACATTGCGATGGGAGCTCACATCGCAACTGTTCGCTTGTGAGATTCGCGCGTCCCACAAGCGGACAGTGCCACCATTTTCCCGACCACCGGAGCACCGCGGCAGCCCTGCGGCGCGATGACTTGCAGAACAATAAGTGACTTGCGAGTTTACGCCTCCACCCGGCGCCGTAGCCAAGTGGTAAGGCAGAGGTCTGCAAAACCTCGATTCGTCGGTTCGATTCCGACCGGCGCCTCTGACGACCATCGAGACTTCCGCTTTCGAGCGGCGATCTCCCGCAATACAACTGAGCGCCGTGCAGTGGTCGTGGCGCGCGGTCCTTCTTGTTGTCGCTTATTTCCTCGTCGCAAAACTGGGCCTGCGGTACGCGAGTATCGGCCCGTCCATCTCTCCGGTCTGGCCGCCCACCGGCCTCGCGATCGCGGCGCTGGCGCTTTGGGGACTGCGCTTCTGGCCGGCCGTGCTCGTGGGAGCATTCCTCGCCAACGCCACGACCAGCATTCCCATGCCCGCGGCGCTGGCCATCGGTGTGGGAAACACTCTCGAAGCGATGATCGCCGCGCGGCTCCTCCGCGACGGACGCACGCGGCTGGTGTTCGACGATCTCGGAGCCGTCCGGACTCTCGTCGGCGTCGCGGCGCCGGCCGGAGCATTCGCCAGCGCGACTATTGGCGTAGCGACGCTGTGGATCGCCGGCGTGATCTCGAGCAGCGGTGTTCCCTCAGCCTTTGGCCTGTGGTGGGCCGGAGACTACCTCGGTGCGTTGGTCATCGCACCGGTGCTGGTGGCATTCAGCGACGCCGCTCGACCGCGCCTGGATCGCGCCGCGACGGTGACACTCGGTGTGTGGGTGACCGGTGCCGTCCTCGCGACGGCTCTGGTCTTCGGCAATTTCGTTCCCTCGACATTCCTGCAGCCCGCGCAGTACGCATACCTGCTGTTTCCGTTCGTCATCGGGGCCGCGCTACGGTTTGGACCACGCGGCGCCTCAGTGCTGACACTGACGGTCGCATTCCTCGCGGTCCTCTATACGGTGCGCGGCGGCGGGCCGTTCGCGATGCGGAGCGTTCCCAGCACCGACGTCACGCTGATGATTTACATCGCCGTCCTCGCCACCACGGGACTGTTTCTCAGCCCCACGGTGGCCCGCCGGCTCAAAGCCGAGAGCCTGCTGCGTGAAGCCCATGCTCATCTGCAGGCCGTGATCAACAGCTCGCCGCTCGCGATCTACACGATGGACGCGGAAGGAGACGTGCGCAGCTGGAATCCCGCGGCAGAAACGCTGTACGGCTGGCGCTCCGATGAAGTCATCGGCGGTCCGCTCACCCTGATCACGCGCGATCTGGCGGACCAGCGCGACTTGCGCGACCGCGTGTTCCGCGGCGAGACGCTGCGCGGCATCGAGACCACCGCGCACAAGAAGGACGGCGCGGCCGTCACCCTCAGCCTTGCCGCCGCGCCCGTCCATGACGCCGTGGGCAGCGTGACCGGCGTGCTGTTCATCGCGGCCGACCTCACCGACGTACGACGACTCGAGATCCAGTACCGGCAGGCGCAGAAGATGGAGGCGGTGGGACGATTGGCCGGCGGCATCGCGCATGACTTCAACAATCTGCTGACGGCGATTCTCGGAACGACCGGACTGCTGCTCGACAGCCTCGACCAGAGCTCCCAGGCTCGCCTGGACGTCGAGGAAATTGAAAAGGCCGCCAAGCGAGCCGCGGGACTCACGCGCCAACTGCTCGTGTTCAGCCGGAAGCAGGTGCTCGAGCCTCGCATCCTCGACCTGAACGCGGTGGTTGGAGATCTGCACGGCATGCTCGTCCGTCTCATTGGCGAGGACATCAAGCTGCAGACCAAGCTCGCTCCCGAGCTGGGAACCGTGCACTCGGACCCGGGACAGCTGCAACAGGCGATCGTCAACCTCGTCGTCAACTCGCGGGATGCGATGCCCAAGGGCGGTGTGCTGACGATCGAGACGGAGAACGTCGAGCTCGATCCCCGGGAATTGGAGCCGCACACGCTGACGCGGCCGGGCAAGTACGTCCTGCTCGCGGTCCACGACACCGGCATCGGTATGGACGCCGCGACCAAGGCGCGCCTGTTCGAGCCCTTCTTTACGACCAAGGAGCCGGGGAAAGGCACGGGACTGGGACTGGCCACGGTGTACAGCATCGTCAAGCAAAGCGGCGGGTACATCTGGGCGTACAGCGAGCCCGGTCATGGGACCACGTTCAAGATCTATTTGCCCCGGGTCCAGGGCATCGCCGAGCGGACCTCGGAACGTTCGGTGGCGGCCGTTGCGGGCGGCTCGGAAACGGTGCTCGTCGTGGAGGATCAGCCGGAAGTCCGCGTGCTGACGACGCGAATTCTCGAGGGACGGGGCTACACCGTATTGGCGGCGGAGAATGCGACTGACGCGCTGCAGGTTGCGGAGCGCTATCCCCAAGCCATCGACCTGTTGCTCACCGATGTGGTCATGCCCGGGCTCAACGGTCGCGAGCTCGCCCGGCTGATGGCCGCGCAGCGCAGCAACATCAAGGTTCTGTTCGTTTCAGGATACACGGGGGAAGCTGTGCGCGAGCACGGGCTGCTCGAGCGCGACGTGGCGTTCTTACAGAAGCCGTTTACGCCGGATGTGCTCGCGGAACGGGTGCGCGCCGTGCTGGATAGACGGGTCTAACCGGCGATCACGGTGACCCGGCGTCCGCCCGTGCCCGCCGCCACGCCCGCGATCGCGCGCGCGATCTTCGCCGCGCCGGCGGCGGATGGCTGGATCTGGACGGTGAAGTCCCCGCGGCTCGTGCATATCGCCCGCAAGTCCAATACATCCAGTCCCCACTGGCACGCGACGCGGAGAATGCGGTCGTTCAAAAGCGTGAGCAGCACGCGCGCGCGACTCGCCGTGTTGGTCCCGACCAGCGGCGGCTCGTAGATCGTGCAGACGACGAGCCGCGTCGTGCGACCGCACGCCGCCTTTGCCGCCTGATCGTACTTGAATCCGAAGTCATCGACGATGTTGGTGAGCGCGTCGAGCGTATGCGCGCTCGACTGCGTAGGCTGTTCGAGGATGTCGACGTGCTCCATCGCGTCGTTGCCACCGACGCTCAGCACGGCGAGATCGACGTCAGTCCGTAAGCGCTGAACCTGAGTCGCCACCGCGTCCATCGTTACGCCTTCCGCGGCGAGCAGAGAAACCGTCCAGCCGGGCAGCAACTCTCCGAGGAGTGTCGCCGAGTCCGGCTCCCGGCCCGTGTGGGCACGGTTCGCGAGAATGCCGTCGCCCAGGAGTGCGAGGTAGCTCACTGGCTAGCGCCGGCGCCCGCCGCCGCCTCCGCCGCCGCGGCTGCCGCCGCCACCACCGCGCGACGAGCTACGCTGCCGCGCCCCGTACTCACGATCTCCTCCACCCCGGTTACCGTAGTTGCTGCCGCCGCGGTCGCGCGACCAGTTGTTGCCCTGGCGTGATTCCCAGCCGTTACCGCTGCGGCGATGGACGTTGCCGTTGCGGTCGGCGAACACGTTGTTCGAGCCGCCAGCACGGCGGTTTGCGCCGCCTACTTGCGTAGCCGCCCGGTCGCGGCTCACGCGATCGGCGTTGCGCGTCTTGTTTTGCGGTCGGTTGTAGACGTTGGAGTTGGAGGGCCGCTGTGAGGCCTTCGGTCGGCTGGACGGCCGTTGCCGGTTCCCGCCGCCGGCCGTGTTGCCGATGTTGGCGCGATTCCCGGCTCCGCCCCGTCCACCGGCGGGACGGTTGACCGTGCAATTGAAGCAGCCGTGATATCCACCGACCGGGTAGTAGCGGGCGCTATTGCCGATGGCCATCCCCACACCGAACGCAAAAAATGTGGTGGCAAATGTCGTTCCCGCGCCCCAACCGGTGTACGGGTTGTAGCTCACGGCGACGCCGTACGTCACGGGATACGGATAGTAGACGGTGCCGGAGTACGGCGGATAGGCGTAGCCGGTGCCATACACCGGCACGCCATAATAAGGATACGAGCCGGTGTACCCCGGCGTGTAACCGACGTACACGACCTCCGGAGTCGAGGCGTATATCTGCACGTAGGTCACGTTGTAGACCGGGACGCTCGGCGGAATCTTGGCGAACAGATCCTTGGGAATGCTGTCGGCCACGAACCACGGTCCCGACGCGCTCGCGGACTTGAACCACACAGCGTTGTCGCACGCCCAGTACACGTACGTGCCGTACGGACCCGCCGTGCGCAAGACCGCCGATCCCGTGTTGGTGGCGTACGCGACCGAAATACCGGGAATGTCGAGGAACTTCGGCTGGCCGTCATACTTTGCGGTGAATTTCGCCTGGTTCCGCTGCACAGCCGTGGTCTGCGGGATCTGCAGATCGAGGACCGCGTCCTGCGCTTCGACCGTGAGCGCAATCGAGCCGCGCACGCCGCCGATCGGTGAATCCGCCGGGATATCCTGGAATGATTTGGGCAGCGAGTCGGGCCGCGCGAATGTCCACGGTCCCTGCAGCGATGCACTCTTGAACCAGCGGCCGGAAATGAGCAGGTAGTTGTCCGTCCCCTCGGTCTCCCGGATCCAGGGCGTTTCGGTGTTTTCGACGTACAGCAACTTTCCGCCCGCCGTCGTCTTCCAGCGCGGTGGACCGTCGGTAGCGACCAGCTCGGTCGGTTCCGTGGCGGTCACGATCGCGAGCGGTGCCGCAAACAGCGTGTCGGGTTTGACCGCTGCGGTATCGGTGCGCGGATGAGTGGTGTCGGGCCGCGTTGCGGCAGTATCGGTCCGAGCCGCGGTCGAATCCTTCAGCGCGCTCGAATCCCGTCGCGCGGCGCTGGAATCTGGCCGAGCGGCTGCGCTGTCTCTTCGTGCCGAACCGCTGTCGGTCGTTGCGGCGACAGTGGTCGGTGGAGTCGGGGAGGCGGCCGCCGACGGTGCCGCCACCGACGGTGTCGGTTCCGCTGCGAACAACGTGTCCGGGCGCGTCGTCCCAGCCTCCGCATTCGCGAGGGCGCTGTCGGCGCCGGTCAATTTCAAAATGGCCGCCGGCGGGGTGGCTCCCGGTTTCCATGGCCCCTTCGGATCGGTCGCTGAGTACCACATCGCCTCGCCAGCGCCGAGCCAGTAGGTAGCGGTCGCGGTATCCTTCACGACGCCAAACGGCGTGTTCACGATGAGCGCGAGACCGGTGTTCGGGATGGCCTGCAGGCGTGGCTCTCCATCGTACAAGAGCAGCACGGCGAGCTGCTCCGAGAAAACGACCTTCGGGGCGTCGTTCTTCAAGCCTTCGGTGTGGCTGAGCTCCGATTCCGCAGACGCCAGGCTGGCCTGGAGCCGCGCGAGCGTGATGCGAAATCCGGCCTTCGGGAAGTCGGCCTCGACATACTGCGTGAAGCGGGTCTGCTGCTCCGCTGTGGCGTCGGGCCAGCGCACGCGCGTGATCCTGACATCGTGCAACCACGCCATCCCCGAGTCGCGATCGACATCGACCTTGGCGCTCATCCACATGGCGCCAAAGATCGGATCCGGGCGACCGGCGACCTTCAACGCAATCGCGCCGCGGGCCGTCAAGTCATTGCCCTCGAGCTTTTCGGCCTGCGGCTGATACAGCACGATGGTGCCGGTTGCACCGCCAGAAATGGGAATTTCCCGTGGCCAGCTATAGTCCTGCGCCTGCAGCGCCGGAGCGCCGCAGGCGAGCAGGGCAATGGTGACCCCTGTGAGTCCTCGCATGGACCGAAAACTGGGCAGTCCCACGGGGATGCGGGATAAGACTAAGGGGGCATTCCGACGGGGCGGCGAGAAGGCGCATCGTCAATCCCATGACTACTCCTCACTCCGTCCGCTCTCTGGTGATCCTGGCTGGCCTGAGCCTTGCAGCCTTCCCTATGTCCGCCCAACATCGCGGCACCATCGAGCTTGGCGCGTTCGGCCGATACGGCGTCTACGACAATGCCATGGGCCTGGACGATGCCGCCGGATTCGGCGGGCGGCTGGGGTTCTTTCTATCGCCCAAGGTCGTCCTTGAAAGCGATGGCGCGCTGGTCGCCACCAAAGCCAGTTCGATCGATGTCGATCACAAGCCATTCCATGTGCGGCTGCTCGGCAACTTCCCCTTCGGGAAGCGGATGGCGTTTCTGTTTGGCGGGGGATGGTCATACAACAGCTACAGCAACGGCTTCAGCGGGTCGGAGAACGGCGTCGGGGGCCTGACCGGCGTGCGCCTGAATCTCGGCAAGCGGCTCTCGGTGCGCGGAGAAGTGCTGGCGGATTACATGTTCGATCAGCTGTCCGGGGTTGCGGATCCCACGTTCAATTACGCCGCGCAGGTTGGCGTCAGCCTCATGCTTCGCGGCGGGCCGGGAGATAAAGACAAGGACGGCGTGATCGACAGCGCCGACAAGTGTCCCAGCACACCCAAGGATGCCAAGGTTGAAGCGACCGGCTGTCCCGATGCGGACGCAGACGGCGTGGCAGATCAGGGCGATCGCTGTCCGGGGACTCCGGCCGGTCGAGTCGTGGATGCGATCGGCTGCACGGATTCGGACGGCGACGGAGTCGTGGACCCGCAGGATCGCTGCGCCGGCACACCGTCGGGCGTGAAGGTCGACGCGACGGGTTGCCCGCTGGATACCGACCGGGACGGCGTCCCTGACATTTCCGACAAATGTGTGAACACGCCCGCCGGCACGGCCGTGGATCCGACGACCGGCTGCCCGCTGGATCAGGACCACGACGGCGTCGCGGACCCGATCGACAAGTGTCCCAATACGCCCGCCGGTACGTCCGTGGATCCGGCGACAGGCTGCCCCGTGGATCTCGACGGTGACGGAGTGGCTGATGTCGCCGATCGCTGCGCCAACACGCCAGCCGGCACCGCGGTGGATGCGAATGGTTGCCCGGCGTCGGCGCCCGTCGTGCTCGAGGGCGTGACCTTCGTGACCGGCAGCGCGAAGCTGACCCTGAGCTCGCAGGCTCCACTCGATCGCGCCGTCACGGCAATCAGAGCCCGCACTGAGCGCTTTGTGATCGAGGGACACACCGACAACGCCGGCAATCGCGAGGCGAACATCCGGCTGTCCAAGGCACGCGCCGATGTCGTGCGCGCCTACTTTGTCTCCAAAGGCATTCCGGCGACGCGCATCACGACGGTGGGACTCGGACCCGATCAACCGGTCGCGAGCAACGATACGCCCGAAGGGCGCGCGAAGAACCGGCGGGTGCAGCTGCGGGTGGCGCCCTAGGCTGACGGCATCACCGGAGCTTGCGACCGGGGATACTCTGGCCGTTCTGATGTAGCACCAGCGCATCCGGCCTGAACGTCACCTGCGCATCTACGACCTTCAGGAAGAAGGTCGAATCGGACTCGGCGTAGATGCGAAAGCGCGGCTGCGCCGTCGCCTGCACGAACAGGCTCATTCCTTCTCGCGTCACGGCGATGTGGAATGCGGGCGCGAGCTCGTACTCGCCGACATAGCGAGCCAGCACCATCGAGTCCACCGTGACCTCGACCCGTTGCGCTGCCGGTTGCTCGAGCGGGAACGTTTCATCGAGCAGGTGAAAGCCGATGTCGTCCACGCCGGCATTCAGGTTCGAAAGCACGACCACGCCGATCCGGCGCGCCGGGTCGAAGCCGCTGAAGGTCCGGTAGCCGCCCGTCCCACCATTGTGCCACACGAGATTCCCCGCCGGCCGTGACAGGATGTGCCAGGCGAGTCCGATCCGCATGTTCGGACTGCCGGCTTCGTGCCGCGGCGTATGGGCGGTCTGCATCGCGCGGCCGAGACCGGATGTCGTGTCGAGGTTCGCGGCGACATAGGTGAGCATGTCGCGCGTGGTGGACCGCAGGGCGCCCGCGGCCGCGAGTGTCGGCATGTCCCAATTGGGCACGACATTGCCGTCGGCGTCATGGCCCGGCGCAAGGTGCGCACGCATCGCCGGGGTGAGCGTGATCGCCGTCTCCCGCATACCGAGCGGCGTGAGAATGCGGCGCGTGACCAGAGCCTCGTAGCTCGTTCCCGCCTTGCGCGCGAGCGCGAGCCCCAGCAGTCCCATCCCCAGGTTCGAATACTCGTAGGTGGCGCCGATGTCGCGCGTCAACTGATAGCCCGCGAGGAACGCGTAGAGCTGCTGGACGCTGTAGTCGGCGTACGGGTTGCCCGGATCGCGTGGCGCCAGGTTCGACGGCAGCCGCGGCAATCCCGACGACTGGATCGCGAGATCGACCAATGTGATCTGCTTGCCGTTGCGCGAAGGCACGTGCGCGGAGTCCGGCAGGTACTTCGCGACGGGATCGTCGAGCCGGACCTCGCCGCGGGCGACCATATCGGCAAGGATCGTTGCCGTAAACGTCTTGGTGATCGAGCCGATCTCGAAAACGGCATTGGAATCCACGCCGAGCGCGATGATGCGGCGGCGACCCGTGGCGTCCAGCAGCCCGATGACGATGCCAGTCCCGTGCTTGCCAGAATCGGGAAATGTCCGGACGCGGCTGGCCAGCAGCGCGCGAACGGTGGAGTCCGACGGCAGCGGTTGCTGAAGTGTGAAGACGAGCGCGAGCAGGAGGGTGGTCAGCATGCCCGAATCTAGTATTTTCAGCGCGCCGTGCTCATTCCAAAGTTTTTCACGACCATCCAGGGTTACAGTCGGGACCAATTCACCCGGGACCTGATCGCCGGCGTCATCGTCGGCATCGTCGCGTTGCCTCTGGCGATTGCATTCGCGATCGCGAGCGGCCTTCCGCCCGAACGCGGGCTCTACACCGCCATCGTCGCCGGTTTTCTCGTCTCGCTCCTCGGTGGCTCACGCGTCCAGATCGGCGGACCGACGGGCGCCTTTGTCGTGATCGTGTCGGGCATCGTGCAGCAGTACGGCGTGGACGGATTGGTCGTCGCCACTCTGATGGCCGGCTTCATTGTGATCGCGTTCGGCGTGTTCCGGCTCGGCGCCGCGATCAAGTTCATTCCATATCCGGTCACCATCGGGTTCACCAGCGGCATCGCGCTCATCATCTTCTCGAGCCAGATCCGGGACCTGCTCGGTCTGGACATGGCAGCGGTACCGTCGGCGTTCGTGCCGAAATGGGATGCGTACGTCCGCGCGTTCGACACCGTCAATCCCTGGGCGCTGGCAGTGGCGGTTGCGACGCTCGCCATCATCGTCGTCTGGCCCAGGGTCTCGACACGGATCCCGGGCCCGTTTGTGGCGTTGATCGTCACGACGCTGCTCGCGCAGCTTTTGCACTTACCGGTCGAGACGATCGGCGCCCGGTTCGGCGCGATCCACGCCGGCGTGCCCCATCCCAGCATCCCGCACCTGTCGCTGCCGATCATTCGGGCTCTGGCCGGCCCGGCATTCACGATTGCGTTGCTCGCCTCGATCGAGTCGCTGCTCTCGGCGGTGGTGGCGGACGGCATGATCGGAGGACGGCATCGCTCGAACATGGAGCTCGTGGCGCAGGGAGTGGCGAACGTCGCCTCGCCGCTGTTCGGGGGGATGCCGGCGACGGGCGCGATCGCCCGGACCGCGACGAACGTCAAGAATGGCGGGCGCACCCCCGTCGCCGGCATGACACATGCCGTCACGCTGCTTCTGATCACGCTGTTCTTCGGCCGCTGGGCCGCCCTGATTCCGCTCGCCACGCTGGCGGGCGTCCTGGTCGTCGTGGCGTTTCACATGAGCGAATGGCGAACCTTCGTCTCCGAGTTCCGCGCGCCGAAGAGCGATGTGGCGGTGCTGGTGACCACATTCCTCCTGACGGTGCTGGTCGATCTCACCGTGGCTATCGAGGTCGGCATGGTGCTCGCCGCCTTCCTCTTTATGCGTCGCATGGCGGAGGTCACGAACATCAGCGTGCTCACGCACGAGTTTACCGATCCCGTCGACGACTTCGAACACGATCCCAACGCGGTGCGGCGTCGAGAGATTCCCGAAGGCGTGCAGGTGTACGAGATCACCGGTCCATTCTTTTTTGGCGCGGCCGAAATGTTCAAGGATCGGGTGGGGCGCATCGCGGGAAAACCCAGGGTGCTGATCATCCGCCTGCGGCACGTGCCCGCGATCGACTCGACCGGACTGCATGCGCTGCGGGAGTTGATCCATCGCAGCCGCAGGGAAGGGATGCTGGTGATTCTGTCCGATGTCCACGCGCAACCCGTCGTCGCGCTGGAGCGGGCGGGGCTGTACGACGAGCTGGGCGAGGAAAACATTCACGGCAACATCGACGACGCGCTGAACCGGGCGCGGCAACATCTCGGGCTCGAGCCCGTGCAACGTCCTGCCGATGCCACACCTACGGTAGCCCGGGAGTCTAAAGACTCCCTCACTCGGCGTTCATGAAGCCGCGAGGAGGCAGCCGCTAACCTCTCCCCACCCATAACGGAGTCACTCATGCGTCGTCGCGCTCTCGGTGTCGTCGGTCTCGTCGCTGGCATGGTCGCACTCGGCTGCCGCGAGCGGCCTGAGCATCTGGCTCCGCCTCCGGCAGTACCGCCGACCAACGCTCCCGCCGACGTGTCACATGGAGAAGCGCCCATCGGCTCGGCGACGGCGGCAGCACCGATCGAAGCGGCTGCGCCGCCGCGCGCGAGCGGCCACCTGCATCACCTGAGAATCGTCATCCGGCACGCGAAGATCACGATTGCCGACGGCGTGACGTACGACGGTTGGACGTTCGATGGTCGCATACCTGGTCCGGTGCTTCGGGTCACGGAAGGCGACACGGTGGACTTCACGCTGGTCAACGAAGCGCCGATGCCGCACAGCCTCGACTTCCACGCGGCCGAAATCGCGCCGAGTCGCGCCTATGTGAATCTCATGCCGCACGACTCGCTGCATTACCGTTTCGTGGCGCGGGTCCCGGGCGCGTTCATGTACCACTGCGGGACGGCGCCGGTCGCTTTGCACATCGCCAACGGGATGTACGGCGCGATCATCGTCGATCCCCGTCAGGGCCGTCGCCCCGCCAAGGAATTCGTTTTCGTGCAAAGCGAGTTCTATACCAAGGTGCTTCCAGATTCGACGCGGACGATCGACTGGGACAAGCTCCTGGGTTTGGCGCCGGACTACGTGGTCTTCAACGGCCGCGAGGCCGAGTACGCGCATCACCCGATCCTGGTACGAGTGGGCGAGCCGCTGCGACTCTACGTCGTAAACGCGGGACCGAACCGGTTCTCGGCATTCCACGTCGTCGGCGCGATCTTCGACCGGGTATATCAGGACGGCTCACTCGCGCACCCGCTCGAGGGCGTACAGACCGTTACGGTGCCGGTGGGCGGCGGCGCGATTTTCGAGACGCGGTTGGTCGAGGCCGGGACATATCCGTTCGTCAGTCACGCATTCGCCGACGCCACAAAAGGCGCCGTGGGAATGTTCAAGGCTCACTAAAGGGAGGACGCATGAAAGTCGCCGAGCTGATGCAGACCAGTCTCAAGACGATCAGCGCCGACTCGACGCTCGCGGATGCGATCACCGATCTCGCCGAGGCGCAAGTTTCGGCGCTGCCGGTCGTGGACCGCTTTGGCCGGGCCGTGGGCGTGCTCTCGACGCGGGAGGTCCTGAAAGCCGAGCGCGCGGATGTCGACCGGGACACCAAGGTCCTCGAGCTCATGGCGCCGTGGCCGGTAACGATCGAACCCGATCTCGACGTGCGGCAGGCCGCACAGGAGATGCTGTACCTCAACGTGCAGCGTTTGTTCGTCGAGTTCGAGGGCGCGCTGGTCGGCGTCATCTCGCAGACGGACGTCGTCGGCGCGGTCGCCACCTCGCGCGTCTAGCTCACTGCTTGCGCTCGACCGTCCACCGGCCAGTCTGCGTCTGACCGGAGGCCAGCTGCGTCGTGTACGTCCCGGTGATCGTGGTGCCCTTGAGCTCCCCCTTAAACGTGGTGATCAGCCGGGCGCCGGTTTGCGGATCGGCATATGGGTCGAGCGTGCCGCTGACCTGCCCGCTCTGGACGCGCACAAAGCGGATCGTCAGCACCTTGGATGGCGGTGCCTGCGTGCCCGGATTAGGGTTGGCGGCATTGACGGTGTTGTCGGGTTGCCACGGACTCAGCGGACTCCCTAGCCCTGTCGGGATCATCACGACATCGCCGACGGCCGAGTCGGTCGCCGATCGCAGCGAGAAACTGATGCTGCCGCTGCGCCCCGATTCGGAGCTGCTGTATTCGCCCACCCAGTCGCCAGCCAGCGCGGAGAGATCGCTCGACGCGCCGACCATGGGGACGTGGGCGCGCGAGGCGGAACAGGCGATGAGTAAGGCGGCGAGGGGAACCGCAGCCAACGTCTGGAAGCGCAACATGAGCACCTCGGGCGATGAGGAATGCGTCGTTGCGCGTGACGGCGGCGCGCGTGTCGTCACTTAACAATGGGGACCCTTTGGTGAATTGTCACTGTGGCCGGCATGAGGCATTATCACGCGGTGACCCCACAGCTCGAAGCGACCCGCATCCGAGAGCGATTCGAGCGCCTGCTCGCGGCGGGCGTGGCCATTTTTTCGCGCCACGACTTGGACCACGTGCTCCAGGAGGTCGTGG
>QHUB01000095.1 GCA_003221035.1 Gemmatimonadota bacterium
GCGAGCACTCGAGCAGCATTACCACGAATTCTTCGCCGCCGTAGCGCGCGACGCAGTCCACCGCGCGCGTGGTCCTGCGGAACACGTCCGCGATCTTCACGAGCGCGGCATCCCCCGCGAGGTGCCCGTGCGTGTCGTTGTACTGTTTGAATTTGTCGACGTCCGCGAGAAGCACCGTGAAGGAGCGACGCAGCCGCCGCGAGCGCTGCACTTCGCTCGCGAGCGTGCCCATCAGATGCCGGCGATTGTACAGACCGGTGAGGGCGTCGGTGAGGGAGAGCCGCTCCAACTCGCTCTGCCCCTCGCGCTCTCGCAGTCGTGCCACCAGCGTGTTGAACGCTCGCGTCAAGTATCCAAGCTCGCCGCCCCCGCCGGGCGGAAGCTCCACGGCGAGATCGCCGGCAGTCGCGCGTGCGGCGGCCTCCGACAGTCGCACCAGCGGCCGGGTGACGAGCGTGGCGACCAGGACGGCCAGGAGCGCGACGACCACCAGCAGTACAAACACGATCAGGGTGGTGCGCAGCCCTCGCCCATCGCCTCCTGCCGCGGCCGGGTTGCGCGGCGCCTCCGCCACGGCGGCCCACCGCAGCTGCGGAACCCGCCGCAACACGGCGACGACCTCATCACCCTGCGGTCGTGAATGCACGACCGGCTGCCCTTCGTGCTCGACGAGGTCGCGGAGGGTGGCCGCCGGCAGCGTGGTCTTCATCAGGTCTGCGGACGTGCCCGAAGCGCTGGTTACCAGGCGGCCCTGCTCAGTGATAACCGCTACGTCGCGGCCGCCGCCGGCGTGGTCCTGGAGCATGTCGCTCAGGCTGCTGAGATTGATCTTGCCCGAGAGCGCACCCAGCAGCTGGCCGTCATCCTTGCGGATCGGCACGGTCACCACGACCACCGCTTTGCCGACCGTGGCATCCCAGGCCGCGTCCCCGACGAGTGCGTCGCGCGTGCGCAGATTGTTCAGCTGATCCTGTGATAGCCGGAAGCCGGTCCGGCTGCCGCTGTTCGTCACGACTTGGCCGTCGAGACCGACGATCGCGAGGCCCTCGTCCGCCGGAAGATTCTGGCGGATCGAGGTGAGGTAATCGCGGAGCCGACCGACGGCTTGCGCGCCGGAACGCCCTGCGACGCGGGCCAGGTTATCGGATACGACGATGGGGCTGGCGCGCAGGCGCAGGTCGAAGACCCGCTGGTCGATCCAGACGCCCAGCTCGCGTGCCACATCGGAGCTCGCGCCACGCAGCTCGAGGTCGACGTTGTCGCCGGCCGCCGGCGGCTTTCCGGCGGGAAGCAGCACCGCCATTGTCAGCGTGCTGAACAATGTGGCTAACACCCCAAACAGCACGAACTTGCCGCTCAGGGTGGTGAGGTGCAGCGCGCGCAGCCAGCGGCTGCCGAATTTTTCCCAAAGGGTCACGAATTATGGCCTGAAAGGACAGACCAAGATCCACTTTCGGGCCGGGCGCGCAAGGACGGCGTAAGCTCCCGTGTTTACTTGAGCTTACGGACCCCCGGTCGACGCCTGCTCTAGCGGTTCGTCGTGTTGTCCAAAAACGGCCGGTTCGTGGCCGTCGTAGACGTGATGGTGATGTCCCCGCGCGCGCCAATCGTGTAGACCCGCCCTCCGCTGAGGGTCACACCTGTTCGAACGATCTTGCTTGTCGTCGAGTCCGTATAGCGGGCGGCGAGATCGTAGACTCCCATCGGCACGTCCGTGAACGTTCCAGCTCCTTTGTAGGACACGGGTCCCCCGATGACTACCCAGGCGGCCGTGGTGTCGGCGGACGGCCGGCGGTACAGGGTGAGCGCGTTGGCGTTCGCGATGGCGTGAACCAGTCGCACCTGCGCCGCGCTGTAATCGATCTGCGGCGAATACGCATCTTCGACCACGAATCCGTCACTACTCTTGGTCGTCGTATTGTAAAAACCGCTGAGATACAGCGAGTACAACTTGCCGTCCGCGATCGCCGTGGGAATCGACGCAATCGCCAGATCCTTGTCCGTGGTCGCCGCGATTTTCCCGGTCAGCGTATAGTTGCCCGGCGCGATTTGCGAGTACGCGCCGCCATTGCCCACGCTGCCGTACGTCACACCGGTCGTCGCCTCACTGCCGGTTGCGGACAGAATAGCGGTCATCTTCACGTTGCCGGCGTAAAAGTTCACCCCGGGCGCGTTCACGCCAAAGTTGAAGAACTTGATGCGCGATGCCTCGAGTGAGTCTGTCGGCAGCACCTGCACCGGATTCTCCCCGCACGCCGCGAGCAGGAGGGTCGCGGCCAGTATCAGGTATTTGGTCATTTCTCGGTAATCCATAAAGCTGTGGTGTGATAGTCGGTGGCGAGCCCGCCGATGGCGTCGAGTGCGTCACGGTTCCAGACGTACTCCGAATTGTACCGTGGACGGATGCGCTGCACGAGCTTCCCAACGTTGTCGGCATACAGTGCGGTCGGTGGCGTGAACCCACGAAATACCTGGACGCCACCATCCGGATCGGTGTAGTGATACCGACGCATATCCATCCACAGCTCGTTGTGTCCCCAGCCCCACAGCGCGATGAACTTCTGCGACATGATGTGCGACAGCGTCACGGTGGCGGGCACGATGTTGGTATCGGCCAGGAACGTCGCTTTCTCGGCGGCCGTGATCTGCGACGGCGTCTGGCCGGCGTCGAGATTGCGGGCGTTCACGAAATCGATGTGCGACGAAATGCCCTCGAGGTACGCGGTGCGGGCCAGCGCGGCATTTCCCGATTTCAGCGCCGCTTCGGCCTTGATGAACTGCAGCTCTGCGTACGTCATCACGGGCAGCTTCGAGCGGTCGGCGAAGATGTACCGGGACGGCGAGCTCGGGCTGGGCTGCGCGACGTAGCCGAAGAAATTCCTCGGCCGCTGGGGCGCGGTCAGTGCGCCGAACCCGGACGCGTTCACGTCGAGGCCGCGGTAGGTCGTGTTCGCCGAATCGATCGCCAGCATCCGACTCATCCGCGGATCGACCGTTCCTCCGAACTGCGTGCCGTTCATCAAACCCACGATGAATTGCGTTTGCCGGTAGAGCGTGATGTTGTTTCTGCTGATCCCCCAGAAGTTGCAGTCGGCGAAATCCGTCGATGTACACGGATAGGCGAGCAGCGGATCATCGGCATTGCTCGTGAACGACGAGTCGACCAGGCGGATTACCCGGGCGGGATCGTAACTCGCCTTGTTGGAATAATGATTGAGGGTCAGCGCCAGCATTCCGGAGGCCAGCTTGAGCCACTTCGTCCGGTTGCCGTTGTAGATTTTGTCGCCCACCCCCAGGTACGACGCGTCGACGGCACCGTCGGTCCGCTGGAGCAGGACGATCGCGCTGTCGAGCAGGCGCTCGACCTCTTGATAGCTGTACTGCTGGGAGTCGTAGTCGAATCTCGTCCGCGTCTGATCGATGGCTTCCTTGACGATGATCTCCCCGTGAAGATCGGTCAGGACCTGCCATCCCCACGCCTTCAGAATCATGCCCACGCCGAGCAGATCCCAGCGCTGCTCGGCCTCGGCCTTGGTGTTCATGTCGATCAGGTTCTGGCCCAGCGACCAGTAGACGTCGCGCCACTGCTGCGCGCCGTTATCGCTGCCGGGGTCGTAACCCATCTTGCCCCACGTGCTCGCCGGTGACGTGGCGGTCGACGTCGAGTACCACTCCTGCGCGTAATGCCCGACGAAGCGGCCGTCGAACTGCGGCGACGTCACCATCCAATGCAGCATCGGCGGCAGATACAGATTCGCCGACACCGACTGCGGTCCGTTTGGATTGGTGTTTACGTCGAGGAAGCTTTCGCACGCGCTCACGGAAACGAGGCCGGCGATCAAGACCGCGGTCCAGGTCTGTTTCATCGTCAAAACCCCACGCTGACGCCGAAATTCACGGCGCGCGGCATCGGGAAGTTCCCGAAATCCATGCCCACCGCCCCCGATCCACCAACGGCGGCGGTATTGCCGTTCACGATCGGGTCGAAGCCGGAATAGTTGGTGATCAGGAACAGGTCGGTGCCCGTGAGATACACGCTCGCATTCCGGGCGCCGACCAGGCGGCCGGGGAGCTCGTAGCGCACCGTGAGATCCCGGAGCCGGAGCCAATTGATGTCCTTCTCGATGTACAGCTCTTCACTCATGTTCGTGTAGTAGGCCGTCTGAACGCTCGGCACGATCACGATATTGTTCGGCGTCGGATTTGCGCTGTTTTCTCTTCCGTCGCGCAGCACGCCGTCGAGCACGCGCGGCTGGTCGCGGTCCAGCGTCTCCATGCTGAGGCCGTGCGTCGTGAGGTAGTGCTGGGTCGCGTTGAAGACGTCGCCGCCCTTCCGAATGTCGAGCAGGAAGTCGAGCGTGAATCGCTTGTACCGGAACGTGTTGCCGAGCCCGATGGTGAAATCGGGCTGACGGTCGTAACCGGCGTCGATGAATGTGGTGGAGCGAATCGGGAGGCCCGTTGCCGGATCGATCAACAGCTTGCCCTGATTGTTCCGGAGGTAGTAGAAACCCGTCAGCGACAGCGTCGAGAGCCCCGGCATCGTCCCGTTCCGCACGTTGCCGTAGAGCCACGTATCCGACACGTACGATTCCGGCAGGTCGTGGGGCAGCGACGTCACGATGCTCCCGGCGCTCGTCCAGTTCATCGTGACATCCCAGGAGAACGTGGGCTTCGTGATCGGCGTGCCGCGCACCGTCAACTCGAGCCCGCGGCTGCGCGTCTCGGCGCCGTTCAGGTTGAACAGAATGAAGCCCGTGCCGTAGCTGCCGCGGATATCGTTGACGATCTGGTCCTTGGTGACGGCGCGGTAGGCCGTGGCATCGAGGCCCAGCCGGTTGTCGAAGAATGACAGCTCCATCCCGCCTTCGACGGATTTCTTGAACTCGGGCCTCAGCGCGAGGTTCGGTCCCCAGAAGTCGTAGCCGTAGCCGCCGAACGCCGTCGTCTTGTACTGGAGCGCCGGCCGGTAGGCGTAGGGCCGCGCGTCCTTGCCGACGGCGGCAAAACCGAGCCGAAGCTTTCCGGTGACGAAACGGCGGACGCTCGGGAACGCGTCCGAGAAGACGAAACTGGACGAGATGGACGGATAGAAGAACGAGTTCCGCGGGTGCGGGATGGTCGAGGTCCAGTCGTTCCGGCCCGTCAGCGTGAGGTACCAGAAGTTCTTGTAGTCGAAGACCGCCTGACCAAAGAAGCTCACCACGCGGCGCTGCTCGATTGTGTTCAGCGTCGAGCGCGTCGACGTGTTGTTCATCGAAATGAAGTTTGGATCCAGCCAGTTGATGCCCGTCGCGGCATCCGTGGTTGTCTTCAAGGCCGTGACCTGGTTGCCCACGAGACCGCTGATCGAGAGACTCTGGGTGACGGGCCGGTTATAGACGTTGAGAATGGTCAGCGCGCTCAGATTGCGGGTAATCACATCGGCCTGATCGAGCAGGCCATTGAACGTGTAGCCGATCGCGCTGCCGGGGTCGCGTACCAGCTGGTTCTGATTGGTATAGCTGTCGGAGCCGAGGTTGGTCTTGATGTTGCCCCAGGAAAACGGCGAAACCACGAAGCCGACGTTGGCCAGGAGACGGTTGGTTCTGGCCGTGATCGGATTCTTTTCGACGTTATAGTAGGGATTGTCGTTCTCCGCCGCGGCCGACAGCGCCGTCAGGCGGCGGCGGGTCCCGGCGGGAGTCAGATAGTTCTTCGCGTCATCGTCTTGGGGCCACACCATCAGGCCCATCAGCGGGCCTGCGTCGCCTTTGTAGACCTGATCGTTGGCCGTGTAGGTGTAGGTCATCGACAGATCGGTGGTCAACCACGAATTGATCCGCGCCTGGGACGCGCCCGTGACGTTCGTGCGATTGTAGCCCGAATTCGGAACGACGCCCACCTGTTTGTCGAGCGCGGTGCCCAGCCGGTAGTTGATCGTGTTGTCCGCCGCGCCGCCGCTGAACGAGAGGTCGTAATTCTGGCTGACTCCGGTCTGGAGAAATCCGCTCACGTTGTTATAGAACTGCGTGCCCGGAGCGTAGGGCGCGCCGAAGTACAGAAAGTTGAGCGTCGTGCCGTCGACCGCCGTCGTCGGACCGTAGGCCCGCTGCAGCTCCGGCTTGACGCCCGTCTTTTCGATTCGCGTCCCCACGCGAAGCTGCCAGCCCCCGCCCGCGTGCCCGCGCTTCGTTGTGATGACGATCGCGCCGTTCGCCGCATCGATTCCGTACAACGCCGCGGCCTCCGGGCCTTTGAGCACGGTGAGCGTTTCGATGTCGTCGGAATTCATGTCGGACGCGCGATTGCTGAAGTCCACGCCGCGGTTGCTGAACGCGGTCGTGGCGCTCTTGTCCGACGCGAGCAGGCCGGTGTTGACGGTGCGATTGTCCATGGGCAGCCCATCGACGATGATGAGCGGCTGATTACTGCTGCTGATCGAGCTCACGCCACGGATGACGATCGATGTCGACGCGCCCGGCACGCCCGATGTGCTGGTGACGTCGACGCCGGCAACGCGTCCCGGCAGCGCGTTGAAGAGATTCTCGCGCTGTGTCTGTTCGATCTCGCTGCCCCGGACGCTCTGCTGCGCGGTCCCGATGGAGCGCCGCGACGCCGTCTCGCCGAGGGCGGTGACGACCACGGCGTCGAGATCCATCGCGACGCGCCGGAGCTGGACATTGATCACGTCCTCGGCGCCGATCGTGCGCTCGAGCAGCGCGGTCCCGATCAGCCGGAATTGGAGCACCTGGCCCGTTTCCGCCGCGATCGAGTAATTGCCCTGACTGTTTGTGGTGGTGCTGAGCGATGTGCCCTTGACCGCGACACTAACGCTGCTCAGCGGTGACCCCTGCTCACTGGTCACCTTGCCCGTGATGGTCCGCTGCTGGGCGAACGCCGGCGCGCTCACGAGGGTGAGTGACAACAACGCGATGAAGAATCGTTTCATGAGACGGCTGTTTGGTTGGGTGTGACGCGATGTTACCTAGCGGTACCCGAGACCGCAAGCAGGAATTTCCCTGCGTCAGGTCGCCGTCGGTTGGAGCCGCAACGCGCAGGTGCACCGGGCGTGGACGGCTTCGCGCCCCGTGGGAAACAGATGGTAGTACATGCCGATCATCATCGGAACGAACACGATCGTGTTGTAGATGAGATGCAGCTCGAGGCGCGGAACGAATAGCTGGATGATGCTGGTCGGCTGCGCGGCGCCGAACAGCGTATGGCCGGCGATGACCTGCCCCTGGAGCAGCGCATGCTCGATGTGATGCCAGAACTGAATGACGAGCGCGGCGATCCACCACGTGCGGGCGCGTCCGACAAAGCCGGGCAGGAAGGCCCAGATCCCCGCCAGCATGATCAGGGCGTAGCCGTAGTGCAGCACTTCGGAGTGGACCAGCCACGGGAACGCCTGGCCGAGCACACCGCGCGCTTGATGCATCGGCCAGTCGAGGACGTAGACCTGGTACGCCTGGACGAGATGCTCCGCCCAATGGGCGAGCACGATGCCCATAAAGACCCGCATCCCCGTCTTGTGCCAGGGGCCGTTCAGCCGGGCGATGAAATTCTTCACTTGACCTTGCGAAGAATCCTGGACTGATTCGCCAGGATCTTCCGTTGGTTCTGGATCACCGCCTGCAGGCTCCGGATGATCTTGTTCTGGTTGTCGATGATCCGCTTTTGATTGTTGCGCGTGGCGTCCGCCATCGCCCCCTCGATGTCCTCGAGTAACGTGGATCCCCGAAGGGGCGAAAGTATCCCTGGGCGTCGTGTCGTCAAGCATCCCTCCGCAAGAGTTGAATGGCGTTCACGGCTGCCGGATTCTCGAGGGACGAAAGGTCACCCAGATCGACAAGACCGAGATAGGCCCCGCGAATGACGCGCCGCAGGACTTTCGCATTTCGGGTCTTGGGCAGGTCAGTGACAAACCGCACCGCCTCAGGCCTCAGCGGCCGCCCCAACCGCTCGGCAACACCCTCGCTGATCTCGCGCGCGAGCTGCGCCGTTCCGGCATAGCCACTGCGCAGCACCGCGAAAACGACGATTGCTTCACCCTTGATCTCGTGCGGCACGCCGATCGCCGCGGCCTCGAGCACCGCCGCGTGCGCCGTCGCGGCCGACTCGACCTCGGCCGGGCCGACGCGTTTGCCGGCGACCTTCAGCGTGTCGTCGCTCCGGCCTTCGATGTACCAGAATCCGTCGCCGTCGATGCGCGCCCAGTCGCCATGGACCCAGGTGTCCGGAAAGCGCTTCCAGTACGTCGCCAGGTATTTCTCGGGGTCGCGCCAGAACCCGCGCGTCATCCCCGGCCACGGCTTGCGGATCACGAGCTCCCCGAGCGCCCCGCGCACAGAGTGTCCCTGCGCGTCGGCCACATCCGCCGCAATCCCCGGCACCGGGCCCGCAAACGCCGTCGGCTCGATGGGCGTCCATGTGGTGCAGCCCAGTATGCCGCCCGAGCACTCCGTGCCGCCCGAGTAGTTGATCAGGGGCGCGCGTTTGTCGCCGACGACGCCGTAGTACCACCACCACGGCTCGGGATTCCATGGCTCGCCGGTCGAGCCGAGCACGAAAAGCGAGGAACGATCGTGGCGGCGCGCTGGCTCGTCGCCCGAGCGCATGAGTCCGCGGATGGCCGTCGGTGAGATGCCGAGATGCGTAACGCGGTGGCGCTCGACGATCGACCAGACTCGACCCGCATCGGGAAAGTCGGGCGCGCCGTCGTACAAGAGGATCGTCGCGCCGTTGATGAGCCCGCCGGCGATCAGCCACGGCCCCATCATCCAGCCGATGTCGGTGAACCACCACAGGAGATCGCCGGATTGCAGATCGAACACGTGTGCCAGGTCCTGCGCGGCCTTGACGGGGAATCCGCCGTGCACGTGCACCGCGCCCTTGGGCCGCCCGGTCGTGCCGGACGTGTAGATCAGCATGTATGGATCTTCGGGCGAGGTATCGGCGAACGGCTCGTCCGCGCCTTGCGCCATGACGAAGTCCCATGTGACTTCGCGATCGCGCAGCCGGATGTCACGACCGAGTCGCGGCACCACGATCACCGTCCGCACGCTCGGCGCGGCATCCACCGCCGCATCCGCCGTCTCCTTCATTGGCATGACCTGCCCACGGCGCCGGAAGCCGTCGGCGGTGATCAAGACGCTGGCATCGCAGTCGCGGAGCCGGCCCGCGATCGCGTCGCTCGCGTAGCCCGAGAAGATCGGCGTGTAGATCGCGCCGATCGCCGCCACGGCGAGCGTGGCGATGGCGCATTCGGGGGTGAGCGGCAGGAAGATCCCGACACGGTCGCCGGGTTTGACGCCGAGGGCGCGCAGGCCGGCGGCGCAGCGCCGCACCGCTGTGCCGAGCTCGCCGTATGTGAGGCGCTGCGTGATCCCTTCTTCGCCTTCGAAGATGATGGCGGTGCGCGCTGGATCGTGGCGCAGGACCGACTCCACGAAATTCATGCGACCGCCGAGCCACCACGTGGTCCACGGAATGCCGCGGGCGGAATCGAAGACGCGCTCGTAGGGTTTGCGCCACACCAGCTGCAGATCGCGGTCGACCGCCCGCCAAAAACCATCGAGATCCTCGACGGACCAGCGGTGCAGGGATGCGAAGTCGCGATGTCCGTGCGCTTCGGCGAACCGGCGCAGGCGGCTGCGGTCGAGGTAGGGGTCTGTAGGGACCCAGGCGAGTGAAGGCATGGACAGATGAAAATAGTCAGGGGATATGAGTAGGGGCGCAGGGGATATGAGTAGGGGCGCAGGGGATATGAGTAGGGGCGCAGCATGCTGCGCCCCTACTTATATCCCCTGCGCCCCCTACCACGGTTCAAACGAACCCGCGATCACTGCCATCCAACCGACATGAACTCACTCATCGCTCTCCTCATCGCCACAGCGGCGCCTCACCATCCGGCGCTCAAAGCCCAAATCCAATACACCCTTCGCGTCGACAGTACCGACCTCTCCGGTTGGACGGTCGTCATGAGATTTCGGACCACGGCGGACACGTTCCGCCTGGCCATGGCAGCGCATCCCGAATACGACGACCGCTACTTCCGCTACGTGCGCGATGTGGATGTCGATGGCGGCACCGTGACGCGGGTCGATAGCGCCGTGTGGCGGTTCGAAGCGCCGCGCGGCGCTGTCACGGTCCATTACCGTCTCACCTTGCCTCCCGCCGAGCCTGGTTTGCGCGCGTCATGGCGTCCGTTCCTTACTCCTGCGGGCGGGCTCATCGGTGGGCCGCACGCATTCATGTTTCTGCTGGGTAGCGAGCAGGAGCCGGTCGCCGTAACGCTCGAGCTCCCTCCCAGCTGGATGGTGGCGACCGGCCTGAGCGATGCGGTGCGCCCCAGCGATCAGGGCATTCTGCGAGCGGGGCAGCGCGTGTGGGGCTACGCCGCCCAGGACGCGGCGACGCTCGTCGACGCCCCGATCCTCGTCGGACATCTGCGCCAGTGGCGCTTTGTCGAAGGAGCGACGACGCACCGCGTGGTCTATTGGCCGCTCCCCACCGCGACGCCGTTCGACACCGCGGCGTTCGTCTCGGGAATTCAGCGCGTCGTGCACCAAACCTTCGCACTGTTCGGTAGCGCTCCGTACCGCGAGTACACGTTCCTGCTCCAGGACGGCGCTTACAGTGGCGGGCTCGAGCATCACAACTCGGTCACGATGGGCGCGCCGAGCGCGGATTTGGCGAAGGACCCGAATGCGGTCCTGCCGGAAACCGCACATGAGTTCTTCCACACCTGGAACCTGCTTGCAATCCGGCCGGTCGAGTCCCAGAACCTCAGCTATCGCACGCAGCCGCCGATTCGGGGCCTGTGGTTCAGCGAAGGGCTGACGCTGTACTACGCCGACCTGCTGCTGCGGCGCGCCGGAGTTCGTCTCCACGACTCGACCCGCACCGCGCATCTCGAACGGTTGATCGGGAGTTAC
>QHUB01000096.1 GCA_003221035.1 Gemmatimonadota bacterium
GACCACCAGACAATGCCACCGAGCACCAGCAAGACTGCCGCCGAGTGCGGCGGCCGAAGTGGTGATGTAGTAACGCTTACTGTCTGATGTTGGCTGATGCTCCCGGATGAAGAACACGGCGGGAAGAACTGAAAATCCGCGTGTCGCCGGTTCGATTCCGGCCCTGGCCACTTGCTTCAATTCGCCGGTGGCTGCCGCATCACCCCCATAAACAGAATCGTCCCGGACAGATTCTCCCGCAGTGCGAACAGGAACGGCCGGTCGACCACGACGGGGCCCGACCCCACGCTCGTGATGCCGATGCCCACCTCCGTGACCGCAGCCGCAACCGTGCCTTCTTCATTAACGTCGACGTAGCTCTTGTGCCTGACCTCGTCGATCGCCAGCTCGGACGGCGTGTGAATCCTGGTAAAATCGGCACGGTCGGAGAATGCGATCCCCATTCCCAAACCGGACAACGCGGGAATCAGACCGAGATCGTTCGTCAGCTTGAACTTCGGCATGAAAAGCTCGTTCTCCTCGGTGTTCAAGCTCGCGATCCAGCCGTTCCACTGATCGAGTGTCAACGCGTTCACGAGTTGAGTCACGCTCGTCGTGTCGCGCGGCACCACGATCGTCATCGAGAACGCCGCGCCGCCGTACGGCAGGTCGATGATCGTCGCATACGGCCGAAACGCGGTACGGAGGTCCGTCATGCCTCGCGCCATCGTCGGCACGTTGACCACCGCGCCGCTCTCCAGCCGGAAGGGCCCCGGCGCGGTTCGCGTTTTGTCGAACTGCGTCGTCCAGTCGCCCTTGAAGTAGATCGCGTCGATCAGATACAGCCGCATGTAGTCGGGAATCTGATCGATGATCCGGTCGATGATGCCGTGGGTCTGCGTGCTGACCCAGTCATTGATCGTCGCCGGTGCGGTCGGAGATGCGAAATCGAGCGCGGTGACCTGCGCGTCATAGTAGTCGTGATTGACGGCGAGGAACGGCTGCTCGACGTCGTAGCCCTGCTTGTACCAGATGGAGTTCGCGATCTGAAACTGCACGTGGGGATCGAGATGGCGCAGGAGCTGAATGAGGCTGCGGTACGAGTCGTTGACGTCCGCGACGCTCATGCTGTCGAGCTCGAGCGTCGCGCGCATCGCGTCCGCGGTCGTCCCAGCGGCGCCGTTGTACGTCATGGCGAGCGCCGTCGCCACCGACAGCGGCGAAATGAAGAGATTCGGCAGCGTGTCGCGTGTCTCGGCGTCGAGCTCCTTGAGGAGCTTGATCGCGAACCGGTTGTCGGCCTGGATCAACTGCTGCTCCTGCGCCGTGAGCGCTCGGGGTAACGCGGTAATACGGGGCGGAACGTTAGAAGCAGTGGGATCATGCGCGCAGCCAACGACAACCAAAACCAGGGCAATCAGGCACAGACGTAGACGGCTCATGACGGCCTCCATTCCTTCTATTCTACCCTGCGACGCCGCCCGGCCGTCACCCGGCGCACCAGAGAACACAACGGCCGCCTCTCAGGGCGGCCGTGTGCTGCGAGAGACCCGCGCGGCTCCTAGATCAAGCCGTTGATCGCCTGCACAAGGCCGCGCACCGCTCCGGTCACAGGATTCAGCGCCTGCCCGAGATTGCACAGCAGACTGCCCAGCGCGCCCGAGCCCTTGGCGGTCACCGTCGCCGCGGGCACATCGACCGTCGCCACGAGGGCGTTCACGTCGATGGGGCCGAGATCGAGCGTCACGATATTGCATTGGCCGTTGCCGGAGCTGGTGACGGCCACCGTCGTGCTGAAGTCCTGCGTCACGACGTCGCTGCCCAGCACGCCGCCGGTGAGCTGCAGCACGCCATCGGCCTGCAGCCCGACGATCTGGCCAACGACGTCCTCGACGATCGCGAAGTTCGTGATCTCCGCCTGATTGATGGTGACGTCACCGAGTTTGCCGATGAGCGGCAGGCTGACGCCCGTTACACTGTTCAGGATGAGTCCGCTGCCCTGGATTTGCTGCTGCCTCACCGCCGTCGCGATGGGAGCGGACGTGTCGGGCGAGGCGGGTTGTTTTTCGCACGCCACCGCGAGCACAAACGGGACGGCGAGCGCGATAATGCGGAGCTTCATGACAGGATCTTCCTTTCACTGTTGCGAGATGGGGAAAAAACACCACGCAACGTAGGAAGCCTGTCATTCGAATCACTATCGGCCTCACGGAAAACCGATCTAATGCCGCACTATGCGCCAGCGTCCAATCCCACGCACAAAACACGACGGCCGCCTGGGGGCGGCCGTCGTGACCTCCTGCAACTGCACGCGCGTCTCTCAGCAGGACCAGCTCGACCCGCCGCCTCGTAGCGACGGGCCGAACCGTTCACGTCCTACCGTTCCTCTTCAACGTAACCGCCCTCGTCCTCGTGCTCGGGGTTCGAGCCGGGGCGATTACGCTCCCCTTCCTTCCGCTTCATGGGGCCCGTCTCGTCGGGGCGGGGCTGCCGCGGGTTATTTGGGTCGATGCGCATTGTCGTTCTCCGTATTGTTTTGAGGAAAGAACGTCTGCGTGCAATCGCAAGCTACGGGGACCTAATACTCGACCCTATCCACCAGAGGGGTGAAAAGCGATCTAATGCCCGGCGTCCTTCGGTCTAGTATCTTGCGAGTCGTGACTTCCCTCCAGATCGCGGTCGTTATCTATGCCGTGCTCAGTCGCCTGACATACGTGCTGGTCGTCGGGATCTCGCTGCGGCGCGAGGACCGGACCGGCGTGTATACGCGCCTGCACGGACGCGTTGAAGCCTTTCGCCGCTTCCGTCGCACCGCGTCGATCGTCATGCACCACGACGCATTCGCATTCGTGCTGCTGTGCCTGGTCACGCGAAACACCTGGCACCCGCCGCTCGCCTGGGGTCTCACGCTCGCGGCCGGTGCGGTGCTCGCGCTCATCGGCCTCGGCACTAAGCTCTGGGCCGCGCGCACACTCGGTGGCGATGCCTACTACTGGCACAACTTCTTCGACCCGGATGAAGCGATCGGTCCCGTTTCGAGCGGACCCTATCGCTTCATCTCGAACCCGATGTATACGATCGGATATCTGCAGACCTATGGGCTGGCGCTGATCACGCGCTCACTCCCCGGTCTCATTGCCTCCGCGTTCGCGCAGGCCGCGATCCTTGTCTTTCATCGGGTCGTCGAAAAGCCGCACTTCCAGCGGCTGCACCGCCAACAGTGAACGCACGGGCGCATCATGCTGCGCCCCTCCCTGCATTCACGTGCCTACAAGGTTTTCAAGAACGCCACGAGTGCCGCGTGGTCACTGGGCGATAGCGCCCTGAACAGGTCCCGCGAGCGGGATGCCTCCCCAGCGTGGAAGTCGATCGCCTGCTCCGGCGTCGTGGCCCGGCCGTCGTGCAAGAAATGGCTGGAGAACCTCAGCCCCATGAGCGGCTCGGTGCGGAACTCGCTGGGCGTCGCCAGCCCGAAGCAGATGTCGGCCAACTCGTCGCCCATATCGTGTAACAGCAAGTCGGAGTAGGCCGCCACGTCCTTATGGCTCAGCGCGGCAATGGGGTTGTCGCCCGTTTTCAGAACCGGCACGTGACAGCCGGTGCAACCGACTTGCGCAAAAACCTCGCGGCCGTGGCGTGCTTCGCGCGACTGCTTGAGCGGAGCGGGGGGCGCGAGCATCCGGACGAACGCGTCGTTGAGTACGAGCGCGCGCGTGTTCAGCTCGGGCTCCGGCACCGGATCGGTGCCCGGAGGCAAGGGCCGTCCGGTGACGGTGTTTTCGTCGCGCGCCGACGAATCGGTGACGCCCACTTCCACCGGAAATGCTCCGTCATTGAATTCGCGCAGGGTCGGCACGAACGCTTTGCGGCCGAACCGGCCCAGGCGTCCGTCCACGAACCGGTTGGGCCGGCCCGAGATCCCATCGTGATTGCGGTCGTCGGGATCTGCGTACGAGAGAATGACGGAGTCCGACACCGCGTCGAGCAGCCCGAAGCCCAGCACGTCGGGCGTCGTGCGCGCCGCCACGGCGGTCACGCCGGGCGGCAGCGGCTCGCTGTCGATCCCGAGCGCGGCGTGCAGCGCCGGCGTCACACTGTTCTGAAAGACCGGCCCGCCTTTGTCGGCCAGCTGGTCGCATACAAACCCGATTCGCTGCGGATTGAAGACTGCCGCATGGCGCTCGACCTCATCGCCCACGCCGCCCGTTACGGGATCCTCATGACATTCGCCGCACCCGCTCGCGTTGAACAGCGGGCCGAGACCGGTTGCGGGCGTGAACGTGCTGTCGAACACGGCGCGGCCGCTGTCGAATCGGGCTCGCTCCGCCTTGGACAGGCCGCGCAGGGGATCACCCGGTTTCGGCGGCTTGCAGGCTGCTCCCAGGGCGAGCGCCAGGATAACCGCGGCGCGCGTCACGGCATCGAGTCCACGCCGGCAGTCATGGTGCCGAGGCGCTCGATCGTGTACGCGACGAACGGCGCGGCTTGACCGCCAAATTGTGCGCGGACCACATCGCCGAGCTTTAGCTCGCCGAGCGCGATCGTGCCTGGTTGCGCGGTGTGACGATCGGTGATCGGCGCGCCGGCCGGCACCTGCAGTCGCACGACGCGCATCGCGTAACCGACGCCCGTCGTGATCTCGACGGTGCGCGCGCGGACATCGATGGCCCGAATCGCGCCGCGCACGCTGTCGTGTGGCACGATGGGTGGATTGGGTTGCTGCGCCGAGAAGTGCATGGGGGCGCACAGAGAAACAACCAGTGCGACGAACAGCAGGGCGGTCCGGTACATGGGGTCCTCCCGTGATTGTTCCCCGGGGATACTCCTCTAGCTGAGCGCGGTTCCAGTGCGTCTATTCTGCGACCATGCGACGCGCGGTCCTTCTACTATATGTCCTGACGAACACGCCGCCATGGCCGCGGAGCATGCGATGGCCCGCATGGTGTCGAACGAAGAACTCTGCATCTGCGCCTCACGCCGCTGCGATCGCCCGCGATCCATGGAATGCGCACCACCACTGAGGTCGCTTGACGCTCCAGCCGGCACGCGGTAGCACTAGGGCGGCCGTCACTTCCCCTGACGAGGGCATGAATATGCGACGAGCTGCAATTTTTCTTGCCGGTCTGTGCATCATGCCGTCCCTCGCGCTCGCACAGAGCGGCACCATTCGGGGTCGAGTCACCGATGCGGCCGGCGCGCCACTGGCCCGCGCATCGATCAGCGCCGAGGGCAGCGGTCTCAGCGCGACGTCGGATGACCAGGGGCGCTACGAGATTCGCGGCCTCGACGCCGGCGCCTACACCCTGCGCGTTCGGATGCTCGGCTATCAGCCGAAGACCGCGCGCGTGGTTCTGGACCAGGGCGCCGTGACGCAGGATTTCGCGCTGACGGCCCAACCGATCAGCCTGTCGCCGGTGGACGTGGTCGTCGGTTCGCGCGCGCGCCACACGGCCGCGGAGCAGCTCGCCGTGCCGGTCGACATCTTCACGTCCGAAGATTTGACCAAGCAGGGCTCCACGGAAACGGGGCAGATCCTGCAGTCGCTCGCCCCTTCGATCAATTTCCCGCATCAGAGCGTCACGGACGCCACGGATATCGTCAGACCGTTCACGCTGCGCGGCCTGTCGCCCGATCAGACACTGGTACTGGTGAATGGCTGGCGCCGCCATCAAACCGCGCTGGTCAACACGTTTGCGTACGGCATGGGCGCGGGCTCGAGCGGCGCCGATCTCAATGCGATTCCGTCGAGCGCGATCGACCGCATCGACGTGCTGCGTGACGGCGCCGCGGCGCAGTACGGATCGGATGCGATCGCGGGCGTCGTGAACATCGTGCTCAAAGAGGGTCAATTCACGCCCTTCCTGAATACGAGCGCGGGCCGCTACCACACCGGCAACTACGCGGATGACGGCACGACGGTAAACCTGAACGGCGGATGGGGCCTCAACGTCGGGCGCGGCTCCCTCGGCGTGTTCGGGGAATTCCTCGACCGCCAGCCGACCAATCGCGCCTGGGCCGATATCTACGAGGACGCCGGGACGGGCGTCGCCGATTCGATCGTCGACGGCAAAGTCATCGTCAAGCGCAATCCGGTGCCGCAGCCCAACCACCATTGGGGCGACGGCGCGGAGAAGGACGTGATGACGATGGCGAACTTCCGGCTGCCGCTGAACGATCAGGGCACGACGGAGCTCTACGCCTTCGGCGGATACAGTTTCCGGAAAGGCACGGGGAACGCCTATCGCCGCTGCGCCGTCGACTGCGCCAGTCTCGGCGGGCGGAACTGGCCGGAGATCTATCCCCTGGGGTACCTGCCTGAGTTCGCGCCGCAGGTGACCGACTATTCCGCCGCCGGCGGCATTCGCACGGCGACGCGAGGCTGGTCGATCGATCTCGGCGCGGCGTATGGCTTCAACCGGTTCGACTACGACCTGCGGCACACGCTCAACGTGTCATTGGGTCCGTGTCTCGATCCCGCGGCTCCGTGCGCGCCCGGCCCGGACAGCATTCCCGGCACCGGCGATGAGATCTCGAACAAGACGTCCTTCTTTGCCGGTCGGCTCCAGCGCGACGAATTGAGCGTGGGCATCAACGCGGTGAAACCGGTGACGCTGGGACTGCCCGCGCCGGTGAACCTGGCCGTCGGCGCGCAGTTCCGCAGAGAAGGTTATCGGGTCGCCTCCGGCGAGCCGGCGTCGTACATCGACGGGAACAACGCCGCGCCGGGCGGCGGGGATGCTCGGCCCTATTCGCAGGGATTCCCGGGCTTTCGTCCGCAGGATGAGTCAGACACGCATCGCACCAACGTCGGTGCGTATGTCGATCTCGAAACGGATCTGTCGCCCAAGTTCCTCACCGACGTCGCCGCGCGATTCGAGAACTATTCGGATTTCGGCTCGCTGCTCACGGGCAAGCTGGCGGTGCGATTCCAGCCCTCGCCGCAGGTGCTCGTGCGGGCCGCCGCCAGCACCGGTTTCCGGGCGCCGGGGCTCTCGCAGTCGCATTTCAGTCACGTGTCCACCAACGTCATCGGCGGCGTGCCGACCGACGTCCTCACCGCGCCGGTCGATGCGCCCGCGGCCCAGCTCTTCGGCTCGAAGCCGCTGCGCGAAGAGAAGTCCGTCAACCTGAGCGGCGGCCTCGCGTTCAGCCCGAATGACAACGTCACGTTCACGCTCGATGTGTTCCAGATCAAGATCGATCATCGCATTCTGCTGAGCGCCACGTTCGACGACAGCGTCACGCAGGCGCTTCTGGCGGCGAACGGATTCGCAAACATCAGCGGCATTCAGTACTTCACCAACGGAATCGACACGCGGACGCAGGGCATCGACCTGACCGGCTCGCTGCGTATGCCCGCCGGCCGGGGGACGCTCGACTGGACGGCGGCGGTGAATTACACGAAGAACAAGATTACCCGCACCGATCCGCTGCCGGCGGCGCTCGATTCCACCGGTGCGAGCACCGAGACCGGCATTATCGATTCGGTGACCTATATCGGCATCACTGAGGAGCGGCCCGATTGGCGCGGCACGCTCACCGGTGACTACAACCTCGGTCGCGTGCATGCGCTGATCCGCGGCTCCTACTACGGCAAGTTCTCCTCGGCGCAGCCGGGGTACTGCGACTTGTGCCGAGACAATTACGGGGGCAAAGGACTGTTCGACGCCGAGCTCGGCTATCGCTTTGCGAGCATCGATCTGTCGCTGGGCGTGCGCAATCTCTTCGACACCTATCCCGATCAGCCCAAGTCACTCACGATCGTGGACGGCGTGAACACGGCCAAGGATTACAACAACAATTTCGGTGTGTTCCCGTGGGCGGCCGCCTCGCCGTTCGGCTACAACGGCCGCTACCTCTATGCCCGCGCGGAAATGCGGCTCAACAAGTAACGCCATTCCTGGAGGAGCGATGAGAATTTTGAGCCTCGCCGCGGTGGCCACGCTGCTCGTCAGCCTGCCGTCGGCGGCGCACGCCCAGAACGGCCGCATCAGAGGGGTCGTGCGCGACAACCACAACGTGCCGATGTCGGGCGCCACGGTCCGCGCGACGGGCGCTGGCGGCGCGGTGCGGCGGACCACGACGGACGCCGAAGGCGCCTACGCAATCGCCAACCTGGCTCCGGGGACCTACAGCGTATCCGCGTCGGTGCCGGGTGTTCGTGCGCAGACCAAGGAGGGCGTGCAGGTCGCGGCCGACGCGGAGGCGGTCGTGGACTTCGTGCTGCAACCGCTCGAGATGGAAGCGATCACGGTCACGGCGATGAAGCGGGAGCAGGAGGTCATCGACGTGCCGCTGTCGATCGCCGCGCCCACGGAGCAGGCGCTGCGAATCCGCGGCGTCGAGAACATCGAACAGATAGCCCAAAACGTCGCGGGCTTCAGCGTACAGAACCTCGGCCCGGGACAGAGCCAACCGGCGATCCGGGGCGCGTCTTCCGGGCAGATCGCGCGCGACCAGCCCGGCGTGAAGGAAGACGTCGGCGCCTATCTGGATGAATCGGTGGTTTCGCTGTCGCTGTTTACACCCGATCTCGATCTGTTCGACATCGGCCGTGTGGAGGTGTTGCGCGGTCCTCAGGGCACGCTGTTCGGCTCGGGCTCACTGGCGGGTACGGTCCGCTACATCAGCAATCAGCCGGAGCTGCACAGCAGCCAGACATTCGGTGAAGTGGGTGTGACCACGATCGACGGCGGTGATCCCGGCAGCATCGCCAAGCTCGGCTTCAACGAGCCGCTGGGCAACAAGGCTGCGTTCCGCATCGTGGGCTACAGCTCGCGCACTGGCGGCTGGATGGACGCGGTGCAACCCGATCTCACCGTCCGGCAGAACGTGAACGGCTACGTTCGGGCTGGGCTTCGGGCCGCGGTGCACTTCGAGCCCAGCAACCGGTTTCGTGTGACGCCACGGGTCGTATATCAGAACTCCAAGGCCGACGGCTGGAACCGCAACGACGCGTTCAATATCCTTGCGAATCCGTACACGACCACTCGACCCAAAGTCACGCTGGGACCGTATCAACTCTTCAACGCGGTCAACGAGCCGTACACGGACAAGTTCCTGCTCGGCGATTTGAATGTGCAATACGACGTGGGCGGCGGCGCGACGCTGACGTCGATCACCTCGTACACGCATCGCAACATTCTCGTCGTTCGTGACGGCGGCGCGCTTTATTCCAGCGTGGTGGGAGGGAGCTTTGCGCTCCCGGAGAACATCTACACGCTCCCTGATCCGTTCCAGGACAAGACCAACTCGATCGTGTGGACGCAGGAGCTGCGGCTCGCAGGCTCGACCGGCAAGACCCACTGGCTGGTGGGCGGCTTCTACGCAAACACCAAGCGCGGTTACGGGCAGGACGTCTACGCCAGGAATTTCGACACGCTCGCCGCGCCCATTTGCTGCCCGGCTATCGGCCTCCCCGCGCCGCAGCCGTACGGTTTCACGCAGGGACCCGTTGCCCCGAAGGATCACCTCTACTTTTCGGACCTGCACTACCAGCTCAAGCAGACAGCTGTGTTTGGTGAAGCCACGGTGAACGTCACGCCCAAGCTCGATCTCACCGCCGGCGCACGTTGGTACAACTTCGACGAAGACCGGACGCAGGTCTTCGACGGCATGTTCGCGGGCTACTCCTCAAACTCCGGCAACACGAGCGCGAACGGTATCGCGCCACGCTTCATCGCGAGCTACAAGGCGTCCGACGCGCTGGTCTTCAATGCCCAGGCCTCGCGCGGGTTCCGCCTCGGCGGGATCA
Source organism: Gemmatimonadota bacterium (assembly GCA_003221035.1). Taxonomy (GTDB): domain Bacteria; phylum Gemmatimonadota; class Gemmatimonadetes; order Gemmatimonadales; family GWC2-71-9; genus 20CM-2-65-7. Next base: position 9,734 of record QHUB01000096.1, read on the forward strand.
ACGATCCAATCAACAAGCTGATCTGTACCCCGCAGGACACCCTCACGTTCGGCGGCAGAAACTCATGGACGGACGAGAAGGTGTGGAACTACGAAGCTGGCGTGAAGTCCAGGCTGATGAACGGCCGCGGCTCACTGAACGTGTCCGCGTTCTACATGGACATCCAGGACCTGCAGCTCAACCTCACAGCCGGGACCTGCTCGTCCCGTCTCGTGTTCAACGTCCCGAAAGCGACGAGCTCGGGTCTCGAATTGGAGCTCACCGCATCGCCCAATGAGCATTGGGATCTGGCGATCGCCACGGGTCTCAACAATGCGAAGCTCAAGTCCACGGTCACGACCACCGACACGAACGGCGTGACAACCGTCGTCGGCGGCGTGAAGTCCGGCAATCGTCTT
>QHUB01000039.1 GCA_003221035.1 Gemmatimonadota bacterium
GGCGAGCCACCGCGCGGCGACGATTTCATTCCCCGGTGGATTGGTGGTATTGATCCGCACGTATTGGGACAGGAGCGCCGTTGCTTCGTCGCCCAACGCTTTCCAGTCCGCGTCGCCGGGAGCCGTCATCAGGGCCACGCGCGCGGGCGTCTCGAGCACCGGCGCGCTCGAGGGGCCAGCGAGGGGCGGCATCGGGCGCCGCGCGCACGCGGAGAGCAGCAACAACAGCAGGGCGGTGCGGGTCATGCGCTAGTCCAGTACCAGCGTCTGGCCATGGGCGAGCTGGTGATACCCGGCCGGGACGAGCCCGGCAGCTTGCCACGCCCGTTGGGCGCGACGCGGCGGCTCATCCATCGCCTCATCGGTCAATTTGAATGTGCCCCAGTGAATCGGCACCATCGCGCGCGCGTTCAGTTTTCGGAATGCCTCCACAGCTTCTTCGGGATTCATATGGACGTAGCGCATGAACCAGCGAGGCTCGTAGGCGCCGATCGGCAGGAGTGCGACATCGAACGGGCCGTAGCGTTCGCCGATCGCCTGGAATTCGGGGTGATAGCCGGTATCGCCGGCGAAGTAGACGCTGCGGCCGCTTCCCGCGCGCAGCGCAAATCCGCACCACAGCGTGTCGCCTCTGTCGCCGAAGCCGCGCGCGCTGAAGTGCTGCGCCGGCGTCGCGGCGATGCGGAGTAGTGGTGACGCCTCGTGTTCCTGCCACCAGTCGAGCTCGGTCACCCTGCGCGCGCCGCGCGTGCGCACAAACGGCGCAAGACCGAGCGGCAGGATCCAGGCGGCATCGGGATACGCGCGCGCGAGCCGTCGCACCGTGACGTCGTCAAGATGATCGTAATGGTTGTGTGATTGCAGGATGACATCGAGTGGCGGCAGCTCGTCGAACGCGATGCCCGGCGGTACCCAGCGCTTGGGGCCCGCGAACCGCAGCGGCGAGGCGCGCTCACTCCACATCGGGTCGGTCAGAATATTGAGTCCGCCAATCTGCACGAGCAGGCTCGAGTGACCGACCCAGGTCACCGTGAGCTGGTCCGCTCTCGCGCGAGGTCGCACGAACGCCGGTGCGACACGCGCAAACACCGACGGATCCGGATCGCGGGGCCTCGGCCGGGTCGTGCGATGGACCAGCATCCACTTGAGCAGTCCGCTGAATCCTGGGACGGCCTGCGCAACCCATGGGTTGCGGAAGCCGCCGCCAGGACGATGATGCGACGTCACGGCGGCAATATACGCACGCCGTGACGCTGTCTGTTTAGCGAGGGGCTGAGGGACCCGCCGAGGAATCCGGGTACACGTGGATCGTCAACGTGTCCACGAGGGCGCCGCTGGTCGCCACGATCCGGCCCGTGCCGACCGCTTTGGACGTGACGCGCGCAAAGCGGTTGCTGTCGACGGCGAGTTGGAGAATCCCGGTATCGAGGTTGGCCCAGCCGACGACGGCACCCGGATCCTGCTGATGCTGAGCGGTGACGACAATGGCCTCGAGTGAATTCGTCCGATTCACCAGCATCGACGTCGCGCCCTGGATGAGCACGTCACCACGGAACGCCGACAGCATCACGTTGTGCGTCGTCTCGAAGCCTCGATTGACGGCGACGCTCGAATCGAGGGCCGCGCCATAGCTGCTGGCTGAGGGTGGCTCGACGCCGACGATGTAGGTGCCGGGCAGCAGGTACGCGAGCCGGTAGCGCCCGGCCGCGTCCGTCTTGCCGGTCGACAGGATGTACCAGTTGTTCGGCCCGCCGCCCCACGCCTGTACCGTCGCATCCGCAACCGGGCCGGCGGCGCCGCCGCCGCTCGTATCGTGCTGGACCGTGCCCGCGATACTCCCGGTCGCCGCGCGATTCACGGCGCGGATCGACGCGAAGAAGTCGAACGCGCCATCGCCAAGCTGATTGTAGACGAAACTCCGGCCGACGTCGAAGTCGATCACGATCACCGCGCCGGTGTCAGGAACGCTGATCGGCTGCTCGACGAACGATCCGTAGGACTCCCGCCCAGACCCGTTCCAGCGCACGACTGCCGGCGAACCGTTCTTGAAGCGGATCCCCTCCGAGGAGTCGACGTCGATGGTGACGAGCACCGCTTTGTATTGATCGGCGGTTACCTCGCCGATGCCCAGCGAATCGGTGAGGCCCTGCTGCAGTGTCAGCAAATCGATCTGGCGATGGGGCGCGGCCACGGTGACCCAGCTCATGCTGTCGGCCGACGCTCCGGTATCCGCGTGCGTGGAAACGCCGATGCTGACGATGTACACCTTCACGCTTTGCACGGAATCGAAGGGGAACGGTGCATCCGTGAGCAGCACCTTGGCCATCGGCTTGCGGTTGTTGCTCGACGATGACGTATCGTCTTTATAGCAGGCTGCGGAAATGCTGACGGCGGCAAGCAAGGCGAGCGACAGTCGTGACATCGTCAAAATCCTCCTCAGGGGAGTTGCAGCCGACGGCGTTGTCGCATTGAATACCCGTATGCTCTCGGTACGCGTCACAGCGGATGACGGTTTTCTGGCGGGCCCTTTCGACGCCGTCGATTCGACGCCCGTGATTCGACGACTATTTGTGACGTATCTGGGCAACGCATGAGTATAGACAGAGTGGAATCAAGCGACGCTGAGCTGGTGCGCCGGGTCCGGGCCGGCGACATCGGCGCCTACGGCGTCCTGGTCTCGCGCTACCGCGACCGCTTGGGACGCTACGCCGTGCACATGATCGGGAATCGGGAAGACGCGGAGGAAGCGCTGCAAGACACCTTCGTGCGTGCGTACCGCTCCCTGGCGCGCTGCGATGCGGCGCGTTTCGGGGCCTGGCTGTACGGCATCCTCGTCAACCGTTGTCGCACGACCGGCGCGCGAGCGGCCCGCCGCCGCCGGATGTTCGTGCACGACGCAGACGCGCTCCAGGGCATCTCGCACCCGGGCGATGATCAGGCCGACCGGCTTGCGTGGAGTGACACCGTCGATAGGGCGCTGGCCAAGCTGAGCCCGGAGCACAGGGAAGCGTTCCTGCTGAAGCACGTCGAGGACTTGGAGTACGAGCAGATCGCGGAGCTCACGGGCGCCGGCATTTCGGCGCTCAAGATGCGGGTGAAACGGGCCCGCGAGCAGCTGCAACAGTATCTGAAAGAGGCGGAGCATGTTCGACCGGCATGAGGATGTGGTGGAGCGCGTGATTCAGCACCTGCGCCGGCCGGTGGTCCCTCCCATCGATCCCGGGCTGGACGCGCGCGTCATGGTCGCGATCGCTCAGACCCCTGGCGGTAGCGAGGGGAGGCGCTGGCTTTATTGGGCGTCGCTCGCCGCGGCCGCCGTGCTCGCCGTCGTGCTGGTCGCGCATCCGTGGTCGCGCGGCGGACGGGCAAGCGGCTCGGATCTTCTCCAGTTCGTATTCGTCGCTCCGCGGGCGGCATCGGTTTCACTCGTAGGCGATTTCAACGACTGGGACCCGGCGCGGTCCCCGATGCAAACGGCGCAGGGCGTGTGGGCCACCGCCGTCCGACTCGCGCCTGGACGCTATCGCTACGCGTTTCTCGTGAACGGTGTCGAGTGGCGCGCCGACCCGGCGGCCCCCGTGGCCAAGGACGATGAGTTTGGGACGCCGAGCTCGGTGGTGACGGTGGGAGGGAAGAGACTATGATCATTGCGGCGCTGCTCATGACACTGCAGGTGGCGGTTCAAGATCCGCGGCTCGAGCGGCTCGACCCCGAGACTCGGGGCCTCGTCGGCGCCGTCATCGATTCGGCGCGCGAGGTCGGTCTGCCGTCCGAGCCTCTCGTTCAACGCGCGCTCGAAGGCGTCACCAAGGGAGCAGCCGGAGCGCGCATCGTCGCCGCAGTGCGGCGACTCAGCGCGGACCTCGGCACGGCACGCGGCGCACTCGGCACACACGCCTCTTCGCCGGAGCTCGAAGCGGGCGTGGCCGCGTTGCGTGCGGGCGCCACGCCGCAGCTGCTCGCGCACCTCCGCGACGTTCGCAAGCCACCGCTCACCATGGCGCTATCGGTGCTGGCTGACCTGGTTGCCGGCGGTGTCCCTCCCGACAGCGCCGCCGCCGCGATACTCGTACTCGCGCCAAATGCTCGTGATGCGGATCTCGTGGACTTTCGACGCGCGGTCGAGCGCGACATTGCACTCGGCGCGCCGCCGGGGACGGCAACCTCTGTCCGCGTCAACGCGGGAGCCGCTAGTCCGAACGCCATCCACGCTCCGCCGCCCGGAAACGCTCCGCCCCCTCGCCGGCCGTAGTTGCGCCCTAGTCTGTGCGGAGACTTGCGCTCATCGTCCTCGTGTACGGGGGTGGGGTTGAGCCGCAGGCGCACACTGCTGCCGCCCAGATTGCCGCCCACGTAGAGGCAGGCTTTTCCGACGTCAAATACGATGGGTTCCTGGCGTCCGGCGCCGTCTCGTTCGCACCCACAATGCGCTGGGAGCACCCGCGCGGCCGCGGCTTCATCAGCGCGCGCGGGACATATCTGCGCTTTGAAAGCGGTCGTCACAGCCTGGACGCGTCGGCCAACGGCTCCTGGTTCGTCCCGCTCGGCAGCTCACGCCGTTGGCGCGGCGAGCTTGCCATGGCGGGCGGTGCAAGCCAATACGCGGATATCGCGAGCTTCAATCACGTCGTGCTGGAGTCGCGCGTCCACTTGACCGAAAACAACCACGGCGGTTGGGCGGGCGTAACACTCGGTCGCTCGTCATTCGGAAGTGAACCGAGGCCGGCGGCGGTGCTGGCGATGGGCGTCTGGCTGCTTCGTACGAACAAGACGATGTTCGTCTCGCTCGACCGCACCCGGGTCGGCGATACCGTCTACAGCGACCTGCGTTCATCCGGCCGATGGCAAGAAGACAAATTCGTGCTCGAGGGCATCCTCGGCGCGCGCTTCTGGAGCACTGGCGGCGGGCGCGGCGTCTTTGGCGAGGGCAGCGCGATTCTGTCTTTCAGTCCTGTTGCCGCGCTGGTCTTGTCCGGCGGTCGCTATCCCACAGACGTAGTTAGCGGAAGCATCGCGGGCCGGTACATCTCGCTCGCCATCCGGCTGGGAACGACAACGATCGCAAGGCGGGTTCGACCTGCTGCGACGCATTCCGCTGGATCAGATCCCGTCGGTTCAATCTCGAGTGACATCCGGCTTACCATTCACAAGCAACTGGGAGACGACGTGCGGCTAGGCGTCTATGTCCCGGGCGCTCAGACTGTGGAGATCAGCGGCGATTTCACCGATTGGCAGCCCGTCACGCTCACCCGGAGCCTCGACAATACAAATCTCTGGGAGGCGACGTTCCGGATGACTCCCGGCATGCACCGCATCAACGTACGTCGCGATGGTGGGGCGTGGAGGGCGCCGGGCGGGACCACGCGGAGCACCGACGACTTCGACGGCGAGGTGGGTGTCTTTACGATCCCCTAGCGCGCGCCACCCGCCAGCAGCCGGGCCTCCGGCCGCTGTCGCAATACCAGCATCGCCCACACCCCGAGCGCGGGTCCGATCGCCAGCACGCTCATGCTCCAGCGCCAGCCGATCGTTGCAGCAACCTTGGGCAGCAAGTAGATGGTCGCGCAGGTCAGGAGAAACCCAAGACTCGTCTGAAGTGTGAGCGCGGTGCCGACATAGTCACGTGGCGCGAGCTCGCTCACCGCCGCCGAGAACTGCGCCGAGTCCGCGACGACGGTGATGCCCCATATGACCAGCACCGGAAGTAGAACGGTGAGCGGCATTCCAAAAAGGAAGCCCACCAGAAGCGCGCAGCTTGCTGAAAGCACCATGGCACCACTCGTCACCAGTGTGCGTCCCCACCGGTCCGCGTACTTCCCGCCCAGCCAGCTACCAATGGCTCCACTGCCGATGACTCCAAACGTGACGAGCGCGGCCAGCGTGGTGACCTCGGCGGTTGCGCCACGACGGGCCCGCTCGCTTGCCGCGACGAAAGCCGCCATCCACGTCCACATCGCGTACACCTCCCACATGTGCCCGAGGTAGCCAAGATTCACGAGCAACACGCCGCGGTCCTTGAGAATCCGTGGAGCGGCCGCGAGAGAAAACGGCGGCGACGGGGCGGCGTACGGACCGTCTCCAGGCACGAGGAGCATGAGTAGACCGCCGGCGACCGCGCTGGCCGCTGCCACGAAGAGGACGATGCGCCATTCCGCCGGCGAGACGGCCCACCGTACGAGATGGGGGCTCGCCGATCCGAGCGTCAGGGCACCGACGAGGATGCCGATTGCCAATCCTCTTCCTTCCTTAAACCACCCCGCGGCGATCTTCATGCTTGGCGGGTACACACCCGCCAGGGCCGCACCGGTGAGTACTCGGCAACCGATGCCAACTGCGAAGCCCGACGCGCCCGCCACGCCGACTGTGGCCGCGGCCGCGAGCATGGCCGACCCTGCGACGAGTCGCCGCGCCGAGACACGATCCGCCAGCGTGAGAATCGCGCTCAGCAAAGCGCCGGCGACGAAGCCAAGCTGCACCGACATCGTCAGCCAGGCGGTCCCGCCCGGCGTCAGCTGCCACACGCGAGCCAGCGTCGGCGCAACCGCGGACGCGCTAAACCACGGTGCCATCGCCAAGAGCTGGGCGATGGCCACGACGGCCAGCACACGACGTGGATTCACAAACCGGTGGGATGATCCAAGAACACCCAGGGCAAGTCGAACTTCTTCGATACGTGCTCAGCAAGCGCCTTTACTCCAACCGTTTCGGTCGCGTAATGGCCCGCATAGAACACGTTGACGCCGAGCTCCTCGGCGTCGAAAAAGGTCCAATGCTGCCCTTCACCCGTCACGAATGTGTCGAGCCCGGCCGCCGCGGCCTGCGGGATGATCGATCCGCCCGCGCCCGTCACGATTCCGACGCGTTGCACTCGCTCCGGCCCGAACGCGAGGACGCGTGGCGCGGTGCCCAGCGCCTTGGTGACGGCCCAACTGAGCTCGGCGCGTGTCCCGCTGTATTCGCCCCACACGCCCGCGGGCGCTCCGTGATAGGAGCCGAATTCGCTCTTCACCTTGATTTCGAGCAGACGCGCGAGAACGCGATTGTTTCCGACGTCCGGATGGCGATCGAGTGGGAGGTGCGCGGCGTAGAGCGCGATGTTGCCTTTGATGAGCCCGTCGATGCGGCGATAAGCAGGACCGACCAATGGCCTCAGGCCACCCCAAAACATTCCGTGATGAACCAACAGAAAGTCCGCGTGTTTCTCGGTCGCGAGCCGGATGGTCGCCTCGCACAGATCGACCGCAGCCGCGAGCCGCGAGACGACACCCGAATTGCTCACCTGCAGGCCGTTCAGAGCATCGGGCGCGTCCGCGATTTCATCTGCGATACGGAGGTACTCATCGAGGTAAGCGACCAGGGTATCGAGGCGCACTTAAGACACCGTAAGCACACTATCGCAGCACCACCGCGACTTTCCACATTCGCGGTGCTCGTAAACGAATGTACCGCAATTAGTTAGAGAATCCACACGAGGCCGGCGCGCGCGTGTGGATAATTCTAGGCTCGCGCGAGCGCCGATGCCGCTTGGCGAACAGGCGACTGTGGGGGCTGGCCGGCGTCCTCTCCCATTCGCAGCACGCCGTTGATCTCGCCGCCTTCCTGGATCAGGAGACGCTTGGTGTGTACATCGCCGTGGACGACCGAGGTCGCTTGGAGCTCCACACGCTCCTCGGCGTAAATAGCCCCACGGACGTCGCCGCCGATGATCGCCTCGCGGCTGACGACGTCGCCTTCGACCTCCCCGCCCCGTGCAACGAGGACCTGTTTTGCCGCGCGCACAGTGCCGCTCACCGAGCCCTCGATCTTCACGACGCCGTCGGCCGAGATGTCGCCAACGACGCGCATGCCCGCGCCGATGATTGAAAGGCCGGGGACGCCTTCGCGTGCGTTCCCCCCGGAGACTGGACTTTTTTCGGAGAAGACGGCCATCAGCTTCCCTCCTTCACGAGATCGAGCGGATCGATCGACTTGCTGTCATGTCGAATTTCGAAGTGCAGATGCGGCGCGCTGGACCGCCCTGAGTTACCGGACAAGCCGATGACCTGCCCTGCCTGAACTTCGTCGCCCTCGGTCGCGATCAGCCGTGACAGATGACCATACATCGTCTCATACCCGGACGCGTGTCGCAAGAGGACAAACAAACCGTAGTCGGAATCGTAGCCGGCGGCGCTGACCTGCCCACCTCCCGAGGCGCGTACCGGCGTCCCCAGCGGGACGGCGATATCGATACCCGGGTGCGATTCGTCCACGACGCCGGGCCGAATCTGCCCTCGCGTGACGAAGCCCTGCACGTCGAGCGGCCAGTGGAACGGGGACCCGGACGCGAACCGGTTTACGGCCCCGGGGACGGTCGCGCGAATCACCACAGCCCGCATGCCCGTCGGCAGGTCGCTCGGACTCATGACGGTCCCACCGCCGTGCGACGCGGGGGCCGCAGGGGGGGGAGCTTTCACACCGAGCATTTGACGCAGCTCTTGATAGTTCGCTTCCGCGCGATTCAGGGCAGAGGCCAGCTGCTGCTCGCGGCTGTTTTCGATTTTGAGTCGTGAGACTTCGCGCTCGAGCCCTGGGACGCGCGCCGCGTTTCGGAAGATGGGACCGGCGAAAGCAAAGAATCCCACGACTGAGACCGCGATCGCGCCGGCACCCCACTTCCCCGCTACGAGTGCCCAACGCGGAATCTGGTACTGTTTGGATTCGAGATCGCCGTCGGCGTGCACGACGATTGTTACGTTGCGACTGGTCGGAGTCATCCGTCGAACGGCGCGCCGAGGATCAGCTCCAGGAGCCGCGCGAGATCGTCGTTCGAGTAGAACGACACATGGATGTGCCCTTTCCCTTTCGCGCGCAACGAGACGCGAACATCAGTACCCAGCCGGCGGCGCAGGGCGTCTTCGACGCGCCGTACTTCGGGCGCGACACCGAGGCCGCGTTTCATCCGCGGCCGCCGTTCCGGCGCGCGGCCGCCGCGGACGCGATCCTCGACCTCGCGGACCGAGAGACCTTGCGCGACGGCCTCGCGCGCGAGGTTCGTGACAATGCGCGGGTCCTCGAGCCCGAGCAACGCGCGCGCATGACCCACGGACAAATGACCCTCATGCAGCATTTGCAGCACGACCTCCGGCAGCTTCAACAGCCGAAGCGCGTTGGCGACGGTGGACCGATCACGACCGACGGCATCGGCGACGTCTTGCTGGGCGAGCTTGAACTCGGCGATCAATCGCTCGTAGCCGCGCGCCTCGTCCACCGGCGACAAGTCGTCGCGTTGCAAGTTTTCAATGAGCGCGAGGGTGAGCAGGGTGCGGTCGTCCGCTTCGCGCTGAACTGCGGGAATGCGCTCCCAGCCCAGCTGCTGGCACGCGCGCAAGCGGCGCTCGCCCGCGATGAGCTCGTAGCCACCATTGCCGGAAGCGCGTCTGACGACGACCGGCTGAAGCAGGCCAGCCTGCTTGATCGAGGACACCAGCTCCTCGAGTGCTGCCGGATCCACTGTCTTGCGCGGCTGGAACGGATTCGGCTTGATGTCGTGAATGGGGAGCTCGACGAGACTGCCCTCGCGCTCTGCTTCGGCGCGTGTGGGCCCGAGCAGCGCTTCGAGTCCCCGGCCAAGACGCCGTCTTCCTGCGGCAGTGTCCGTCATGCGGTCACCTCCGGAGAGGCCAGCGGGGGCGGGGGCAGCGATTCAATGGCAGGCAGGTTTGGCGAGGGGGGAGCACCCTGCTCCACCCGGCGAATCAGCTCCTGTGCGACCGCCAGGTAGCTCTTGGCGCCAATCGACTGCACGTCGTACAGGATGATCGGCTTTCCGAAACTCGGCGCTTCCGCCAGACGCACGTTACGGGGAATCGTGGCGGAAAACATCCGGACACCGAAGTATTCCTTGGCCTCCTCGGCAACCTGTCTGGAGAGGTTGAGCCGCGCGTCATACATCGTCAGGAGCACGCCTTCGATGGCGAGCGTCGGATTGAAATTCCGCTGCACGAGTTTGACAGTGTTGAGGAGCTGCGAAAGTCCCTCGAGTGCGTAGTACTCGCACTGAATCGGAATGATGACGCTGTCGGCGGCCGTCAGCATGTTCAGAGTGAGCAGGCCGAGCGAAGGCGGGCAGTCGATGACGACGTAACCGTATTGGTCGCGCACGTCGCGGAGCGCTTCGCGCATGCGCGTTTCGCGCGCGTTCCGATTGACGAGCTCGAGCTCGGCACCGACCAGGTCCTGGGTCGCGGGAATGACATCGAGAAACGGGAAGTGCACGTGCGGAAAGCGCGCTTGCGTCAGGGGATCGCCATCGATGAGCGCGTCATACAACGAATGTCGAATGCGATCGCGCTCGATGCCGACACCGCTCGTCGAGTTACCCTGCGGATCTGCGTCGATCAGCAGAGTCTTGCGTTCGGCGGTCGCGAGAGAGGCCGCGAGGTTCACCGCGGTCGTCGTTTTACCGACGCCGCCTTTTTGATTCGCGATCGCAATTACGCGTGACATTGTAAGTCGTTATGTGCCAATTAGTTATATGATTAACAGGTTGTGGTCAGCCCAATATATGTTCGTTTCACGTGAAACGAAAGAGCATACGTTTCACGTGAAACTGCAACAAACCCCTACGCGACCCTCCGCCGCCACCTCGTGGCCTCGAGAACAAGGTTGTGAAGATCACTGGGTGTGACGCCTGGAACGCGCGCCGCCTGCGCCAGTGAGGCGGGTCGCACGCGATCGAGCTTCTGTCTCGCCTCGGTCGCCAAAGTCCGGAGCTCGAGGTAAGGGAGATCTCCAGGCAACACGAATGACGCCAACTCGGCGAGCCGCGCCGCGGCCTCGCGTTCGCGCGCCAAGTAGCCGTCGTACTTGATTTCGATTTCCGCGGAGACGATCGCCTCGGCCGGCGTCTCAGCGCCAACACCCGCCGCCGACAACAAAGCGCCAAGCGAGACACCCGGCCGCTTCGCGACGGTGGCAATTCGCTCGCTCTCCGTCAGCCTCGTACCGCTCGCAGCGAGCGCGTCGGCTGCCTGGGCCGGCGTGATGGCTGTTTCCCGCGCGAGCTCGAGCGTGGCTTCCTCGGCTGCAAGCCGCCGCTCCGCTGCGCGGAGCTCGCCGTCGGTCAGCAAGCCGAGTTGCTCGGCGAGCGGGAGCAAACGCCGGAGTGCGTTGTCTTGCCGGAGCAGGAGTCGGAACTCGGACCGCGACGTGAACAACCGGTAGGGCTCATCGACACCGCGCGTCACGAGATCGTCGACCAGGACGCCGATGTACGCGTCGTCGCGGCCGAGGACCACCGGCTCGGCGCCGCGAAGCCGCCGTACGGCGTTGATGCCGGCGACAATCCCTTGTCCTGCGGCTTCCTCGTATCCGGTGGTGCCGTTGATTTGGCCGGCGAAGAACAGATGCTCGACCGTCTTCACCTCGAGCCACGGTGTCAACTGCGTCGGTGGATAGTAGTCGTATTCGATCGCGTAGCCCGGGCGCGTCATGCGCGCGCGCTCGAGCCCCGGCACGGCATGGAGGAATTCGAGCTGTACCGCGACGGGCAGGGAAGTGGAGAGCCCGTTGACGTACAACTCTGTCGTGTCGAGGCCCTCGGGCTCGAGGAAAATCTGATGTCGCTGCGCCGACGGAAACTTCACGATCTTGTCTTCGACGGAGGGGCAGTAGCGCGGACCGCGCCCGCTGATCGCGCCTCCGTAGAGCGCGGACTCCTGGATGTGTCGCTGGATGATTTCCTTTACTTCCGTTCCGGCCCACGTGATCCAGCACGGCACCTGCCGTGGCCGTTCGACGCGCTCGTGGAAGGAGAAGCGAAACTCCTGACTGTCGCCGTCCTGACGCTCGACTTTGCTCCAGTCAACGGAGCGGCCATCGACGCGCGGTGGAGTGCCGGTCTTGAATCGCGATACTGTAAGCCCAATAGTCTCAATGACTTGCGCCATCTCTACGGACGGTTGATCGCCCGCTCGGCCCGCTGGGATTTGCGTGTCAGTGCCGAGGTGAATGCGACCACGCAGGAATGTGCCGGCCGTGATGATGACGGCGCGCGCCGTGAAGCGCCGGTCGTCTCCCGTCTCGACGCCGGTGATGCGATGGCCACCGCGATCGAAAAGCAGATTTGTGACCATGCCCTGCGACAACTCGAGAGTGGGGAACTGCTCGAGCAAAGCCCTTACGGCGCGCTTGTACAACGTGCGATCGGCTTGCGCGCGGGGCGCCCACACGGCGGGACCCTTCGAGCGATTCAGCATGCGAAACTGGATGGTCGCGCGATCGGCGGCGCGGCCCATCACGCCCCCAAGAGCATCGACTTCGCGGACGACCGTGCCCTTCGCGATACCGCCGATCGCGGGATTACAAGACATCTGCCCGACGTTGTCGAGGACGGAGGTCAGCAGGAGAGTACGCGCGCCCAGGCGGGCGGCCATCGCGGAGGCCTCGGTACCGGCGTGCCCGCCACCGACGACGATTACGTCATAGTCCGACATGGCTCGAACAATAACGAGCCCTGGTGCTAGACGTCGAGGGAGACGCCGAGCCGCCGTAGCCGCTGAGCGGTTACAAGGGGCGAGCGGCCGGTTTGCTCGCAGCCCCGCTGATTCGCTTTAACAAACCCCAGAGCGTGCGACCGGTCTCGTTGGTCAACGCTTCGAGTCGAGCGAACTCCACAACTGACATGTACTCCAGCTCTCGGGCCATCTCGAGGATCGTTTCGACCTCGGCGAGCGAGCCCCGTGCTGTATCCAAAAACCGCCGGCATTCGCGCGAGCCATATCGCGTATTCCCTTCGGCGATGTTCAACGGAACGCTCTGACAAGCCCGACGCAGCTGATCAGCGAGGCCAGTTTGCTCATAATCAGGAAAACGCCGAGATACGCGCACGCCCTCGATCGCCAAGCGTTGTGCGTGCTGCCAAGCTTTGAGTGTCTTGTAATGGGCCATACGGCGAACCTATGGACACAAACAAAAAGCACGGCATCCAATTCACGCATGCCGTGCCTTTCTAACTCCGAACCCCTCGAATCCGCTCAGCGGCTCGGCGGCTCAGCGTCTTCCTCAGCGGCTAGGCTCTTACCCACCTCATGAGCTCTTTCAAATTCGGCCGTTTGCCCGTCATCAGAATCCCGACCCGATAAATGCGAGCCGCCACCCACGTCACCCCAACGATCGCCGTGCCCAAAATCACGAGCGATGCCACCAGCTCCCACGTCGGCATGCTCCCCGCCGTCCATCGGACTGGCGTCGCGATCGGCGTCGTGAACGGCACCAACGAAAGTGTCCGCGCGAACGTCGAGTTGGGATCGTTCGTCAGGCCGAGGATCGAGAGATACGAAATCATGAGGAGGTACGTGACCGGCTGCTGCGCCTGGCGCGCCTCCTGCTCGTTACTGGACATCGCCCCGACCGCGGCAAACATCGCCGAGTACAGCAGGAAGCCACCCAGGAAGAAGGCGACGAACACCGCGAGCGTGGCGGCGGGGATGTGCGGCAGCGTCATCTGGACCGCGCTGGGATCGGCGCCCAGCGCCCGTGCGATCGGATTGCGCAGCAAGAGCAGTACACGCGCCGACACGCCCCAAATCACAAACTGAAAGAACGAGACAGAGCCGGCCCCGAGGATCTTCCCGAGCATCAGCTGGAACGGCCGCACCGACGAGACGAGCACTTCGATGATCCGCGTGGTCTTTTCTTCGAGCACCGAGCTCATCACGTTGACGCCGTACAGCAGAATCGCCATGAACAGCAGGATCGCCATCAGATAGGCCATCAGGAACGACTGTGCGGCACTTTCCGAGACGGTGCCGGTACGCGTGATTTTCCGTTGATCCAGCGCGACCCGAATCTGCGCCCAGTCCACGACACCGGGATTCACACCCTTTTGCTCGAGGCGCTCCTTGACCACGAGGCGTCCGAGAGAGCGCTGCAGGTTCTCGATCGTCTGCATGCCGAGGCTCGTGGCGTGATATTCTGCCCGTCCGGTTTCGACGAGGTCGTTGCTGACGATCAGGAAACCATTGAGCCGCTTGGACTCTACGACGTCCCGCAGCGAGTCCATGACACCAGCATGCGCGGGAACCAATGACGCCCGGAACGAGCCGCTCGTTTCCAGGGCTTCGACGACGCGGCGGCCCAGTCCGCCCGTGCTCGAGTCTACGACCGCGACATTGCGGGCGCCCCCGCCCAACGACTGGACGATCTGAAAGACGATGATGCCGGCGAATAGCACCGGTCCCAGAACCGCCGATACCCAGAACCATTTGGTCCGCACGCGTTCCACGAACTCGCGCCGGATGATCGCCCAAACCTTATGCACGGTTCTCGCCTCCGGTCGCGGCCGCGGTGGCAGCCTCCGGCCCCACGAGGTCCACGAAGATCTTGTGCAGTGACGGACTGGCCAACTCAAAGCGCGCGAGGCGCGCGCCCGACGTCACGAGGCCCTTGAGGATTTCCTGCGGGTCCGCCCCCGGCGCGAGCTCGAGCTCCGCCTGCTGCCCAAAGTCCTGGATCTTGGCCACGAGTCGCCGGTCCGCGAAGATCTGCGGCGCGTTGCCCTGACTCCCGTCGAACGCAACGATCACGTGCTGACCACCATGGGTGCGTTTCACCTCGGTGAGGCTGCCGTCGATCAGTTTCTTGCCGCGCGCGATGATGCACAGCCGGTCGCAGAGCTTTTCCGCATGCTCCATGATGTGCGTCGAGAACAGGACCGTCTTCCCGCGGCGGCGGTAGTCGAGGACGGTCTCGCGCATCACTTGCGAATTGACGGGATCGAGGCCGGAGAATGGCTCGTCGAGAATGACGAGCTCCGGATCGTGCAGGACTGTCGAGATGAAGGCCACCTTTTGCTGCATGCCCTTCGAGAGGTCCGAGACCTTCCGCAAGCGCCAGTCGCTGAGTCCGAGCTTGTCGAGCCATTCGAGCGCCTGCACGCGCGCCATCCGGCGCGACACGCCCTTTACCTCCGCCAGGAAGATGAGCACGTCCAGGACCCGCATCTTCTGGTAGAGCCCGCGCTCTTCCGGCAGGTACCCAATCCGCTCCGAGTGATCGCGTCCGCCCGCGACAGTATCGAACAACCGGACCGAGCCCGAGTCGGGCTCGTAAATATCCATGATCATCCGGAGCGCGGTGGTCTTGCCGGCGCCGTTGGGCCCGAGCAGGCCATAGATGATGCCGGAGGGAACGCTGAGCGAAAGCGAATCTACCGCGGTGTGACCCGCGAAGCGTTTCGTGACGCGATCGACGATGACCGGTTCTGGCATGCGGGGAAGCTAAGGACGCGACGCTACGACGCTAGGACACGAAACAGCTCGCCAGCTTTGCGGACCGCAGCTACGAGACTCTCGATGTCATCAACGTCATTATAGATGTAGAAGGATGCGCGGGCTGTCGCGGCGACGCCGAGCCGCCGCATCAGAGGTTGGGTGCAATGATGGCCCGCGCGGATGCAGACGCCGTCCCGGTCGAGAATCGTGGCCAAGTCGTGCGGATGGATGTCGCCGTAGGTGAAGGGCACGACGCCGGCCCGGTGGTCCCGCGGACCGTAGATGGTGATCCCCTCGATTTGCGAGAGCCGCTCCACCGCGACTCGGGCGAGCTGCTGTTCGTGCTCGGCAACGTGTTCCAGACCCAGCTGCTCGAGATAGGCAATCGCCACCGCCAACCCCACGGCTGCCTCCACGTTGGGCGTTCCCCCCTCGAACTTGTGCGGGATCTTGTTCCACGTGGACCGGTCGTCCCAGACCCGCTCGATCATCTCCCCGCCGCCGTGATAGGGTGGCATCGCCTCGAGCAGTTCCGGCTTGGCGATCAGCGCACCGCTGCCCATCGGGGCCAGCATCTTATGCCCGGAGAAGGCATAGAAGTCACATCCGATCGTCCGTACGTCCACGCGCAGATGCGGGCTCGACTGAGCGCCATCCACCACCGTCACCGCACCAGCCGCATGGGCCAGCTTGGTGAGCTGGGCGGCGGGGTTCACCGTCCCGAGCGAGTTGGAGACATAGGGAAAGGCGACCAGCTTTGGCTTCGCCTCCAGCGCCCGGCCGAAATCGGCCAAATCGATCCGGCCGTCTCCGGTGATTTCCACCATGCGGAGCGTGGCGCCCTTTTCCTGACACAGGATCTGCCAGGGCACGATGTTCGAGTGGTGATCCATGGCGGTCACTACCACGGTGTCGCCGCGGCTCACGTTGGCCCGTCCCCACGAACCGGCGACCAGGTTGATCCCTTCGGTGGTGCCCCGCGTGAAGACCACACCTTCACGGGCCCAGGCGTTCACGAACCGGGATACGGCGGTGCGCGCCGCCTCGTAGGCGTCGGTCGCCTCGACCGCGAGCGCGTAGGCGCCCCGGTGGACGTTGGCGTTGTGCTCGCTGTAATAGTGCGCGATGGCGTCGAGGACTCGACGCGGCTTCTGGCTCGTCGCCGCGTTGTCCAGATACACGAGCCGCTGACCGTTCTCTTTCCGCGCGAGGATTGGGAAATCGCCGCGGATGCGTTTCGTGTCGATCATCAGAAATCTTTCGCCGACTCGGTCGTCACCGGATCGCCCGTGTTCTGGAGCGCCGCGTGCAGCGCGTGCCAGGCGAGACTCGCGCATTTGATCCGGCTCGGGAACGCGCGCACACCCGAAAATGCCGCGAGCTTTCCCGGAGCCGTGGCCCCTCCGGCAAGCATGTCCCGGAACGCCTGGAACAATGCTTCAGCGTCGGCTGGAGTCTTGCCCTTTACGGCTTCGGTCATGAGCGAGGCCGATGCCTTGGAGATCGCACAGCCCGACCCCTGCGGCATCTGAAAGCCGATGTCGCTGATGTGGTCACCATCGAGCTGGACGTACAGTTGAATGCGATCGCCGCACAGCGGATTGTTGCCCTCGGCTCTGCGGGTGGCGGAGTCGAGACGCTTGAAATTGCGCGGACTGCGATTGTGATCGAGGATGACCTGCTGGTACAGCTCTCCCAGATCCGTCATTACTCGGCCAGACGACCGCGAACAATCGCATCGAGCTGCGCGCGCAGCGGCGCGATTTCCATGCGGCCGAGGATCTCGGCGGCAAAGCCATAGGTGAGGAGGCGACGCGCGTCGTCCTCGCCGACACCACGGCTCCGCAGGTAGAACAGCGCGCGCGGGTCGAGCGGACCCACCGTAGAACCGTGCGTGCACTTGACGTCATCGGCGTAGATCTCGAGCTGCGGCTGGCTGTCGGCGTGCGCGTGTCCGGACAACAACAGGTTGTTGTTCGTCTGCTTCGAGTCGGTCTTCTGCGCGCCAGGGCGCACGATGATCCGGCCGGTGAATACGCCCCGCGCCTTGTCATCGAGCACGCCATTGAAGTACTCGTGGCTCGCGCAGTGGTCGGCGGCATGATCGATCGTCGTGTGATGATCGGCGTGCTGCGCCCCGGCGAGCAGATACAATCCGTTGAGGATCAGTGTACCGCCGGGACCCGCCATCACCGCGCCGATGTCGTGACGCGCGAGCGCTCCGCCGAACGCGACGAAATGAAGATTCAGCGTGCTATCGCGCCCCTGGTGCGACTGCGAGGTGGCGACATGATACGCACGATCGCTTTCCCGTTGAACGCGATAATGATCAGCGCGGGCCCCGTCACCGACGACGATCTCGGTGACCGCATTCGTCCAGTAGCTGTGATCGCCCAATGCGGCGTAGGTCTCGACGATGGAAGCCCTCGCTTCACGCTCGATCACCACGAGATTGCGCGGGTGTGCAACAACGGGCTTGGTGCCGCTTGCCAGAAACAGGAGTTGAATCGGTTCAGGGATGTTGGTCTTGGCCGGGACGTGGACAAACGCTCCGTCGCTCACGAATGCGGTGTTCAGTGCCGAGAAGGGCCGATCCTGGGTGGCGACATATTTCCCCAGATGCTGGCGCACGAGATCCTGGCGATGACTGACCACATGCGCCAGGCTCTGGACGTCATCAAAAAAGGGCGTCGAGAGAGACCGTTGAAAAAAACCGTCAACAAAGACCAGCCGGTAACCGGCCTCGAGCAGCAAGAAGGGTCGAATCTCGTCGAGCGTCGGAATGCGAGCGGGCTCCTTGGCCAGCTCGAATGACCCCTCGGCAATCGGCGCGACGCTGGTGAAGCGCCACGCCTCCTGTTTCATGTTCGGGAAGCCGAGATGGTGAAAGCGGGCGATGCCGCCTTCGCGCAGATCCTTAAGCCAGTCGGGCGCCCCCGAAACCCCGTTCGAAGCCCACGCGCGATACGACCCGACGAGCTGGTCTACATGAGCCATCGTCACGACACCATGGCGGCATCACGAAGCCAGTCGTAGCCTTTTGCCTCGAGTTCGTGGGCCAATTCGGGGCCGCCCGACTTCACGATCCGGCCGTCGGCCAACACGTGGACGACGTCCGGTGTGATGTAGTTCAGCAGCCGCTGGTAGTGGGTCACGATCAAGAACGCGCGCTCAGGAGCGCGCAGCTGATTGACCGCCTGGGCCACAGTCTTGAGGGCGTCGATGTCGAGTCCCGAATCGGTCTCGTCGAGAATCGCGAAGCGCGGCTCGAGCACCGCGAGCTGGAGGATCTCGTTGCGCTTTTTCTCGCCGCCCGAGAACCCTTCGTTCACCGGACGATTCATCATCGCGTCGTCCCAGCCGATCGCTTTGAGTTTGCTCTCGAGGACCTGCAGGAAATCCAGGGGGTCGAGCTCCGCCTCTCCCTTACTCTTGCGGATCGCGTTCAGCGCCGAGCGCAGAAAGTAGGAGTTGGTGATGCCGCGGATTTCGACGGGATACTGGAACGCGAGGAACACACCGTCGCGCGCGCGCTCCTCGGGATCCAGCTCGAATAGGTCTTTGCCGGCGTACTGCACCGATCCGCCCCGGACTTCGTACGCGGGATGGCCGGCGAGCACTTGCGCGAGTGTGCTCTTGCCGGAGCCGTTCGGTCCCATGATCGCGTGCACTTCGCCGTCGCGAATCGTGAGGTCGACGCCTTTCAGGATCTCATTGCCCGCGACGGCGGCACGCAGACCTTTGACCTCGAGCAAAACCTTCCCCTTAGCCAACGCTTCCCTCCAGACTGATGCCGAGGAGCCGCGTCGCCTCGACGGCAAACTCCATCGGCAGCTCCTTGAAGACTTCTTTGCAGAATCCGTTGACGATCATCGAGACCGCGTCCTCGGACGACAGGCCGCGCTGGCGCAAATAGAAGATTTGATCCTCACCGATCTTCGACGTGGACGCCTCGTGCTCCATGATCGCAGTGCTGTTGCGCACGTCGATATATGGAAAGGTGTGCGCTCCACATTTGTCCCCAATCAGCATCGAATCGCACTGCGAATAGTTCCGCGCGCCCTCGGCGCCCTTCATGATCTTCACGAGTCCGCGATAGGTGTTCTGCCCGCGACCGGCTGAGATACCCTTCGATACGATCGTCGAGCGCGTGTTCTTGCCGAGGTGGATCATCTTCGTACCGGTGTCGGCCTGCTGTTTGTGACTCGTCACCGCGACCGAATAGAACTCGCCGATCGAATTGTCGCCCTGGAGAATGCAGCCCGGATACTTCCACGTGATCGCCGAGCCGGTCTCCACCTGCGTCCACGAAATTTTCGAATTCACGCCGGCGCATTTGCCGCGCTTGGTGACAAAGTTGTAAATGCCGCCGCGCCCTTCTTCGTCGCCCGGATACCAGTTCTGAATCGTCGAGTACTTGATCGTCGCGCGATCGAACGCGACCAACTCCACGACAGCCGCGTGCAGCTGGTGCTCGTCACGCATCGGCGCCGAGCAGCCTTCGAGATAGCTCACGTGGCTGCCTTCGTCGGCGATGATCAGCGTCCGCTCGAACTGGCCGGTGGACGACGCGTTGATGCGGAAGTACGTCGAGAGCTCCAGCGGGCAGCGCACACCCTTCGGCACGTACACGAACGAGCCGTCGGTGAACACCGCGGAGTTCAGCGCCGCGAAGAAGTTGTCGTTGGCCGGGACGACGGTGCCGAGGTACTCCTGGACCAAGCCGGCATGCTCGCGGATCGCCTGCGAAATCGGCATGAAGATGACGCCGTACTTCGCGAGCTCTGCCTGGAACGTCGTCGCTACGGAGACGCTGTCGAACACGGCATCGACCGCGACACCCGTGAGCCGTTTCTGCTCCTCGATCGGGATGCCGAGCTTCTCGAAGGTCGCGACCAGCTTCGGATCGACCTGGTCGAGGGAGTCGAGCTTGGGGAGCTTTTTGGGTGCCGCGTAGTAGCTGATCGCCTGATAGTCGATCGGGCCGTACTTCACATTGGGCCAATGCGGCTCCGACATCTTCAGCCAGTTGCGATACGCCTTGAGGCGCCAATCGAGCATCCAGTCCGGCTCGCCCTTCTTGGTGGAAATCAGCCGGATGACGTCCTCGTTCAAGCCGGCCGGCACGACCTCGGATTCGATGTCGGTGACGAAGCCGTACTTGTACGGTTGCTGGACGTGCGCTTCAATGCCTGTCATGGCACTCCCGGAAGTCCTTAACGGACATGTACTTGGCTCTCAGATCGACGGCCCAAGTCGGAATCCTAATGGTTTTGTCGGGATTGTCAATCAACAGCATACACCGTCAAGAAAGAGGCGTCTAGCAAGGGCGTCCGCCTCTGCTTGACGGTTCTTTTCAGTAGATATCCCGATTCCACTCCCTCACCAGCCGTTCATAATCCTCGGGCCGGTTTACCTGATCTATTACCGCGGGATCGTCGACCGGCACGCTCACCACGTCCTGCTCGTGCGCCCGCAGGACTGCCCGCGCGCCTTCCCGCGTGGCCTCTGGACTCTCGAGCAGCTCGGCAAACAGGTGGGAGTCCCAAATGACCGGGTGTCCGCGACGCTCCGCGAATGTCGGAAGCACCGCAGGTGCCGTCGTTCGCCGGTAGCTCTCGAGCAGCCGTTCGACCGTACTCACCCGCACATGCGGCAAATCGACCGGCCAGACGAGAACGGCGCTGGGTTGAATCGGCTGCAGCGCCCGTAGGGCGCTCCGGAGCGAGGCGATCGGGCCCGTTTCCGGCTCAGGGTTGTCCACGAGCAGGACCTCATGACCCGCCAGGACAGGCTGGATCCGCGGCGCGTCCGGGCCCAGCACCACAACGCGTGTCTTGACCTCCAAGGCTTCCAGCGCTTCCAGAATCCGCACCGCAAAAGGGACGCCGAGGAAGTCCAGGAGGGCTTTTGGCGTTCCCATGCGTGACGAACGGCCGGCAGCCAAGACGACGCCCGCGAGCGACATAGGGGCTATGAGACTAAGGGCCCAAGTGGCAAGGTGGCTAGAGGGTAGTTGCATGACGGACAGAAAGGCGCAATCTTGGCGCGCTCACATGGCCGCCCGACGCATTCGACAGCTCGGCGACCCGATCCTGCGGGTCCGCTGCACCCCGGTGGAAGACCCTAAATCGCCGGCGGTGCGGCTGCTTTCGGACGATTTGCGCGACACACTTCGCGTCGCCAAGAAGAAGTACAATATGGGCCGCGCCCTCTCGGCGCCGCAGATCGGTGCGCCGGTGCGGGTCGTCCTCGTCGAGATCGGCAAGTTCCGCGCGACCATGATCAACCCCGAGATCACGGATGTCGGCTCGGAAGACTTTCATGTCTGGGACGACTGCTTCTCGTTCCCGAACATGCTGGTCCGTGTGACGCGGGCCTATCGCGCGACGCTCCGGTATACGGACCTGAAGGGCAAGATTGTCACGATGGACCTCGAAGGACCCATGGCCGAGCTACTCCAGCATGAGCTCGATCACCTCGATGGAATCCTCGCCTTAGACCAGCCCAGCGGCCTGGATCCGTTCGCGTATCGCGCCGAATGGGAAAAGAATCACAAGCCCGAAGAGCGTTACGGACCGCCACGCCCGCGCGAACTCTAGCCCGGTTACATTCCAGTCATTCGCAGGGGTGCCTGCCGGCAGTCGGCAGGCTGAGATCACACCCTTAGAACCTGATCCGGTTCGTACCGGCGAAGGGAGCTCCGCATGACCTGCCGTACCCAGATGTTTGTCGCCCGCCAGGGCACGATCACACCAGAGATGCAGCGCGTGGCCGAGCGTGAATCGCTTCCGCCTGAGACGATTCGCGACGAGGTCGCGATTGGTCGCCTCATCATCCCGGCCAACGTCAATCATTTGACGCAGCGGCTCGATCCGATGGCGATCGGGAAAGTCGCCAGCGTGAAGATCAACGCCAACATCGGCAACTCGGCGGTCGAGTCGGACATCGACGGCGAGCTCGAGAAGCTGCACCACGCGGTGCACTATGGCGCCGATACGGTGATGGATCTGTCGACCGGCGGCAATATCGATGCGATTCGCGAGGCCATTGTCGCTGCCTCGCCTGTTCCGATCGGCACGGTACCGGTTTATCAGGCCATCCAAGTCGCCGGCGACGTCATGAAGCTCACGGCGGACGATCTCCTCGACAACATCGAGCATCAGGCACAACAAGGCGTCGACTATGTCACGGTGCACGCGGGCATTCTGCGCGAGCACGTCGGTCTTGCGCTCGGCCGCGTTACCGGGATCGTGAGTCGCGGCGGGTCGTTGATGGCGTATTGGATGACGCAGCACGGGAAGCAGAACCCCTTGTACGAGCACTACGACCGCCTGCTCGATATCGCGCGCGAATACGACGTGACACTCTCCCTCGGCGATGGGCTACGGCCGGGCTCGATCGCCGATGCGACTGACAAGGCGCAGCTCGCGGAGCTGACGGTGTTAGGCGAATTGACCGAGCGCGCCTGGAAGAAGGACGTGCAGGTGATGATCGAAGGGCCGGGGCACATCCCGATGCACCAGATCGAAGTCAACGTGCGGCTCGAAAAAGAGCTGTGTCACGAGGCTCCGTTCTACACCCTCGGTCCGCTCGTGACGGACGTCGCCCCCGGGTACGACCACATCACCTCCGCGATCGGCGCGGCGATGATCGGCTGGTTTGGTGCGGACATGTTGTGTTACGTCACGCGCAAGGAGCACCTGGGCCTGCCGAACGCCGAAGAAGTCCGGGAGGGAGTGATCGCTTACAAGATCGCGGCGCACGCGGCGAACATCGCGCGCCGGCGTCCCGGCGCGACGGAGCGCGACGACGCGCTGTCACGCGCGCGTTATGCGTTCGACTGGAACGAGCAGTTCCGCCTCGCGCTCGATCCCGCGCGCGCGCGCGAGCTCCATGACGAAGCGCTGCCCGCGGAGTACTTCAAGAGCGCCGAGTTCTGTGCGATGTGCGGGCCGAAGTTCTGCTCGATGCATATCACGCGTGAGATCGAGCGCTCGCTCGGGCTGCGGGAGCCGGAGAAGCAGGAGAAGCGAGAGACGGTTGGCGCGGACTAGGTCAGTCCAGCCTGCGTTCCGAGGAGCGAGCATGCCCTTCGAGCCCCTCGACGCGGCCGAACCACGCGGCATCCTCGAGGAGCGGACGGGCCGCCGCACCATCGTCGATGCGCAGCCACGTCCGTACGCGCAGGAAGGTATAGACCGACAGTCCCCCCTTTGACCGCGCTGTGCCGCCCGTCGGCAGGACGTGATTCGGCCCCGCGCCGTAGTCGCCCAGCACTTCGGCGGAGGCGCCGCCGATAAACAGCGCACCGAAATGCGTGAGGCGCGGCGCGACCAGGTCCGCATTGTCAAGCAAGAGCTCGAGGTGTTCGGGCGCGAGCGCGTCGCACGCCACAACCCCCTCCTCCACGTTCGACACAACGACTACCCCGCCGTTGGCCAGTGCCTTCCGCGCGAGGGGCTCCGTCGGCAACGCCGCGAGCTGACGCGCGAGCTCCGCCTCGACGTGCTCGGCAAGCTTGCGATCGGTGGTAACGAGGATCGGCAGCGCATCGGCATCGTGCTCAGCCTGCGCGAGGAGGTCGGCGGCAACCGCGGCGGGCGAGGCGGTTGTATCGGCGAACACGACGAGCTCCGACGGTCCCGCCAACATGTCGATCGCCACTCGTCCCGCGACCAACTGCTTGGCGGCGGTGACGTAGCGGTTGCCGGGCCCGACGACCACGTCGCACGCCGAAAGCGGCCCCACGCCGAAGGCAAGCGCCGCAATGGCGTGGGCGCCGCCGGCCGAGAGCACCCCATCAGCGCCCGCGAGGGCCGCGGCTGCCAGTGTGATCGGCTGCGGCTTGGGACTCGCCACCCAGATCTGCTCGACCCCGGCAGTCTTCGCAGTCACCGCGGTCATCAGGACAGACGAGGGCAACGGATACCGGCCCCCCGGTGCGTAACAGCCGGCGCGCTCCAGCGGCGCGATCCAGTGGCCAGCCGTGCCGCCCGGCACTGCGACCGTGACACTGTCGAGTGCTCGCCGTTGTGCCTCCGCAAAAGTGCGAATCCGCTCCGCGACCCGCTCGAGCCGTGCGCGGTCCTCCGCCGCCAGATCGCTCAGGGCCCGAGCGAGCACGCCGCGATCGAGAAACAATCGTCCGCCCGGCGCGACATCGCTGAAGCGCTCGGCGTACTCGCGCAGCGCCGCTTCACCCCGCAGGCGTACCGACTCCACGATCGGCGCCGCCACCGCAATGGCCTCCGCCGGGACGACACCGTTGCGCCGGCTCACCAGCTCGGCGACGCTGCGCAGGGGCAGAAGCCGGGAGCTCACGTCTTCCCCACCATCGGACGACGGCTGACCGCGCGATGCCGGCGGCCGAGCTCGGCGCGGACGTCGGCCAGAGTTCCGCCACCACGCGCCAACGCCACGAGCGCCATGTACAGCACGTCGGCGGTCTCGCGCACGACATCCTCCGACGACTCGGCCCGCGCAAGCTCCTCCGCTTCTTCCCGCAGCTTCGCCGCAAGCAGCGCCGGATCCGCCAACAGCTTCGCGGTCCCCGAGCCGGCAATTGGACGACGCTTTCGATCCGCGAGCGCGAGCTCCAGCTCGGCCAGATCGAAGTCGGATGGCCAGCACGAGCGGCGATTCAGGTGACAGAAGCCCGCGCCTGACTGCCGCACGGTGAAGCGCAGCGTATCGCGATCACAATCGAGGTCCACACGCACGAGGTGCTGCGTGTTTCCGGAGGTCGCGCCTTTCTCCCAAATCGCTTGTCGCGAGCGCGACCAATAGATGCCACGCCGCTCGGTGACCGCGCGGGCCAGCGACTCGCGCGTGCTCCAGACCAGCCCGAGCGCGCGGCCCGCTTCGTCGCAGACGACTGTGGGCCAGAGCTCGCCCCAGATCGGTTTCGCCAGCGGCGCGGCGACGGCGTCGCCGAGCGACAGCCGGCCCGTGTACAGCGCCATGCCAACCTGCGCATCGGCTCCCAGTGAATCGAGCTCGGCAATTTCAGCCGCGGTGGTGATCCCACCCGCGGCCGTCACCCGCACGCCGGCGGCGGCGCGCACGACGGCATCCACAGCCGCGCGGTCGAACCCGCCCATCGCACCTTCCTTGTCCACCTGCGTGAAGAGGAAGCCGCCGACGACACCCGCCAGCTCGCGCACGCGCTCGAGCACCGGGATGCCGGTCGAGGTGCGCCACCCGTCCACCACAACCGCGCCGCGTTCGGCATCCACCGCCGCGATGACGCGGTCGCGCGGCAACGCGCCGCAGAATTCCGGTGTCGCGGCGGTGCCGATCATCACCTGCGTCGCGCCCGCATCGAGCCAGCGCCGTGCGGCGTCGAGGTCGCGAATGCCTCCGCCGACGCGGCACGGCGCCCGCCGCACGAGGCCCTCAATCAGGTCGGCGTTCGAGCCCTGGCTGAGTGCGGCATCGAGGTCCACGACGGCCACTTCGCCGGCGAGCGAGAACTGCTCCAGACGCTCGACCGGATCGCCCCCGTCCAGAACGAACTCCCTGCCGCGCCGCAGCTGCACGGCGCGTCCCCGCATGATGTCGATGCTCGGCACGATCATCGCCGCACCTCGATCCCGCGGCCGGCCAGGTCAGCCTTGATCCCATCCACCGTGTCGTCGCCATCGTGAAAGACCGATGCGGCCAGCACGGCATCCGCGCCCGCGGCGAACGCTGCGGCAACGTGCTCGCGCGTGCCGACGCCACCGGAAGCGACGACGGGAATCCGCACCGCCGCCGACACCGCGCGCAGCAGCTCGAGGTCGTGCCCGGTGCGCGTCCCGTCGCGATCCCAGCTCGTGAGCAGGATTTCGCCGGCACGGAGCTGTTCGCCTTCGCGCGCCCACGCAACCGCGTCGGGCCGGGCTATCTCCCGGCCGCCCAGCACCAGGACCTCCCAGCGCTCCGCCGCGCGCCGCGCATCGATCGCCAGGACGACGCACTGACACCCGAACGCCTGCGCGAGCTCAGTCAGCAACGCGGGCCGCTGCACCGCAGCGGTATTGACGCTCACCTTGTCTGCACCGGCCTCGAGCAGCGCGCGCGCATCGTTCACGCTGCGAACGCCTCCGCCCACGGTCAGCGGAATGCCGATCGCCGCGCGCACGCGCCGCACCGTGTCGAGCTGGGTGCCGCGGCCGGCGGCGGACGCCGCGACGTCGAGGATGACGATTTCGTCCGCGCCTTGCGCTTCGTAGCGCGCCGCCTGCTCGGCAGGGTCGCCCGCGTCGCGCAGATCCTGGAAACGGACGCCTTTCACCACGCGGCCGTCCCGCACGTCGAGACACGGAATCAGGCGTGGCAGCAAACGTGACGTCGCTGTCGATGCCACCGCGGTGGGAGCCGTTCGTCCCGTGAGCCAACGCTCGAGCAGCGCGGCGCCATAGCCGCTCGAGAGCTCGGGATGAAACTGGCACGCGAGCACACCCTCACGCTCGAGCGCAGCGACGAACCGGACCCCGTGCGTCGTCCACGCAGCACGCCAGCCATCCGGCCGCTCACGCAGCGCATACGAGTTTGCGAACGCGGCCACACCATCGGTCACGAACCCTGCGCCTGGTTCGACGGTGACATGGTTCCAGCCGAGGTGCGGGATCCGGACGTTTGGTGGCAGCCGCCGGCACGTTCCCGCGATCACACCGAGCCCGCAAGACTCGGGAGATTCTTCGCTCGCCTCACACAAGAGCTGCATGCCGAGACAGATCCCGAGGATTGGCGTTCCGCGCGCCGCGAGTTCGGGAATCACGGCGTCGAGCCCGCCGCCGCGGAGCGCCGCCATGCCGGCGCCAAACGCGCCCACGCCCGGGAGCACGAGTCGTTCGGCCTCGCGCACGGCGGCGGGATCGGCGCTGACCACCGCAGTCGCCCCGAGCCGCCGCAGCGCCCCGGCAATCGACGCGAGGTTCGCGACCCCCGAGTCCACGATCACGACGTCACTCACGACGGGCCGCTCCGAGTGTGCCCTTCGTGGACGGGACATCGTCGAAGCCGGACAGCGCGACAGCCTGGCGCAGCGCGAGCGCGGTCGCCTTGAACGCCGCTTCGGCGCGATGGTGATCGTTGTCGCCTTTCAGCACATCGACGTGCAGCGTGATCCGGGCGGCAGTCGCGAGCGAGCGCAGCACGTGCGGAATGTTCTCGCACGCGAGCTCACCGATCGTTTCGCGCTGCAGGTCCAGAGCGATGTCCGCAAAGGGCCGGCCGGACAGATCGACCACCGCACGCGCGAGCGCTTCGTCCAGCGGGGCGAGCGCCCATCCGAAGCGATTCACCCCGCGCCGCTCTCCCAGGGCGCGATCCAGTGCTTCGCCCAACGCGAGCCCGCAATCCTCGGCGGTGTGATGATCGTCGACCTGCAGGTCCCCCTCACCGGTGAGCATGAGGTCGAAGCGCGCATGACGGCTGAGCGAGTCGAGCAGGTGGTCGAGGAACCCGATCCCGGTCTTCACGGCAGTCTTGCCCGTCCCATCGAGATCGAGGGTCATGCGGATCGACGTCTCGCGCGTCGCGCGAGTAATGCAAGCAGTGCGCGAACTCATGAAAGGAGCTCCTCGAGGTCGGTGACATCACTGAGAACGTGGGCGGCGCCCGCCTCAGTGAGCGCGGTGGCAGTCGCAACGAGGTCGTCACCGGGCGCCACGATGCCGAGGGGGATGACGTCCGCACCCGCGGCGGCGCGGACGTCGTCGGGCGTATTTCCCACCATCCAGGCGGATCGCACACCAAGTCGTGCGAGCGCGAGTCGCACGGGGGCGGGATCGGGTTTGCGCGCGGCATCTTCCATGCAGACGGTGGCGCGGAACAGCCCGGCGATACCCTCGCGCTCGAGGAACCACCGCGCCTCGTCGCGCGGCCGGCCCGTCACGACGGCCAGCGGGAGCCGGTTCGAGAGTCGCGCGAGCACGTCGCGTGATACGATTGAACGCTCGCGCTCGCGCAATCCCGGAGATCCGTTCGCCCCAAGGTACAGCGCTTGGTAGCGCGTGGTGACGCTCGGCAGATCGACCGCGCCGCCGCCGGCCGCAATGAGCCGCTGCGTCACGATCCAGTCATTGCTGGCGTCACCGGCACGCAGCGCCGCCTCGATGTCGTCCATGGTGACCGTCACACCAAAGGACGCCGCGGTGGCAATCATCGCGGCGCGCTGCGACTCACGGACGTCCGCGAGCACGCCATCGAGATCGAAGACGATGGCTTCTGGCGTGAGCACTGTCTCGAGCGCGCGCGTGAGCCGCTCGAAGTCGGCGGGCTCACCCGGCAGCGTAATGCGCAGACTCGTCTCGAGACGCGCACGGCCGGGGAAGTCGCGCACCAGAATCCCGCGCGCGCCGAGCCCGTCGCGGACGAACGCCGCCCGCGGGCCGAAGTCGGCGAATACGAAGTTTGCCTGCGAGGCGCGTGCATCGACGCCGCGCGCGCAGAGGAGTTGCCGAAGGTTGGCGCGCTCCATACGGACCTGCGCCACGTGGGCGCGCAACGCGGCGTCGCCGCGTCGCAACTGGAACAGCGCGAGCGCGAGCGACGGCCCGGCGACGGGATATGGGGCGCCCGCGGCGCGCAGCACGGCGATCACCTCCGAGGTCCCGACGGCGTAGCCCACGCGACACCCCGCTAGACCCCAGGCCTTCGACATCGTGCGGACGACGACCACGTTGGGGAGCTCGAGCACGCCAGGGTCGATGTCGGCGTCGGCGTACTCGACGTACGCCTGATCGAGCAGCAGGAGAGCACGCGGCGCGGCGGCCGCTATGCGTCGCACATCATCCCGCGATGCGACGCCGCCTGTCGGATTGTTGGGCGATACGATGACTACGATGGCGATGCGGTTGTCCAGCTCCGCGAGGATCTCCTCGAGGGGAAACGCATCCGCAATCCACGGCACGCGCACGAGCGGAGCACCGGCGAGGTCAGCGAAGCGCTCCAACATGTCGAAGGTCGGCTCGGGCAGCAGCACCGGGCGATCGGGGCCCGCGTACGCTCGGTAGATGCGATCGAGCGCCTCGTCCGCGCCGGCTGTCACGAGGACGCGGTCCGGGCTCACCCCGACGCGATCAGCGAGCGCCGTCTCGACTGCCGTGGCATCGGGGTAGCAGCGCAGCAGCTCCGGATCCAGGGCTGCCAGCTCGGCGAGCAGGGCTTGTGGTGCTCGAGGCCCTTCATTGCTGTTGAGGCGGAGCACGCTCATGGCACGATCTGCGACAGCGTGGAGACCACGACGTCGGTGCCGCCGGCCGCCTTCACGGCGGGAATCACTTGCGGCAGCAGGTCGCGCGGAACGGCGGCTTTCACAGCGTAGCCGCCATTGCCGAACAAGCGGGCCACCGTCGCCTGCCGCATGGACGGCAGCACGGCCACCACCGCGTCGAGGCACGCGGCCGATGCGTTCACTTCCAGCATGACACGGCGGCGCGCTTCAAGCACCGAGTTGATCAAGAGAACGAGATCGTCGATGAACCGGCGCCGCGGGGGATCTTCCAAAGCCGCGCGGTTCGCATACAGGCGCGTGGAGGACCGCATCAGGACGTCCACGATCGCCAGTCCGTTCGCTTCGAGTGTCGCGCCGGTCGCGGTGTTGTCGACGATCACGTCGGCATCTTCAGGCGGGAACACTTCCGTCGCACCGTACGAGCGGACGAACTCGGCACAGACCGCGCGCGCAGCGATCCAGCGGCGGGTCAGGCGTTCGTATTCGGATGCGATCACGAGTCGCCGAGCAGGAAGCCGGCCGTTTTCGAGCAGTGCCGCCGGGGCGGCGACGACGAGCTGCACCGGATCGAGTCCCGTGTCGAGCAGCTCGACGACATCCACCTCGAGTTCGGCGACCCAGTCGGCCCCGGCAAACCCGACATCGCGGCTGCCGAGCGCCAGCATTTCCACGATGTTCTGCGGCTTGAGCAGTTTCGCTTCGGCGCCCGGGAGCGAGACGTCGGGGCGATAGCCCCGCGCGCTGGGACGCACGCGAATGCCGGCGTCGGCGAGCAGGGTGAGCACGCCATGCTCCATCCGGCCCTTGGGGAGCCCGAGTCGAAACGGAACGGCGCGAGACGCAATTGTGGACATCACAACGACTCCGTGTTGGCCGAACCGGAGCCTCCGAGGTGCGCGACGCCCTAAAAGCACGACGCCGGCCCTCGGGGGGCCGGCGTCGGTAGTGAGTCAAGACTTTTGCGCCTCCGGCTATCCCCCGTGGACCGAGTGATGATGGTGATGCCGGCTATGAAGAGAGGCGCGCATGGATGGTGATATACCTGGGGCGACGAAAGCCGTCAAGGTTCGTCTGTTTACGAACCCGCGGGGCGCGTGAAGCTCGACTCGACCGTCGTGATCGAAATCGCGCTCGTCGTCACCGTGAGCCGGTAACGATCCAGCGACGCCCCGCGCTCGAAGTCGAGGTCATAGGTCCCCGGCGCGACCGGCAATGCAGTTTGATATTGCGCCGGTCCAGTGGCCGTCATGCAGACGTCCGGTTTGATCACACTCCCCGACATCGTCACGCGAATAGTCTGTCCGGCGACATTCATTCCGCCGTCCAGCTGGTAATTCATGCACGGGTAGCTCTGCTGGTCCGAGACCAGAAGAACGACCTGGTGCGCACCAGAAGGCACGGGAGCGTAATGGACGACAAACACCAGTTGTAGCTGAGTTCCGTCGGGGCCGGGGAACATTGTGCAGGCGAAGTAATTGTCCGGTCTGGTATTCAGCATGACCGCGGAGAGCAACGGGACGATCACGAGCGCGCGACGCAACATGACTCAATACTCGGCTCCGTCACCACACGCTGCTGTAGTCCTTAGGGGAGCTTAGCGGATGATCAGGAACTGATAGGGGCCTGTGGTGATGTCTTCGCCCCAGAACCCCGTGCCGCGGAAGCGGATGACAAAACTCCCGCTCGGCGGGACGACAAAGGAGCCGACTGGATAGAGTTGTGAAGTGCCGAAATAGCTCGCGCTGCTCCTCGTCGAAGGTTGACCGGACAACGGATCAAACATCTCGACACTCACGCCGTGGGAAGTCTCATTCATTTCAGGCGGCGCGAGCATGCGGAAGAACGCGTGCAACGTATCACCGGGTGTCCCCGACACCGTGAATTCGTCGATATCGCCGATGTAATCGAGTGCTTCGCTGCTGACGGTGTCGCCGAGCGTGTAGGCCGCAGCCGCTGCCTCCGGTGCTCGATTGACGGGAACAACGTGCAATCCGTACCGCCCGGTCAGCCCGAAGGCACCACCGCACGTCGCGTCGGCGCACGATCTGTAAAAGCCGCCCGGCTCGAACACGGCGACGTTCACGCGTCCGCCCGGCGGCACACGGAAGGGTCCGGTGAATTTCTTGAACTGACCAACCGTCCCGGTCAACGTGTCCCCTGTGCCTGGATCGATCGCCCGGATGTACGCGAAGTCTCCGTCGTAGGCGAATCGACCGTCGTAGACGAGTCCCAGCTCCTGTCCTGGCGTCGCCGTGACGGTGAACTGATCCCAATCGCCCGGGCGATCGATCGCCTCGGTCATCACCGAATCACCGGGCGCCAGAGCGGCACTCACCTGCTCGGGGAGCGAGTCTTCGGTCACGATCGCGAAGCGGTACGGTACCTGTGTAGCGCCGCCAATGCCAAGCACGGTGAGGTTGTACCAGCCAGTCACTGGCAACTCGATCCGCATCGTCTGGTGATCGTCGAGCGCGCTAGCCGCCGCAGAGCTGTAGACCGCGGCGTTGGGGTACGCATCGTAAGGTCCCGGCGTCGTCATCGACGCAACGAGCTCGGCGCTCGATGACGGATCGAGACCTTGGAACTTCAGGTTGACGTGCTGTCCACGGTTGCCATGGAAGTGGAAAGTGTCCACGTCGCCCCAGGGGGCGATCGACTCACCTGCGACCGTATCGCCGACGGCGAACGTGTCGGCAACCGCTTCGGGCCCGAGGCTGAAGCCGTAGAGCCAGAGCCGGTAGGGACCGCGTGACGTCGAGCGCGACTGGGTCTGAAATCCGTCGACTCGCACGATGTACCTGCCGGGATGCAGTGTCAGTCGACCCGCCGATACTCGCTCACCGGGCCTCGCGTTCGACGTGGCGCTCACAACCTGGCCCGACGCGGCGTCAATCAGCTGGGCAGTCACCCAGCCATATGATGTCGTATCGCCGTCGAACTGAAAGACCAGATTGGCGCCGGTCGTGTCCGGGACCGTCACCGTGAATTCGTCGATGTCGCCGGATACATCGAGCGCTTCGCCGCTGATGCTGTCGCCCAACGTGAGCGCCTGCGGTACGTGCTCGGGGCGGCGATCGATCGAAAAGAGCGAAAGACGATACGGGCCGCGATCCGAATTGGTCACCGTCTCGACTCCGCTCACGCGGATCCGATATGTCCCGGTACTCTGCAGCGCGAAGCGCCCCGTCACCTGGTTCATCAGCACCGTGTCGCTTCCAGCGCTTTGTGCCGTGGCAACCACTGCACCCGCGTCGTTCAGCACCTCGAGTTGCAGACGCGTGTCGCTCGACCCGTTAGTCGCCTGCAAAGAGACGTTGAACTCCCGGCCTGCGGAGCCCGAGAACGTGAACTCATCGATGTCCCCAGGGAGCGCGATGTTCTCTCCCGAGACCGTATCACCAGCAACAAGGGCCGCGGGGACGTGCTCGGGGCGCCGGTCGATGGGGTAGAGATACCAGCGGTACGAACCGGTGTCGGCGATGCGCGAGTTCTGTGTGCCACTGATGCGCACCACATACGTGCCCGACTGCGGGATCTGGAACCGCCCGGTGGCATGCGCGAACAGGGCGGTATCGGCCGCTTCCGTCCCCGGAACCAGCGCGAACAGGTCCTGCCCGACTCGCGCGACTTCGAGCTGAAACTGGTGCGTCGATTGCAGGAACGCGTTAAACTCGGTGTTCGCGGCGGCTGAAAACGTGAATTCATCGACATCGCCCGCGATGTCGATGTGCTCGTTGGAGACTTCGGTGTTCACGGGCGCCGTCGCCGGCCGATGCTCGGGAGCGCGATTGATGAGATACGTCCAGAAGCGGTAGGGTCCCGAGTAACGCGGGTAGACGTTGCTGAGAACGGAGCTCACGTAAACGCGGTAATCCTGTGCGGCGGGGAACCGGAGCCGGCCCGTCGTCAGAGTGGGCGTCCCCGCATCGGCAAAGACGTATCCAAATAACCCGTACTGCACGGGATCGACGATACTGAGCCCGATCGAGCCGGAGCCGGTGGGTCCCTGCGTTTCCGCGACCGCGACGAACTCTTGGCCGGCGTCGCCGTGCAGGACGAATACATCCTCATCGACGATTGGGTCGATCGTCTCGCCCGCGACGGTGTCCCCGAGGTTAAATCGCGCTTCCCGCGACTCGGGATCCGGGTTGATCAGATAGACGACAAACCGAAAGCGCGCCGTGGACGCCGGTGGGACGCCATTCACGACGAAGTCGTACACCGTTCCGGAGCTCGTCGACATGGTCTGCGTGGCGTTCCGGTACAGCGGCGGCGATCCCGGACCCGAGATCGCGTTTGCGGCGAACCCGGGGTGGATCGAGTCGTACACGACCAATGAAACGGTGCCAGAGAGCGCTTCGAGGAAAATCGCGTAGGCGGCGCCGGGGGCCGCGGCAAAGGAATAGTGAGCCGGAGCATTCCCACTGAGTTGATCGGTGATCTCCTGGCCGATCGGAACACGCTCGCCTTCACCCTTCGGTTCGAAGGGAGAGCTTTCGCACGCAAGCGCCATGGAGATGAAGACGGCCGCGGCAAGCGGAATCCGGAGAGTGCGACGGTAGCACATGGTCCTTCAGTCCTACCCGCGGCGCCGGTCGAATGTCAAGAAGACTACGGTTTGACCTGCATTTCGTATGGCGCGGTGATAATGTCGTCGCCGAATGTGCCGCTGCCGCGGACGCGTATCAGGAATTGACCGCCCGCGGGTACTGTGAACGTCCCGACCGGATAGAGTTGCGTCTGTCCGAAGATCTCCGTGCCTTTGCCCGCCAGCGTATCGCCTGTGACCGGATTGATGATCTCGAGGGTCAAGCCGTAGCCGTTTCCTCCGTTCACCGGCGGCGCCGTGAGGCGAAGGTACGCCGTGAGCGCCGACCCCGGCGTCGCGCTGGCGGTGTACTCATCGATGTCGCCCACGGAGATGCTGTCACGCGCCGTATCGCCAATGACATATGTCGCGGAGGCGCGCTCCGGAGCGCGGTTGACGTGGATTATACTGAAGCGGTAACTGCCTGTGAACCTGAAGACGTTGCCACACGTCGCATCGTAGCATTCATAGAAGCGTAACGCGGGCTCGTAGACGGCCACCTTTGTCTGGCCGCCGCTCGGCACACGGAATGGACCGGCGAACCGCGTGAACTGTCCGACGGTCCTCGCAAGCGTGTCACCAGTCGCGGGATTGAAGGCAACGATAAGCGGGAACGAATTCGTGCCCGAGGATTGGAAGACGAATCCGAGCTCTTCACCGGGGGTGCCGGTGAGGGTGAACTGATCCCAATCCCCTCGCGTGTCGATGAGCTCATCCGTGACGGAATCGCCGGGGACGAGCATGGTTCCCACGTGCTCGGGCATCGTATCGACGGCGGTCAACGCGAAGCGATACGGGCCATGCTCGATCCGCTGCGTCGGTGAGCTTCCGCCAGAGACCCTGATCGTATAGCGACCCGTGGCGGGGAGGTCGAGACGCGTGGTCTGCTGCGACCCCAGAGTCGGGCTGGAGGTGGGTGTCGAGACCCAACCCATGAGGTTGTCCGGCTGATAAAGCATCGCCGTATAGCCGGCATTGGACGATGAGTCGGACGTACCCTGCAAAGCGAAGTTGACGTGTTGCCCCCTGACCCCGTTGAAGTAGAAGACGTCGACATCACCGGGTGGATCGATCAGCTCCCCGTCAATTGTGTCGCCGATCGCGATGTTCTGACTGCGCGACTCGGGCGTTGGCTTCGACGGATACATCCAGACTTTGTACCATCCCGCACCGGCATCCGGGTACGGAGGACTCTGCACGCGCAGGATATAGGAGCCCGGACCGAGTGTGAAGCTTCGGTAGTAGGAGTCGATCGTCACCGGCTGGCGCGAAACGGCGCGAAGCACCGACACCCCGACACCAAGGTTCGCCTCCGTCTCGTAGAACAGGATGGCGCCGCTGCTGTCGGTTACTGAAAACGTAAACTCATCGATGTCGCCGGGAACATCGATCGATTCGGTTTCGACGCTGTCGCGGAAGCCGATCGATGCGCTATGCGTTTCCGGCTGCGGATTGACGGGGTAAACGAAGAAGCGATACGGCCCCACAGGACCGTCGAATCGCAGCTTGTAGGTGCCGGTGGTCGGGAACGCGAACCTGCCTGTGCTTTGTGAAAGCAGGTCGCTGCCCGACCCTCTCATGCTGACACTGGACATGACCTGGCCCGCGGGATTCAACAGGGAAAACTGGATTCCGCCGGTCGCTGAGCTCTCCGCCTCCACAAAAATGTTGACCTGCTGTCCGGCGGTGCCGGACAGGGTGAACTCGTCCACATCGCCGGGCGGATCGATTGATTCACCGGCAATGGTATCGCCGATGGTGACGACGGCGGGGACAGACTCCGGAGCTCGATTGACGCGGTAGAGGTACAGCCGGTACGAGCCCGCGGCATCCGATGCTTGCTGGCTCCTGATCCGCAAACGGTACGTGGTGTCTTTGAGGGCCTTGAACCGTCCGCTGCCGTGCTGAAACAGGCCCGTATCCGCCGCCACGGAGTTAGTAAAACGAGCACCGCCTTCGATCGGCCCGAGCGGCGATAAAGTGACGAAACGCGCCGCGCTCGATTGAATGAAGGCGTTGAACTCGGCGCCGACGGGGGCCTGGAACGTGAAATCGTCGATGTCTCCCGGTATGTCGATTTGCTCGGTTACCACAGTGTTGACCGCGATCGCGCCGGCTGCCGTCTCGGGTTTCGGATCGATCTCGTAGACATGGAATCGGTACGGCCCGGTGTACCGGGAGTTATTCAGTGTCGATGGCGGTCCCGGAACGGTAAAGCGATAGTCGCGATCACCGGGCAGCGGCCCCGCGACGAACAGCGAGCGGGGTGACTGGCCCACGATACTGTACGTATACGCCAAGACGGTCGACGACACGGGGTCGGCTACATGCATCCACAGCGCCGGACCAGCCGTCGGTCCAAGTGGCTCGATCCAGCCCGCGAGGTACTCTCCGGCACGGCCTGCCGTGAAGAAGTCGTCCACGTCAGGGATGGCATCGATCGATTCGCCGCTGACCGTATCGCCGACGTTGAATCGCGGGCTGCGCGATTCAGGTGCCCGATTGACCGGATAAATGAAGAACCGGAAGCGCGTGGAGTCCTGCACTCCGCCGATCACCTCGAGCAGCAAAATGCCTGCCCGCGAGAAATTGTCGCTGACCTGCGTGGAGATGTCCGGTCCTCCGGCCAAGTCGGAAACTGTGGCGAGCGGAGCCCTGGTCACCGAGTCCTTTACCACAAGGGTGCCACCTCCGGAGTTCGCTTCGAAGAACACGGCGTATTCGGCGCCGTTTTGGCCCACAAACGAGTATGTGACTCGTTCCGATCCGAATAAGGACCCGCTGATCGTGTCGCCAGCGACCACACG
>QHUB01000040.1 GCA_003221035.1 Gemmatimonadota bacterium
AGGCGGAGGTGGGGGCGGCGGGGGCGGGGGGGTCGGTCCGGCAGACTCGCCGCACGAGAGGACCGCGGTCACGACAAACCACAAAGCCCAGATCCGCACGTGGATCATAGACGAAATCCTACCCCTGATGCTTCCCCGATTGTCAAGCGCACGCGCGCCAAACGTCATAATGGGGGCAATCGGCCCTATCTTCATTGGATGCGCCTGACCATCGCTCCTCGCACCCGTTGGGGGCGGATCCGCGTGCTCCTGATCGCCAGCATTCTGCCAATCTTCTTTCTTTGGATTTGGCCCTTTACGATCAAGATGCCAGGCCCGTCGTTCTCCGGTCCGCTGCCACCCCTCACGCCCAACCAGGCGCAGCCGCGCGATGAGCTCAAGCGCCATGTGACCGCACTCGCGCACGACATCGGCGTTCGCTCAGACGAGGAATACGCCAATGTGGGACGCCGGGTCGGATCACTGGTCATTCTGGAGAGAGGAAATTCGGCGATCATGATCACCGACACCGCGCCATACCGGAATCCGTTCTACCACCCGCCGCAGGACACACCGGACCAGCTCGACTACGACCGGATGGCGCGCGTCGTGCATGGGCTCACGCACGTGGTGCGCGCGATCGCGAATCCCGACCGATGAGTCAGGCCGCGGGCGGCACGCTCAGTCCCTCGATCATTCTCCCAGTCGGGCGAACGCGCGCACGGGAAAGCTGCCCAGTCCTTTGACCCTCGGTGGCACGGCAAAGAATCGAAAGCCCGTCTCCGGAAGCCCCGCCAGGTTCGTCATGTGTTCGACGATCGCGACGCCGGCGCC
>QHUB01000097.1 GCA_003221035.1 Gemmatimonadota bacterium
TAAGCCCATGCAAAACGACAAGCGGAGCCCGCTCGCCATCAGGATCATCGCCGTCGTTCTCGTCGTCGCGGCGCTTACGGTGGGACGCGAGTTCTTTATTCCGGTCGCGATGGCGTTCTGCTTTCACGCGCTGCTGCGCCCGGTGGTGCGTGGGCTGGAGGCCTTGCGATTGCCCAGCTGGGCCGGCGCCGCCATCGTCGTCCTTGGCGTACTGTTCGCGATTATCGCCGGGAGTTGGGCATTGTCCGGACCCATCGGCAATTTCGTCGATCAGGCCCCCGCGAGCATTCGCAAAGCCCGTGAAAAAGTGAGAGCAATGGGAAGCCCCTTCCAACGGATGAGCGATGCCGCGGCGGGAAAGCAGAGCGTGCCGCCGGCGAGCCCGCCGAACCCCCCGAGCGCGCCGATACAGGCCAGCCCGACCGCCCCTCAGAGTCCGCCGGCGCCGCAGCCGGCCGTGCCCGGCTTGTTCGCCACGTTGCTCGGCGCGGGTTCCACGCTCGTGGCCGGCCTGATCGAGGTGCTCGTTCTCCTTTATCTCCTGCTCGCAGCCGGGGACCTCCTGTTTCGAAAGCTGGTGAACGTGGTGCCCGGACCCACCGAAAAGCGCACCACGAAGGACGTGCTCCACGACACCGAGTCGATCGTGGCGCGCTATCTCATTGTTACGGCCTTGATCAACCTCGGCCAGGCGGTGGCGGTCGGCGGCGCGATGTGGCTGATCGGCATGCCGGAGCCCCTGATGTGGGCGCTGCTGACATTCGTGCTGGAGTTCATTCCCTATTTGGGCGGCGCGACCAACGTCGGGCTCCTGTTGATCACGGCGTTCACGACATTCTCGAGCACGGGGAAGATCCTGCTGCCGGCGATCCTTTACCTGGTCATCACCACGCTGCAGAACAACGTCGTGTCGCCGTACGCGTATGGTGGGCGGCTGAAGTTGAATCCCATCGCGGTCATGATCTGCGTGATGTTCTGGTGGTTCGTGTGGGGAATCCCGGGCGTCTTCCTTTCTATTCCGATTGCGGCCACGTTGAAGGTGCTCGGCGATCAGGTACCGAGACTTGGGGCGTTGGCCGAGTTGCTTGGAGAATAGGAGGGGTGGGGTTATTTTCCGGGCCCCGACTTTGCGGGGCGGGGGGCTGTAGCTCAGCTGGGAGAGCGCCTGGATCGCACCCAGGAGGTCAGGGGTTCGAGCCCCCTCAGCTCCATTCGCTGCCCCTTGGTGTAACTGGCAACACGCCTGACTCTGGATCAGGAGAGTCCTGGTTCGATCCCAGGAGGGGCAACTCAGGTCCCGAACGCTCGCGCAGCGAGTGTGAGGGATCTGCTTTTTTGGGCTAATTTCCAGTTCCCGAGACCATGCTCTTACCACTGCTGCTCTGCGCCGCCCAGGGCCCGACCGCTGCTGCCCGCGTAGTCACGACGGCGCCAATTGTAGACGGCCGCCTCGACGATCCGGCCTGGCGCGATGTCGCGCCCATCACCGGGTTCATTCAGCGTGAGCTGCACGAAGGCCAGCCGATCACCGAGCGCACCGAGGTCCGCATCGTCACCGATGGTGAGGCGCTGTATGTCGGCGCGTGGCTGTACGACTCCGATCACAACGGCATCGTCCCGGGCGAGAAGGTGCGCGACGGCGACATCAGCAAGAGCGATTACTTCGGAATTCTCCTCGACACATTTCATGACCGGCAGAACGCGTTCATCTTCACCACCACGCCCGCGGCGATCGAGTACGACGCGCAAGTCGTGAACGAGGGAGAAGGCGGCGGCATTCAGTTGCCCGGCCAGACGCGCGCGGCCGCGGGCTCGCTTGGCGGTTTCAATCTCAACTGGGACGGCACCTGGACCGTCGCAACATCGGTGGACTCGGCGGGCTGGTATGCCGAATTCCGGATTCCGTTTAGGACCTTGCGGTATGGCGCGGGGAAGACACAGGGATGGGGGCTGAACCTCGTGCGGTCGATCCGTCGCAAGAGCGAAGAGTCGTTTTGGTCCTTCGTCCCGCGCCAATACAGCCTGATGAAGGTCTCGCGGGCTGGTACTCTGACAGACGTGCAGGTGCCATCCCAGCGGGTGGCGACCGCGACGCCGTACGTTCTTGGGGGCGCCGAGCGCATCTTTGCGATAGATGACCAGGCGCGCCGCCGCAGCGATGTGGGAGGCGAAGTCAAGCTCGGCCTTACGCCCAGCCTTACGCTCGATCTCACCGTCAACACCGATTTCGCGCAGGTCGAAGTCGATGAGCAGCGTACCAACCTCACGCGCTTTCCGCTGTTCTTTCCCGAAAAGCGGCCGTTTTTCCTGGAGAATGCCGGCGTGTTCTCCGCCGGCACGCCGCAAGCCGTCGACCTCTTTTTCACCCGGCGCATCGGCATCAACGCGCTTGGCGTACCGGTCCCGATTGTGGGCGGCGGTCGAGTCACCGGCCGCATCGCAGGGCTCACCGTGGGCGGGCTGGACATCTTCACCGAGGACTACAACTACACCGTCATGCGGCTGCAGCGCGAGCTGGCGGCACGCTCCCGCATCGGCATCATCGGCGTGCAGCGCTCGGCGATCGGCCCAGGCGATTGGAATCGCGTGTTCGGCGTGGACGGGCGCGTCGGCATCGGCGATCCCTGGACGATCGACTGGTGGGGCGCGGCCTCGGCGTCTCCAGGTCCGGATAGCGACGCCGTAGCTTACAGCGCGCGGCTCGGCTATCAGACCGGGTCCTGGGACAATGTCGCTCGGATCATTCGGGTGGGCCGCGAGTTCAATCCGGAAGTCGGATTCCTGAACCGCGGTGGTGGTTACACGTATTACGAAGCCGGGGTCGAATGGAAGAAACGCTTTCCGAGTATCCCGATCGTCAAGCAGTGGATTCCCCACGTCAATTACCGCGGCTATTACGGGCTGGATGACTTCTGGCAGGAAGGGCGTCTCCATCTCGATCTGACCGAGGTCGAGCTCTCGAACGGTGGACGCATCGGCCCCGAGGCCAATGTCGAACATCAAGGGCTGCAGCAGCCGTTTGAGATCTCATCTGGTGTCACGCTGCCGGTGGGTTCATATGACTACACGTCGATAGGTTTCGACTTCACGACCGACCCGAGCGCGCCGCTCACGGTGGATTTGCGTCTCGATATTGGCGGGTTCTATGACGGCTCGCGGGCCGGCGGCGCGGTCACGCTGGGCGCCCGCCGCGGCAGCTCGCTCACGACCTCGGTACGCATCGAGTACAACGATGTGCGGCTCGACGAGGGTAACTTCACGCGCGTTCTCATCGCGCCGCGGATCGCGTACTTTTTCACGCCGCGCATCATGTTCCAGACCCTCGTGCAGTACAGCAATCAGGTCCAGGCGTGGACCGCGAACGCGCGGTTTGGCTGGCTGAGCACGGCGAATACCGGATTGTTCATCGTCTACAACGAAGGCCAGGAAGCGGAGAGCTTCTTCCGCTGGAATCAACCCGTGGCGCGCTCGTTCATCGTCAAGTACACGCGGCAGTTCGGAAAAGCCGGATGATCAGCCTCTGCTTGCTGGCGATCGCGATCCAGGCGCCCGCAGTGACGGGACTCCGCGTCGAGTACCTCATCAACCCGCTCGGCATCGATGCAGTGCGTCCCCGGCTGAGCTGGATAATCACCAGCACCGAGCGCAACACCGTCCAGGCTGCCTACGAGTTGCAGGTCACGCGCAGTGGGCGGCTCATCTGGGACACGGGACGCACGCCGGGCGATTCTTCGGTCCTCATCGCGTACGCGGGCCCCGCTCTGGAACCGCGCCGGCGTTACGAGTGGCGTGTGCGCGTATGGGACGCCAAGGGCCGGGCATCAGCCTGGAGTGCGCTCGGCTCGTGGGAAATGGGTCTTGGCGAACCATCGCAATGGACCGCCGCGTGGATCGGACCGGCGCCGAGTCCCAGCGACAGCGTCGGCGGTCCGGCACCGCTGCTGAGGCGCGGATTTCGCGTCAGCGGCGCCGTCGCGCGGGCGCGGCTCTACGCGACGAGTCTCGGACTTTACGAAGCCTATCTCAACGGCGCCCGCGTCGGGGACCAACTGTTCACGCCGGGGTGGACATCCTACAACCGCCGTCTGCAATACCAGACCTACGACGTCACCAATCTTCTCAAGCCCGGTGACAACGCGCTCGGCGCCGTGCTGGGCGATGGCTGGTACCGTGGTCAGCTCGGGTTTAATGGCCGCCGCAACGTGTACGGCAAGCGGGTCGGGCTTCGCATGCAGCTCGAGATCATCTATCAGGACGGGAAGATCGAGCGGGTCACGTCCGACTCGGCCTGGAAGACCGCTACCGGCCCGATCCTCGCCTCCGACATCTACGGCGGCGAGACCTATGACGCGCGCGCGGAGCGTGCCGGGTGGAGTAGTCCTGCGTACGATGATCGTCAATGGGCGGCGGTTGTGCGGCTCGATCCCCCTGAATCCCGACTCCTGACTCCTGAATCCCCACCAGTCCGTCGCATAGGGGAGCTCCGTCCCGTTGCGATCAACCGATCCCCATCGGGGGAGACGATCTTCGATCTCGGCCAGAACTTCACTGGGTGGGCGCGGCTGCGGGTGCGCGGTCCCGCGGGAACGACGGTCGCGCTCAGGTTCGCGGAGGTGCTGGATCGGGAAGGCAATCTCTACACCGCGAACCTGCGGCGCGCGAGTCAGACCGATCGCTACACGTTGAAGGGCGGTGGTGAAGAGCGGTACGAGCCGCACTTCACCTTTCACGGTTTTCGCTACGTAGGCGTCACGGGGCTGCCCGCCGCGGCGGACAGCAGTACCATCACGGGCATCGTCGTCTCATCGGATCTCGTGCAGACAGGCACGTTCGAAACGTCGGATTCACTCCTCAACCGGCTGCAGCAGAATATCGTATGGGGCCAGCGCAGCAACTTCCTCGACGTGCCGACCGACTGCCCGCAGCGCGACGAGCGGCTGGGCTGGACCGGCGACGCGCAGGTCTTCGCGCCCACCGCGGCGTTCAACCTCGACGTCGCGGGATTTTTCTCGAAGTGGCTGGGCGATGTCGCGGCCGATCAAGACAGGAGCGGCGCGCTGCCCTGGGTTATTCCCGATGTCCTGGGCGCCGATTCGGCGAATGCGTCCGGCACCGCGGGCTGGAGCGACGCGACCGTGATCGTCCCGTGGACGATGTACGTCGCCTACGGCGACCGCGGGCTGCTCGCGCGGCAGTATCCGAGCATGCGTGCGTGGGTCGAGTTCGAGCGGCGTCGCGCCGGGTCCGATCTGCTGTGGCAACCCGGATGGCAGTTTGGCGACTGGCTCGCCTTGCACAGCGACGATCCGTCGTATCCCGGCGCCACCACGCAGACCGACTTCATCGCCACCGCGTACTTTGCTCACTCGGCGGATATCGTGGCGCGCGCCGCGCGCGCGCTCGGCAATCAGGCCGACGCG
The DNA here is from genome assembly GCA_003221035.1 of Gemmatimonadota bacterium. Classification (GTDB taxonomy): domain Bacteria; phylum Gemmatimonadota; class Gemmatimonadetes; order Gemmatimonadales; family GWC2-71-9; genus 20CM-2-65-7. Next base: position 5,421 of record QHUB01000097.1, read on the forward strand.
GGAACGTACGAGGCACTGTTCCGCGACGTCCGCGCGGCTTTCAATCGCGAGTTCGTCTCGGGCGCCGGAAGGGTGGGCGAGAACACGCAGACGGCCTATGCGCTCGCGATCGCGTTCGACCTGCTGCCCGATTCCCTGGTTCCCGGCGCCGCCGACCGGTTGGCCGCCGACGTCCGCTCGCGCGGCATGCACCTCACGACCGGTTTCCTCGGCACGCCGCAGCTCCTGCCCGTGCTGAGTGCCACGGGCCACCTCGATGTCGCCTACGCGCTGCTCATGCAGAAATCGTATCCGTCATGGCTCTATCCGATCACGCGCGGCGCAACGACGATGTGGGAGCGTTGGGATGGCATCCGGCCGGACAGCTCATTCGAAGACGCCGGGATGAACTCCTTCAATCATTACGCCTTTGGCGCCGTGGGCGACTGGATGTACCGCACCATCGGCGGCATCAATCTCGATCCCGAGACCCCGGGGGCGAGAACGGTGCGCATCGCGCCGCGTCCGGGCGGCGGGCTCACGCGCGCGCGCACATCGCTCGAAACGCCGTACGGAAAGCTCGCCACCGCCTGGCGACTCGACAGCGCAAGCTTCCGGCTCGACGTGACGGTCCCACCGAATACGACCGCGGCTGTGTCACTTCCTGATGCGACTGTGGAGCGCGTGCGGGAGGCAGGGCGCGCGGTGCGGGGACTCCCCGGGGTACGCGACGTCCAGCAGCGCGGCGCCGACGTCGTCGTGACGGTGGGATCGGGAACGTATCAGTTCACGGTTTCGCGCTGAGCACTGCCACCTCCGCCGCGCCGGGTCCCGACTCGATGAACACGCGCGCGTCACGGCCGCTCTCGGCGGCGTACTGCCGCGCGAGCTCTCGCACCGAGGGCTCTGCCGCGGCGGTCCCCAGAACGGCAACGGTGCCGCCGCTGCCGCCTCCCGTAATCTTCGCGCCGAACAATCCGCGCTCGACCCCGACGCTGCGTACCAGCTGCACCAAGCGATCCGTCCCGTCGCTGCCGAGCCCGCAGCGCGAGTAGCTCTCGTGGGCTGCGTACATCAGCTCGCCCAGTTCGATCGCAGCGTCGGGCGTTTGCTCCAGACAATCGAGCAGCGCGGCGAAGCGGTCCACGCGCGCCTGTTCGCCGACGGGATGCTCGGCCGCGCGCCGCACCGGATAACGACGCTCAGGCCTGACCACGGTCGCGGTGTCGGTGATGCCGCCGTAGCGCTCCAGGAACTGTGCACCCGGCATCTCGTCTGGCAGCAGACTCGCGACTTGACGGAATTTCTGCGGTGTGAGGTCGCTGAGATATGCGCCGCGCCAGGGCGTATCGGTTGTCAGAATCCGCAGTCCCATGAACGCGGCGGTTCGCACTATCCCGTAGTCGGCCCCCGACACGGCGTGACTGATTCCTGAATCGATGCCGTAGAACCGGTAGCCGCGCGGCACGAGGACGTGGCGCTCGATCGTCCCCGGTTGGCAGTGCAGTTGCAGCAGATGGTCTTCCGTGCCGCATGCGCTCGTCATCTGGTCCATGATCCCGCAGGGCGCCCCAACGACATGGTTCTCGACACGCTGGCACAGGGCAGCCACATCCGTCGCGTTGATGTCCACGTGGCTGGCGGCGGCGACCGCCAAGGCGACCGCCACTTCGAGGGCGGCGGAAGAGGCGACTCCTCGACCCTCGGGGACGCTGGAGTCGATCAGGATACGGAGTCCGCCGCCGGCATTATTGCGAGCGAGCACCGCCTGGACCACACCCACGACATAGCCCGCCCAGCGTTCATCTGGGTGCGCGCGGAACCACGCGGCCAGCTCCGCCGGCCCGGCGAGCGGCAGCGCGATGCTGAAGTAGTCCCATTGTCCCGCGCGACGCGTGGCAATGTGGCAGTGTCGCTCGCGCTGCGGCTGTACCAGGGCGGTCGTCGCGCAGGCGAGCGGGAGCTCGAGGACGCGGGCGCCGCTATAGTCCGCGATGCCACCCATGACGTCGAGTCGTCCCGGCGCGCGGGCGATGTGCAGCGTCCGGTTGGGAGAGAAGAACTGCCGCACGCGAGAATCGGGATCGTGCGGCAGACCACGCAGCCGATCGAGCGCCGGTTGAAACCAGTTCACTTCAAGTAGCCGCGGCGCCGCAGCACGCGTTGCAGCACGGGCTCGATCGACGACCGCAATGCGTCATTCGCGTAGCCCACCCAGGTCATGTCGGTCGTCAGGTCGAACGGCGCGTCCACCGGCCCACCATCCGGACGTACAACGATCACCCCCGCTTCTGTGGCGATGAGCGCGGTGCACAAATCGTACGGATGGCAACACAGGCTCCCCGGCTTCACCAGAGGCCGCAGATCCGCGATGAAACGGTCGTGTCCTCCGATCAGCTCGTACAGCTCGCCCGCCGAGCTCGCGTACTGGTCCTCGAAGCAGGCGGCGCGCCCGGGCTCGGCTTGCACCACCGCTTGTACGATCTCGTCGTCGATCGCGCCCAGCACATCCCGTGCGCCTGGAAAGAAGCGCACGACGGTGGCAAAGCCGTGCGCGATCGTGGCCGCGCCCGAGCGCCGGAGGGAGAGCGGATCGGTCTTGCCGGTCACGCGGTTCCAGCGACGCGCCTCCAGCCCTTCACCCTTCGTTGCCCACAACTGATCCGCGAGGTGTTGCTTGAGAAGCGGGATCTCGGTCTGCACAGCGAGCACGATGTCGGCCAGGCGCGTCGCGTCACCGCGATTCGGCGCGACGCCGGTCAGAACCCAGGCGCTGCGCTTCTGGTACATGAGCCCGCGCGTGCCATCGATGGGGTCCACGAGCAGTCGCCAGCGACAGTCCTGCTCTCGCGCTCCACGCGGAAGAACGAGCGGCTTGGACAATCCCTCGGCAACCACACAGACAGGCTCGGTCGAGGATAGAGTACCGAGTCCCCGCGCCAGTGCATCCTCTCCGACACGGTCGATCGCGTAGATTGTGTCCCCGGCGTCGCCGGCGGGCCGGGCGAGTTGTTCGGATGCCTGTCGCTCGCACGCGTCCACGACGGCGTCGCGGATCGCGGCATGCAAGGACTGGATTGGCTCCAACAGGCGTCCCGCATCTGTTATTGCCATCGCCGCCCCTTCGCCGCCGCCTCATCACGCCGCCGTTCCATCACGCCGCCCCTTCGCCGCCGTCTTTGTAGTGAACAGACGGGACGGCTTGCAGCTCCGCCGCCTTTTCCTCGGGCGCCGTGTCGTTGAGAAAATTTCCGCCGCCGATTTCGGGTCCGGCGAGATACTTGAGCAGGCCCGGCTTGCGGAGCGGCGGATGGATTTGGATGTGAAAGTGGAAACCAGGATACGATGTATCTGTGGGCGACTGATGGAGCACCATCACGTAGGGAAACGACATCCGCCACAGATTGTCGAGCCGGATCAGCGTCTCATGCAACACCGCCGCGAAATCGATCAACTCGGCACCGTCGAGGTCCGCCAGGCTCGGGCGCGTATCGCGCGGCGTCACATACGTCTCGTACGGGTAGCGCGCAAAATAGGGAATGAAGGACAGTGCCTGATCGCGTCGGGCGAGCAGCCGTCTGCCGTCGGCCACTTCGGCACGAAGGATCTCCTGAAACAGCGGGCGCCCGTGTTCTGACAGGTATTCCGCTTGAGCTTGCGCTTCGAGTTCGATGGTCTTGAACACGAAATTGGTCGCGTAGATCTGACAGTGCGGATGCGGATTGCTCACACCGACGACTTCGCCCTTGTTTTCGAAAACCAGTACGTGTCGCACTCCTTCCAGCGCACCCAGCTCGCGGTACTGCGCCTGGAGCGCCTGCAACAGGCTCAGCACGTCGGACTCGGGCAGCTGGGCGAGCGTGAGATCGTGCCGCGGCGTGTAACAGACGACCCGGGCGCTGCCCGCCGCGCGGCGAGTTTGGTAGATCCCCTGACCCGCCGGGGGAACCGAAACCGCGGGTGCAGCGGGGCCGACGCAGGGATGATCATTGTCGAATACGTACACGCCACGGTACGCGGCATTCTGTTGCCCGGAGCTGCGCACATTGCCGGGGCAGAGGTAGCAGTCCGGAACATAGGAGGGCAGCGGGCGCGCAGCGTCCGCCACCCGCTCTCCGTGCCAGGGTCGTTCGTTGCGGTGGGATGAAATGACGACCCACTCCCGCCGCAGCGGATGCCAGCGCTCTTCCCAAGCCATGCCTCGCTCCGTTTGACAACTTGTGAAAGCGAGCCGAGTATCGCCGGGATGACGCGAGGCGGCAAGGACGCATATCAGCCCCGGCCCGAGCACCACTTCACGTTCGGGCTCTGGACCGTCGGCAATCCCGGACGCGATCCCTTCGGCGAGCCGGTGCGAGCCCCCGTTGCTCCCGTGACCATCGTCCGCAAACTGGCGGAGCTCGGCGCCCACGGCGTCAACCTGCACGACAACGACCTCGTGCCGTCGGGAGCGAGCGCCGCTGAGCGCGACCGGATCGTGCGCGAATTCAAGCAGGCGCTCGCCGACACCGGCATGAACGTGCCGATGGCCACGACGAACCTGTTCACCGATCCGGCGTTCAAAGACGGCGCGTTCACCAGTCGCGACGCCCGGGTGCGCGCGTACGCGTTGCAGAAGACGCTGGCCGCTATCGACCTCGGCGTGGAGCTCGGTGCCACGACGTATGTCTGCTGGGGAGGAAGAGAAGGAGTCGAG
>QHUB01000065.1 GCA_003221035.1 Gemmatimonadota bacterium
AATCGCACGGCGAGTTCCAGTTGTCGCGGTCCTCCCAGTCTCCATTGACCTGATTGCGGCAGTTTCCCTTGTCGCAATCCCAGCTGATCGAGTTGCGGCCGTTGCCGTAGACGCCGGGCTTGGCTGCGAAGCTGAATCGGACTGAGCCATCTGGCGCGGCGCTGACACGCCGCTCGAGCGACTGCGCCTGGAGCGCGGGCACTGCGAGCAGCAGTGCAACCGACGCACGACGCACGACGCACCACGCACGGTTGTTCATTGGTTGATCAAGTCCTGAAGGTATTTGGCCGCCCGCGGATCGCGCGACTGGCCGATCCAGAAGATCGCTTTCTTGCGGAGCTCGCGGTCGGGATCGTTCTTCCCGATCTGGAACAGCTTGTCGAGCGCGGCGTCTTCGCGGCGCTGCGAGTACACGAAGATCAGCTGCTCCCGCATGTCGCGGTCATTCATGCTGTCGTACAGGCGCACCAGGTCGGCGATATCGACGTTGCGGCCCTGACCGGCCCAGAAGATCGCTTTCTTCCGGATGTCGATGTCTTCCTTCGCGTTGAGCGCGACATCCATGAGCCAGCGGTAATTGTCGGCTCCGCCCATCTGCGACAGCGAGAACAGGATCTTTTCCTTGAGGTCCTGGTTGTCCGCCTTGGCGAACAGGTCCTTCAAAAACTGCGCATTCTCGGGAGACCGCGTCTGACCGATCCAGAAGACGGCCTTCTCGCGCAGGTCCTCGTCCACGTCAGGCCGCATGGCGAAATCCCGCAAGACCGCTCCGGCGCGCGCGCTGTGATGCTGCGAGAGCGCGAAGATGGCTTTCTCCTGGATCTCTTGATCGGTCTTGGGATCGCGCAACACCGAGTCGAGCGCCGCGACGGTCTCATCGCCCGGAACCTGCGACAGCCAGAATACCGCCTGCTCGCGAACTTCACGGTCCGGATCGTTGCGCACGGCGTTGAGCAGAATGGCTGACGTCTCCGACGTCCGCTTCTGCGACACCAGGAATACCGCCTTGCGGCGCAGGCACACCGCTCCGGCGTCACGCCGGGCGAGTACCGTCTTGAGCAGCGGCACCGCGCGGTCCGGATCCATTTGGAGCACCGCATTCAACGCGGCGATTCGGAGGTCGTCGTCATCGTCGTCACACGATGTAGGCGCCACGGCCACCATCGTCGCCCCGGTCCCCGGCGCGCCCGGTCTCGGGGCGATCGAATCGAGATCCTGATTGAGCGCCCGCATCGCTTCTTCGTCGCCGAGACGCGCGAGCGCCCCCTGCACCCGGACCAACAGTTTGTCGGCATCGGTCCGCGTCGACGCCTTCTTGTAATTCTTGGCCTGCGTCTTCAGCGCTTCGCGCGCGGTACGCAGGTTCTCCTCCGAGCCATCGCGATACAGCGCGAACGCCTGCCAGTAATAACTGTTCGGCACATACGTGGAGCGCGGATACCGCTCGCGGATGCCGCGGAAGAGCTCTGCCGACCTGGTGTACTGGTTCTGATTCAATGCGCTGCGCGCGGCGCGATACATGGAATCCGCGACATCAGCTTGGTTCTGGTCCGGCCAGACCGGTGCAGTCAGCTCCTCCTCGTCCTCGTCCGTCCCCCACATCGTCGGCGGTGCGATGCTCAGCGCGATCGATGGCCCGGTCAGGGCCATTGGTGCGACCGAGAGCGCGACGCCGGCCGCCTGCAACTCGGGCGCGACCATGGCGAACACCGGCGCCTGCGCCGAGAACGCCGCGAAGCCGGGCTGCGCCATCTCGAGCGCAGCCGCCGCGGTTTCGAGTGACGCCTCCAGATCGGTGAGTGACGTCGCCGGGACTCCCGCCACTACCGGCGGAGCTGGCGCACGGCGGTGGGCTCGCGGCGCGGGAGTGGCCGGAGGCGTGGGCGTCGCCTGGATCACAGTCGTAACGGCGAGCAAGAGGGACATGCCACACAACATCAGAGTGCTCCTTCAGTGCGCACCGGTACCGGCCCGGCGGGAATCGCCGAGCGCAATTTGGGCAACACGTTCGATTGGTTCATGCCTTGTGTGATGAGATCGGCGTCATGACCGCCATGCGCCGGGTCCAGCTGAGAGATCTGCATGAGCACGAGCTCCAGATCCTCGAGGAGCGAGCGCATGCGCTGATCCTTGCCGGCCGGTGAGTCGAGCATGAGCTGCGTGGTCGTGAGGAGATCGCGCGCCTGGCCGGCAAAGCGCGCGCTGTTGGCCGCGTGATTCTTCCCCAGATCGGTGCGGAACGAGGTCAGAAACGCCTCGGTCCGTGACAGGTACTGGGTCGCGGCGACCTGGTACACGACGTCCGGCGACGGAGCAGCCAGCCCCGAGTCGGAGTTGGCCAGGGGAGTCGTGGCGACGGCGACTGGATTGCCGCGGCCAGTCGGGGTTGCCGTCCACCGGCCGATGCCGATGCCGAGAATCAGGACAGCGGCAGCGGCCATCGCCCACGCCATCCAGGGGCGGAGCACGATGACGGGCTTCTGGCGACGAGCAGTCTGGATGCGCTGCCACATCACATCCCGCGGAGTGGGGTCTGGGGCGTGGTACGATTCGGCCGCCTTCCGCAGCCATGCTTCGAACCTCGGGTCTTCGTGCTGGTCCATCATGTCGTCCATTCTCCCGCGAAGTCCGCCAGCGCCACACGCAACTTTGCCCGCGCGCGCGACAGCTGCGCCTTCGACGTGCCGGTCTCGACGCCGAGGGCGGCGCCGATCTCCTCGTGGGTGTAGCCCTCGACGTCATGCATCAAAAACACGGTGCGGTAACCCTCCGGTAGCGCTTCGATCGCCTGCTTCAATCGCACTTTCAAATCCGGTTCGGCATGTCGCTGCATCGCGCCGATTTCGTGTGCATCATCGATGTCCGCTTCGCGCTGCCGAAACCGCTTGACCTTGCGCAGTCCATTCAGCACGACCGTCGTCGTGATCGTATGGAGCCAGGTCGAGAATGCCGCATCGCCCCGGAACGAGCCGAGCCGGTCGAACGCGCGAATGAACGTTTCCTGGGTGAAATCCTGCGCGAGGGCATCATCGCCCGCGAGCCGGAAAGCCAGGCGGTACACCCGGTCCACATGCGCGTCATAGAGCGCGCGCTCTGCTTCGCCATCCCCGGCGCGGACGCGGGCTATAAGCTGTGATTCGTCCACGGCGCTCCGAGGTGACGGGCCTGTCTCGTAACTACTGATGGGACACGGGGAACGGCGAAAGGGTTACGTACGGCGGGCGGCTTAGCGGGTCCCGAAGAGTCGATCCCCCGCATCGCCAAGGCCGGGAAGGATATAGCCGCGCTCATTCAGCTGCCGATCGAGGGCGGCGCTGTAGACGGGCACCTTGGGGTGGGCATCCAGCATCGCCTTGACCCCCTCGGGGGCGGACACGAGGCACAGAAAACGAATCCGTTGCGCGCCCGCCCGAGTGAGTGCGCTGACGGCCGCGACGGCTGATCCCCCCGTCGCGAGCATGGGATCCAACACGAAGAACGCCCGATCGGCCTCGCCGGAGGGGATTTTGAAGTAGTAGTCGACGGGTTGCAGCGTCGAATGGTCACGGTAGAGCCCGATGTGCCCTACGCGGGCTGAGGGAATCAGTTGCGAGATGCCCTCGACCATGCCGAGACCGGCCCGCAGGATCGGCACGAGCGTCAATTTTTTTCCCGCGACCTGGCTGCCGGTCGTCGTTTCGAGCGGTGTCTCGATCTCGACCGTTTCGAGCGGCAGATCCTTGGTGACCTCGTACGCCATGAGCGTCGCGATCTCGTTGACGAGCTGCTTGAAATCGCGGGTGCTGGTGCGCTTGTCCCGCAGGATCGTGAGCTTGTGCTGGATCAACGGGTGCGACAGCACGGTGAGGTTCGGGAACTCCATGGGCGGAGAAGCTACGCGTCTGGTTGCGACCGCGCGACCGGCGGCTAGCTTTCTCCTCCCCCCGCTTTCAGGAAGGTTGTATGCTGCTCGCGATCGTGACGACTTTCGTTCTCGCCCAGGCGAACCAGGCTCCCGTGCAATCGGTCGATAGCTTGATCGCCAAATACATCCAGGCATCCGGTGGAATGCAGCGCATCCAGGCGATACAGACGCTGCGCCGCACCGGGAAGTTTACCGGCGGCGGCGGCTTCGAGGCCGTCATCGTGCAGGAGAACAAGCGGCCCAACAGTGTGCGCGAGGAGTTCCAGATTCAGGGAATGGTCGGGATCAACGCGTACGACGGCAAGGACGGCTGGAAGATCGAGCCCTGGAACGGCAAACGCGATCCCGAATCGCTCGGCGAAGAAGAAATGCACGGCATCCTCGACGACGCCGATTTCGATGGTCCGCTCGTCAACTATCAGGCGAAAGGCAATCGCGTCGAGTATCAGGGCGTGGAGCAGATCGAGGGCAGCGACGCCTACAAGCTCAAGGTCATGCGCCCGAACGGCGACGTGAGCTTCTTCTATCTGGACACCGAGTACTACCTGCCGATTCGCATCGACACGCAGCGCATGATCCGCGGCGCGCCGCAGGAGTCCGAGACCTCGCTCGGCGATTACAAGCAGGTCAACGGCGTCTACATGCCGTTCTCGTCCGAGTCCGGACCGAAGGGCTCGAGCAGCACCGACCGCGGAAAAGTCACGCTCGACAAGATCGAGGCCAACGTCCCGCTCGACGACCCGCGGTTCAAGCGGCCGGGTGGGGCGCCGGCAGCCACGGGGGCACGTCCATGAATCTTCTCCTGATGCTCGTACTCGCGCAGCAGCCGGCGGCCGCGTCCGCCGCCGCCGCGTCCGCCGCCGTCAAAGTCGATTCCGAAACGATCTCCGGATTGGGCGCGCGCAACATCGGCTCGGCCGCGATGAGCGGACGTATCGCGGCGATCGCGGCGGCGCACGAAGGCGCGCGGCTGACGATCTATGTCGGCGCGGCGAGCGGCGGCGTGTGGAAGTCGACCAACGGCGGCACGACGTTCAAGCCGGTATTCGACAAGCAGCCCATACAATCGATCGGTGCGGTCACCGTCGATCCGACGAATCCCAAGATCGTGTGGGTCGGGACGGGTGAATCGTGGATGCGGAACAGCGTCTCGATCGGCGATGGCATCTACCGTTCCGACGACGCCGGCGAGAATTGGACGAACATGGGGCTCAGGAATTCCGAGCACATCGTCAAGATCCTCGTCGATCCGACCGCGACGAACACGGTGTACGCGTGCGTGCCCGGAAAGCTGTGGAGCGACTCGGACGAGCGCGGCGTGTACAAGACAACCGACGCCGGCAAGACGTGGACCAAGGTCCTCAAGGGCGCGAACCTCTCGACCGGCTGCTCGATGATGTCGATGGATCCGTCGAATCCCAAGACGATGTATGCGGGGATGTGGGATTTCCGCCGCAAGGGCTGGACGTTCCGTTCCGGCGGCGACAGCGCGACCGCGCCGAGTGCGTCCGGCGTCTTCAAGACGACCGATGGCGGGGCCACCTGGACCGAGTTGACCGGCACAGGACTGCCGCCCAAGCCGTGGGGCCGGGTGGCGGTCGCGGTGGCGCCTTCGAAGCCGCAAGTGGTCTATGCGTTTATCGAAGCGGTGCCGCCCCTGAACGCCCTGTACCGCTCGAACGACGCGGGCAAGACGTGGCAGATGCTCGACCGCAGCCAGAACATGATCTGGCGGCCGTTCTACTTCGCCAATCTGATCGTCGATCCGTCCAACCCGGACCGCGTGTACAAGCCCGACGGCGGGCTCATCGTGTCGACCGACGGCGGCCAGAGCTTCAGCGGCATTGCCGGCGGCGCGCACGGCGATTTCCACGACGTGTGGGTGGATCCCAAGAACACCGACAATCTGATCACCGGCGACGACGGCGGCCTGTGGTTCTCTTACGATGCCGGCAACAAGTGGGTGAAGAACGAGAACCTGCCGGTCTCGCAGTTCTATCACGTCAGTGTCGACATGGAGCGGCCGTACAACGTGTACGGCGGGCTCCAGGACAACAGCTCATGGGTCGGTCCGTCGGCATTTCCCGGCGGGATCACGAACCACCAGTGGGAGAACATGTACGGCGGCGACGGGTTCTGGATGTTCCCCGATCCCACCGATCCCGATTACCTGTACGCCGAGTCGCAGGGCGGCTACATCGGACGCGTGAACCGGCGGACGCACGAAGCGCGCAGTATCCAGCCGTTGCCGCATTACCAGGAGAAAAAGCTCCGCTTCAACTGGAACACGCCGATCTTCGTGAGCACGACGCAGAAGGGCACGATTTATCTCGGCGCGCAGGTGCTGTTCCGCTCGAAGGATTTCGGGCAGAGCTGGGAACGTATCTCCCCCGATCTGACGACCAACGACCCGATGAAGCAGCGTCAGGAGCAGTCGGGTGGCGTCACGGTCGATAACTCCTCGGCCGAAATGCACACGACGATCTTTGCGATCGGGGAGTCGCCCAAAGATGCCAATGTGATTTGGGCCGGCACGGACGACGGCAATCTGCAGGTCACACGGGACGGCGGCAAAACCTGGACGAACGTTGTCAGCAAGATGGTCGGGCTGCCGAAGAACGCCTGGGTGACCACGGTCGAGCCCGGACACTTCGATGCCGGGACGATCTACGCGACGTTCGACCTGCATACCTTTGGGGACATGCGGCCGTACGCGTACAAGTCCACCGACTATGGCGCTACGTGGACGTCGTTGATCGCGCCGGACAGCCCGGTGCGCGGCTACGCCCACGTGATCAAGGAAGATCTCGTCAATCCCAACCTGCTGTTCCTCGGCACAGAGCTCGGGCTGTGGGTGTCGGTGGACGGCGGCAAACAATGGGCGCACTACAAGGGCGGCGATTTGCCCGCCGTCGCGGTGCGCGATCTCGCCATTCATCCGCGCGATCACGATCTCGTCATCGCCACGCACGGACGCGGGATCTGGATCGTGGATGATATCTCGCCGCTGCGCGCGCTCACGCCGGAGGTGCTGGCGAGCCCGGTCGCATTCCTGCCGGGCCGGCCCACGGTGCAGCGCCTCCAGGCGGGCGGTGGCTGGGCCAATGGCGACGCGATGTACATCGGTCCGAATCCGCCCGACGATGCCGTGATCACGTATTACCAGCGCCGGCGGCACATCTTCGGCGACATGAAGCTCGCGGTGTACGACGCGAGCGGTAAACTCCTCGGCACGCTGCCGACGAGCAAGCGCCGGGGACTGAACCGCGCGACGTGGTCGATGCGCCTGGCGGCGCCTCGGGTGCCGCCGGCGGCGAGTGCGGCATTCGGCGCGGCGTACGGGCCGAGGGTTTTGCCCGGCACGTATGCGATCAAGATGACCAAGGACACCGCGACCTACTCGACGCAGCTCGTGCTCGTGCCGGATCCGCGCGCTTCACACACGGACGCGGAGCGGCGCGCGGCGTTCGATCTGGCGCTCAAGATGTCGGGAACGCTCACGGACATGACGTTTGCGGTCGAGCGCATGAACGCGACGCGTCAGGCTCTGGACGACCGGGCCTCCAAGCTGCCGGCGACCGACGCGCTGGCGCGCCGGCTCCACGCCGCATCCGCCACGGTCGACTCGCTCCGAAAGAAGATCGTCGCGACCAAAGAGGGCGGCATGATTACGGGCGAGGAGCGGCTGCGGGAGAATCTGACGGAGCTGTACGGCAACATCATCTTCTGGGATGGTGGGCCGACCCAGGACCAGACCAACCGCGCCGAAGCGCTCGCGCGCGAGCTGGCGGACGTGTCGCGCGACTTCGATGCCTGGTCCACGCGGGACCTGGCCGGCATCAACTCGGCGCTCCGGGGCAAGAAGCTCGAGCCGATCGTACCCATGACGCGGCAGAATTGGGAGTCCGCGGGCAACTGACGCGCCGTAACACCAAGATGCAACTGCTGTGATTCACGGGGTCGCTAACTCGGGGCCCCGTGCTCACATGCGTCTGAACTACGCATGGGGACTGGACGGCGGGTTGTTGTATTTCTCAATGGGAGAAGCATTTTAGTGCGGTGACACCCTCGATTGTCGCGCTCATTCTTGCGAATGCCTTCCCGGTGTTCGGCGTGCTCTTCCTCGGTTGGACCGTCTTTCCTCTTCTGCTGTTGTATTGGCTCGAAAATGTGGTCGTCGGCGCGTTCAACGTTCTGAAGATGATGCTCGCGCATCCCGGCGATGCCATGTACTGGGCCGGCAAAGTGTTTCTCATTCCGTTCTTCATCGTGCATTTCGGCGGCTTCACCTACGTCCACGGGATGTTGCTGTTCGCCTTCTTCGGTCCAAAACCCATCGACCCGTTTGGATTTCTGCACGCCTTGCCTGCCGTCATCCGCGCCAATCAGCTTGGCTGGGGCGTCGCGAGTCTGATCGCCAGTCACGGGTTGTCGTTCTTCTGGAATTATCTGCGCAACGGGGAGTACCAGCGGGCATCGCTCCAGACGCTGATGGGCCAGCCCTATGGCCGAGTGATCGTGCTCCACATGACGGTGTTGTTCGGCGGGTGGGTCGTCATGCTGCTCGGCTCACCGGTTGGCGCCTTGATCATCCTGATTGCGCTCAAGACGGCGGCCGACGTGCGCGGCCATACAGCGGAGCGCCGGCGGTTTACCCCGGCGGCCGCCACCCCTCCCAGCGAAATCGTCAGCGCATCCTGAGCAATCAGTAAGCACGAGTCTCGGTGCGGGGGTCGGGGCGCACCGTGAAAGTCTTGCTGAGGACCCGGCCGTTGACGGTCAAGCGAGCGGTGTACGTGCCACTGAGCCGCGCGCCTCCGCCGCGTCGCGGTCCACCAGGACCTCCGGGTCCACCCGGTGGTGGCGGCTCGACCGCACGCCATGCGACGCGGTGCATTCCTGCCGCAGTAGCGAACAGCTCGGGGGCGGGCTGCCACAGGGGCGAAACCCGCGGCAAGCCCGTTGTGCTGCGAGCCGCCGGTTCGCTCGGCCATTTCCGCAGCACTTTCCCACCGCTCTCCACGATCTCGAGCGTCACAGTTGTCGCCGCAGTCTTGAGATAGAAGTCGATGTAGGCGCCGTCCGGCGGGTTCGACGCCTGTGGCTCGTCGCGCTGATAGGGCGTGCCGTCGTCGTCGCCGGGCACGACGTTGAGGAAATCCGCCGGCTGGAACAGCCAGGCGTCAGTCGCGAGTACCTCGTCGGTCACCTGCCGCAGCGCGCTGATATCGTCCATGACCCAGAAGCCTCGGCCATGCGTGGCAACGATGAGGTCGTTGCCGTAGATGACGAAGTCGCGCACCGACGTCACGGGCAGGTTGCGTTGCAGCGTCTGCCAGTGATCGCCGTCGTCGAACGAGACGAACGCGCCGCGCTCCGTGCCGGCGAACAGCAGGCCGCGCCGCTTTGGGTCTTCCTTGATGACATGGACGTAAAGCCCGGCCGGCAGGCCGTTCGTGATCAGCTGCCAGGAGCGGCCCTGGTCGCGCGTGCGATAGATGTAGGGCGCGAAGTCCTGGAGCTGATGGCGATCCACGCTCGCATACGCCGTGTCGGCGTCGAAATGCGAGGCCTCGATTCCGGTCACCCGGCTCCACGCAGTCATCGCGGGCGGTGTGACGTCGCGCCACGTGGCGCCATCATCCGCTGTGACCTGGATGAGCCCATCGTCGGTGCCGATCCACACGAGCGGTGCGAGCAGCGGCGACGGCGCGACGGCGTAGATGACGCCGCGTTTGCCGTTGCGATCGGTCGCGGCCGCGGCGGTCTGATCGAGATTGGGCGGAATCCCGGGATCGGGTCGCGTGAGGTCGCCGCTGATCTGCTTCCAGGTGCGCGCGCCGTCCGTCGTCAGGAACAGGAACTGGCTGGCGTAATAGAGCGAATGCGGGTCTGCCGCCGACAGCACGAGCGGCTGGGTCCAGTCGGCGCGGTCGGTCTCAGGGCCCTTCGGCGCCGAGGTGTTCGGGACGGAGGTGTTGGTCTCGAGGTCCCAGCGGCTGCCCTCGCCGCCGTAGATCACGCCGGGGTGCAGCGGATCGCCCGCGGCGTA
>QHUB01000105.1 GCA_003221035.1 Gemmatimonadota bacterium
AGACATCGATGGCCGGACCGCGCCGCATGTGGATGTACGGCTCCCGATTCGATACGACGATCACTTCCTGGCCCCGCAGCTCGCGATGCAGGATTTGCCGCAGCGTGTTCGGTGTCCAGGCGAGTTGCGCATCGTCGCGCGAGCGATGATCGGCTTCGAGGTCCTCGATCAGCGCGCGAAGATCCCGCGCAATCGGCCGCAGCTCGGGGGGTGGGCCGCTGAAGCTGCGTGAACCACCGCCCCGGCCCCCCCGGCCCCCCCTGGGCACGGGCAAAAGCCGTTCGCCACGCAGCAGCGTCCGCATGCCCTGGATCCAGCCGCGCCAGGAGAGCTGCGCGATGATGACGGTGACCAGTGCGACCACGAGGGCGAGTCCTACAAAGAAGAAGAACAGATACTCGCGCGTCTCGTGGCTGCGCCGCGCGATGAAGCTCATATCGTGGACCAGCACGAGGTGGCCGCTCGGCGCCGTCAGTGCCGGGGTGTGGAGAGCTCCCGCCCCATCCGGGCTTGTCGGCGGAGTCGCGGCGATGGGCCGGACCGACACGTAGACAGCACCCGTGGCGGTCTGCAGGAGCCCGGAGCGCTCGGCGAAAAGATCCTCCACCTCGGCGCACCGCACCTCTTTGGGAAGCGTCGGCGTCGCGATTGGGTTGTTCTGATCCGCCGGGCAGAACGCAACCGCCAACAAGCGCTCGTCCTGCGTAATCCGCGTGAAGAACTGGACGATCCGGCGCTGGTTGCCCGCGGCAATGAGGTTTTGGAGCGGCTCCTCGATCGTACTGGCGACGAGGTTGGCGCGGACGTCGAGATCCCGGCTGAACCAGCGGAGCATGAGCTGGTCCACCAGCGGCAGCGCCGCATAGGCGCACACGCCCAACGCAAGGAGCAGGGGCACGACGAATCGCAGGGATAGACGCATGGGTTTCTGTACATACCCATGTGCTGCAACGAGTTCCGGCCTCGCTGGCGCGAAACGACCGCACTTCGAATATTGGGCGGCGCCCTTCTTACTCCCTGGGGGAACCAATGCGCTCAGTATCTCGCAGTCTCGCGATAGTCTCGGCGCTGCTCATCGCCGGTGCCTCGGCTGCATCGGCGCAGCGTCCGCAGACTCGCAAAGGGTTCTGGATCGGTTTCGGGTTTGGGTACGGGAGCTACACGTGCACCGACTGCGGCAGCCTCGGCAGTGTCAGCGGATACCTGAAGATGGGCGGCACGGTGAGTCCCCACCTGCTCCTGGGTGGCGAGACGAACGGCTGGACGAAGAGTGAGGGCGGCGAGACGCTCACGGCGGGGAACGCATCGTTCGCTGGCTACTATTATCCGCAACCGGCCGGCGGCCTTTTCCTCCGCGGAGGCGTGGGATTCTCGACCATTTCAGGGAGTAGCGGCGGGGCGACCGCGAGTCAAACCGGCGCTGGAGCGACGGCCGGTTTGGGCTACGATCTCCGGGTTGGAGCGAGCACGTCGGTCACCCCGGTATTCAACTTTGTTTGGGGTCATCCCGACACCGGCTTCAGCCAGAGCATCCTGCAGTTTGCCGTCGGCGTGACGTTCCATTGATCGCGTTGTAGTTGCGGCTGGCGAATTTGTAGGCGACCGTTTCGGCCGGTAAACATCGAGCTGAAACGGTCGCTGCGTATATCTTTCCAGCCATGTCGCGCATCCGTCTCGCACTGTCGCAATTCCGGCCCACCAAGGGCGAGTACGCCGAGAACGTTTCCCGGATCGGCGCGGTCCTCACGCAGGCGGTCAAGCTCGAGCCCAAACCCGATCTCGTCGTTTTCCCTGAAACGGCCACGTCAGGCTACTTCGTCGAGGGTGGCGTCCAAGAGCTGGCGGTCACGGCGGGCACCTTGGCGCGCGATCTCGCCGCCGCCTACGATGGACCATCGGTCGATGTCGCGGTCGGCTTCTACGAACGGTTCCAGAATCACATCTACAATTCCGCGTTGTACGTGACTTTGAATAAGCAGAAACCAGACGTCCGTCACGTGCATCGCAAAGTCTTTCTCCCCACCTACGGCGTATTCGACGAGGAGCGCTTTGTCGACCGCGGTCAGGACGGTGTTCGCGCATTCGAGACCGGATGGGGTGGCAAAGCTGCGATCCTGATTTGCGAAGATGCCTGGCACTCACTGGCCGCCACCGTCGCGGCGCTCGAAGGCGCGCAGCTCGTGATCGTCCCGAGCGCGTCGCCGGCCCGGGGGCTCGGACAAGCAGACGATGCCTGCGAGGATCAGGCCCTGCCGGCGTCCGTGCTGCGCTGGGAGCGCATCGTGCGCGGCATCGCCGAAGAGCATGGTGTCTTCGTCGCGCTCGCCAATCTGGTCGGCTTCGAGGGCGGCAAGGGATTCCCCGGCGCATCGGCGGTGATCGATCCGACCGGCCGCGTGATCGCGCGCGGGCCATTGTTCGAGGAAGCGCTGCTGACGGCCGATGTCGATCTCGACTCGCTGACGACCGCGCGGTCTGATTCTCCGCTGCTCGCGGATCTCCAAAGTGCGCTGCCTGTGCTCATCAAAGGCTTAAAAGCGGGGGAAGGGAGAGGGGAGAAGTACACGCCGGTGAAGTTCGACCCCGCGGCAAATGGTACATCTCCCCTCTCCCATCTCCCTGCGGAACGGAGTCGTGTGATCGGGACGGGGCCCGCCCATCCCGATCCCCTCGCCATAGACGCCGAACTGACTCGTAAATGGCTGGTGAGTTTCTTGAAGGATGAGGTCCTTCGCCGGCGCGGCTTCAAAAAAGGGGTCGTGGGACTGTCGGGCGGCGTGGACTCGGCGTTGACCGCATTTCTGGCCGCCGAGGCGCTCGGCAGGGAGAACGTCATCGGCGTACGGATGCCGTACCGCACCTCGAGTCCCGACAGTCTGGACCATGCCCAGCTCGTCGCCGACAGGCTCGGCATCCCGTCAGTGACGATCGACATCTCGGAAGCGGTGGATGGCCTGCTCAAACAGGT
>QHUB01000012.1 GCA_003221035.1 Gemmatimonadota bacterium
AGAAGGCGTGGAGGCGTTGCTCCGTGACTGACGCGCTCCTGGCAAGCGGCGTCATCGCCGTCGTGCGTCTGCGTGACGCGACCCCAGGTCGGTTGCGCGACATCGCCAGAGCGCTGGCCGCCGGCGGCGTCGGAGCGGTCGAGATCACTCTCACGACACCGGGCGCCGCGGCGGCGATCGGCCAGCTGGCCGGCGATGGCGTCACGGACTGCGTCATTGGAGCCGGCACGGTGCTCGACGAGCAGGCGGCGCGCGACGTCATCGCGCGCGGGGCGCGCTTCGTGGTGAGCCCAACGCTCGATCGAGCCGTCGTCCGATATTGCCGCGACCACAATGTTCCCTGCATACCCGGAGCGTTCACCCCGGCCGAGCTGCTGGAGGCGTGGCGGGCGGGCGCGACCTGCGTGAAGCTGTTTCCCGCATCCGCCGTCGGGCCCCGTTACCTCCGCGAGGTGCTGGCCCCGCTGCCCTTCCTTCGTGTTGTGCCGTCGGGCGGTGTCTCGCCCGAAAACGCCGCCGAATGGGTGCGCGCCGGGGCCGTTGCCGTGAGCATCGGCAGCGCATTGATCATCGAGACGCTGGTTCGCGAAGAATTGTGGCCGGAGTTGACGGCACGAGCGCGCGCGCTGGTTCACACCGTGGCAGGAGCGCGGGAATGAGCACCACGCCGCGCGCCGTGACGTTCGGCGAGATGCTGCTGCGGCTGAGCCCGCCGGGAGACGAGAAGCTGTTCGAGTCGCCCGCGCTGCGCACATTCTTCGGTGGCGCCGAGGCGAACGTCGCGGTCGCGCTCAACCATCTCGGCGTCCAGGCCGACTATGTGACCCGTCTGCCGGAAAGCCCGCTCGGCGACGCGGCGCTCGACGCGCTGCGACGGGAGAAGGTCGGCACGGACTGGATCGCGCGGGGCGGGAGCAGGCTGGGACTCTACTTTGTGGAGCCCACCGGCGACCTGCGCGACATGCGCGTCGTCTATGACCGCGCGGAGTCTGCGTTCGCGCGGATCGAGCCCGCGGACTTCGACTGGCCGCGGATCCTGGCTGGGGCAGCGTGGT
This sequence comes from Gemmatimonadota bacterium, assembly GCA_003221035.1. Lineage (GTDB taxonomy): Bacteria > Gemmatimonadota > Gemmatimonadetes > Gemmatimonadales > GWC2-71-9 > 20CM-2-65-7. The sequence goes on from QHUB01000012.1 coordinate 1,056, forward strand.
TTCATTCGACCGGGATAACGCCCGCGCTGGGCGACGGGCCTGTCGCGGCTCTGGCGCGCGCCGTCGCATGCGCGCGCGCCGCGCACCTGCCGGTCAGTCTCGATCTGAACTATCGGGCGGCTCTGTGGCATGGACGAACTCCGCGCCCGGTGCTGGAGCCGCTCGCCCGCCAGGCCGACGTGCTGATCGGAAATCGTGACGCGGTTCGGGCGCTGCTCGGCGTCGACGGCGACGGTGATGCGCTCGCGCCCCGGCTGGCCGAGCAATATGGCTGCGGGCTCGTCGCGATTACCCAGCGAGAGATTCTGGGCCCGCGCGAGCAGGCCTGGAGCGCAACGCTCTACGATGCCGCGACCAAAACGCATGCACGCAGCCGGAGACATGTGGTGAAAGTGCTGGACCGCGTGGGGGGCGGCGATTGCTTTGCCGCCGGGCTGATCGCCGCGCTGCTGCATGACCAGCCGGCTGCACACGCACTGGAGTTCGGGGCCGCAGCCGGTGCCTTGAAGCTCGCGGTCGCCGGAGATTTCGGCCGCGCCACGCGGGCGGAGGTCGAAGACGCGGTGCGCCAATGTACCTGACCTTCCGCTGGTTCGGCGCCACCGATCCGATTCCACTGAGCAATATCCGGCAGATTCCGGGCGTGCGCGGCGTGGTCAGCGCGTTGTACGATCTGCCGGTCGGCGCCGCCTGGCCGCGCGGGCGGCTCGAGCGACTCGCGACGGACATCGAGGCGGCGGGCCTCACGTTCGCGGTCGTCGAGAGCATCCCGGTGCATGAAGACATCAAGCTCGGCCGCCCCACGCGGGATCGCCTGATCGCGAATTATTGCGACAGCGTGCGCGCGATGGGCGAGCTCGGGATCACCGTGCTGTGCTACAACTTCATGCCCGTGTTCGACTGGATGCGCACCGATCTCGAGATGCCGCTTCCCGACGGCTCGACCGCGCTCGCCTACGACGATCGCGCCCTGTCGGCGGTCGATCTCTCGCGCGGCACCGGCGATCTGCCGGGCTGGGCGGCGGCCTATGATGCCCGCGCGCTCCAGGCGTTGCTCGCGGCCTACCGCGAGGTCGACGCCGAGCGGTTGTGGGACCATCTCGCCTACTTCCTCGAGCGCGTTGTGCCCGTGGCGGCAGAAGCCGGCGTGCGCATGGCGCTCCATCCCGACGATCCGCCGTGGCCGATCTTTGGACTGCCCCGCATCATCTGCCGCGGAACCGATCTCGAGCGGCTCGTGAGGCTCGTCGACAGTCCGGCGAACGGCGTGACCTTCTGCACGGGGTCGTTGGGCGCGCTGCCAGACAACGATCTTCCGGCCATGGCGCGCCGGCTTGGTAGTCAGGGCCGCATCCACTTTGCGCATTGTCGCAACGTGCGCGTCACCGGTCAGCGCCAGTTTCACGAAACCCCGCATCCTTCCGCGTCCGGCGGCGTCGATCTCGGCGCAGTATTGCGTGCGCTGCAGGATACGGGCTTCGCCGGTCCCATGCGTCCCGATCACGGCCGCATGATCTGGGGCGAGCGGGCTCGGCCCGGTTATGGGCTGTATGATCGCGCGCTCGGCGCGATGTATCTGCAGGGACTCTGGGAAGGCCTCGAGAAGGGTTCACACGCGTGACGGATGCAACACTGCCGCCTGCCCGGCATTCCTATCGCTGGACGATTTGCGCGCTGCTCTTTCTCGTCACGACCGTCAATTACGTGGATCGCCAGGTCCTCGGCATTCTCGCGCCCACGCTGCAGAGCGAGCTGCACTGGTCAGAGTCTCAGTATGGCGATGTCGTCTCCGCGTTCACCTTTGTTTACGCGTTCGGTTTTCTCTTCGCGGGATGGTGGCTCGACCGCGTGGGCGTGAGACGGGGCTTCGCGACCGCCGTGGTCGTGTGGAGCCTGGCGGCAATGGGTCAGGCCCTCGCGCGCACGACGGCGGCATTCTACGCGGCGCGCGCCATGCTCGGTCTCGGCGAGTCCGCGAATTTCCCTGGCGCGATCAAGACGGTTGCCGAGTGGTTTCCGAAAGAGGAACGAGCGCTCGCGACCGGGCTCTTCAACGCGGGCACGAACACCGGCGCGATCGTGACACCGCTCATCGTCCCGTGGATCGCCCTGACCTGGGGATGGCGCTGGGCGTTCGTCGTGACTGGCTCGCTCGGCTTTCTGTGGCTGGCCCTCTGGCTCGCGCTGTATCGCAATCCTCCGGCGGCGGCGGCGGCGGCCCGCGAGCCAGACGACGCGTCGCGCCCGCCATGGATTCGCTTCCTCGGGTTCAGGCAAACCTGGGCGATCATCGCCGGTAAGCTGCTCGCGGATCCGATCTGGTGGTTCTATCTGTACTGGCTGCCCAAGTTTCTCGACGCCAAATACGGGGTCAATCTCGCGCACGTCGCGTTGCCGCTCATCGTCGTGTACGTCGTGGCTGACGTCGGCTCCATCACCGGTGGCTGGTTGTCCGGCAGCCTCATTCATCGCGGCTGGACGGCTAATCGCGCTCGCAAGACGGCGATGCTGTTGATGGCACTGGTGATCGTCCCGACGGCGTTCGCGCCGCGCGCCGGAAGCATGTGGACGGCGGTGCTGATCGTCAGCGTCGCGGCGGCGGCGCATCAGGGCTGGTCGGCGAACGTCTATACGCTTGCGAGCGACATGTTTCCCCGCTCGGCGGTGGCGTCGATTTCCGGCATTGGCGGGTTTGCGGGCGCCGTGGGCGGCGTCCTGTTCCAGCGCGCCACGGGCCGCATCCTCGATGCCAATGGCCACGACTACACGCCGATCTTTCTGGTATGCGGGGTCGCCTACGTCACGGCGTGGGGTATTATCCAGCTGCTCGCCCCCACACTCGAGCCTGTTCGCGTGAAGGAGCTGCCATGATCGCGCCGGTGTTGCTGCTTCTGCTGCAAACCACTGCTGCCCACCCTTCATCCTCACCACCCAATCAGCTGACGGGCGCCGAGCGTGCGGCCGGATGGCGGCTGCTGTTCGACGGGCAGAGTCTGACGGGGTGGCGCGGCATCGGGTACGACAGCGTGCCCACGGCTCACTGGATCGTACAGAACGGCACCATCAAGAAGATCGCTTCGGGTGACGTGCCGCGCGTGGCCGACGGGCGCCCGCTCGTCGGCGGCGACCTCATGACCGTGGATTCGTTCGCCAATTTCGAATTGAGCTTTGAGTGGAAGGTCACGCCGGGCGCCAACAGCGGGGTCAAATACAACGTGTCCGAGGCGATGTCGATGGCACAAGGCGGCGCCGGCACCAACGGCGGCCCCACTCACTCAGCCCTCGGCTTCGAGTACCAGATCCTCGACGATGACCGGCACGAAGACGGTAAGCTGCCGAGTCACCGCGCCGGCGCGCTCTACGATCTCATCGCGCCGAATGCGGCCAAGCGGCTCCATCCCGTGGGTGAGTGGAACGAGTCACGCGTGATCTTCCGCGGCAAGCACGGCGAGCATTGGCTGAACGGCCTGAAAGTCGTCGAATTCGAGCTCGGTACGGCACAAATGGATTCGTTGCTGGCGAAGAGCAAATATCACTCGATCGCGGGATTCGGAGACCGGCGCAACGGACACATCGTTTTGCAGGATCACGGTGACGAGGTGTACTTCCGTAGCATCAAAGTGAGGGAGCTATGAAACGCCGGGAGTTCGTCAAAACCGTTTCGGCCGTGGGCCTCGGAATCGTCGGCCGGCGCTCGCCGCTGCTCCGGTTCCGCGGCTCGCCGAACGAGAAGGTTGTCGTGGCGATCATGGGACTGAACGGCCGCGGCACGGTGCTCGGCAAAACGTTCGCGAAGACGCCGAACGCGACTGTGGCGTATGTGTGCGACGTCGATTCACAGGTGCTCGCCAAAGCGGTCACCGCGATCGGCGACGCTCAAGGCACCGCGGCGAAACCTCTGGGCGATTTTCGCCGAGCACTCGAGGACAAGTCCGTCGACGCGCTGGTCGTCGCGGCGCCTGATCACTGGCACACGCCCGCTGCGATTCTCGCAATGTCGGCCGGCAAGCATGTGTATGTCGAGAAACCGTGCGGTCATAATCCGCGCGAAGGTGAGCTGGTGGTCAACGCACAGAAAAAGACCGGGCGCGTCGTACAGATGGGCACGCAGCAGCGCTCGGAGCCCACCTCCATCGAGGTGATCCAGGCGATTCGCGGAGGCTTGATCGGGCGCGCGTATCAGGCGCGGGCCTGGTATGCCAACACGCGCGGGACGATCGGCCATGGCAAGACGGCGCCCGTTCCCGCGAATCTGGACTACGAGCTCTGGCAGGGACCCGCGCCGCGCACGGCCTACCGCGACAACGTCATTCATTACAACTGGCATTGGTTCAAGCGTTGGGGGACCGGGGAGATTTGCAACAACGGGACCCACGAGATCGACGTCGCGCGCTGGGCGCTGGGCGTGGACTACCCCATCCGCGCCACGTCGGCCGGCGGCCGTTACCAGTTCAACGACGACTGGGAGTTCACGGACACGCAGGAAGCAACGTTCGAGTTCTCCGGCGGCGAGACGATCATCTGGCAGGGGCAGAGCTGCAACGGCCTGCCGACATTCGGCCGGGGGCGTGGGACCGCAATTCTCGGAACGCAGGGGAGCGTCGTGCTGGACCGCGATGGCTACGTCGTGTACGACCTCAAGAATCAGGTGGTGAAACAGGTCGCGGCAGCGAAGCCCGGTGACGGCTTGAACCTCGCCGCCGATGACGCCGCGACCGGCATGCACATCGCGAACTTCGTCGAGGCGATTCGGAGCGGGCAACCCTTGCACCAGCCGATCGACCAGGGAGCGAAGAGCGTGCTGCTCTGCCACCTCGGCAACATCGCGCAGTGGACTGGCCGCGCGCTTCGCATCGACGCGGGCAACGGCCACATCCTCGGTGACGGCGAGGCGATGGGATTCTGGCAGCGGGAGTACGCGCCGGGCTGGACGCCCGTCGTCTAGCGGGTGAGTTCCCTCGCGGAAGACCGCTACTTCGATCCGGATCCCGGCGTACGGCGTCTCGCGCGTGCGCTGTACGAAGAGACCCGCGGCCTGCCGATCATCTCGCCGCACGGCCACGTCGATCCGCGGATTCTGGCGGAAGACACGCCGTTCCCTGAGCCCGCGGCTCTCCTGGTTCAACCCGACCATTATGTCCTGCGTTTGCTGTACGCCCACGGTCTCCGCTTCGAGGATCTGGGGATACCCCGTCGGGACGGCGCGCCCGTCGAATCGGACCCGTGCAAAGTCTGGCAGCGGTTCGCCGACCACTACTACCTGTTCGATGGCACGCCCACCGGCGCGTGGCTGAATTACGAGCTGCACGAGGTCTTCGCTATCGCCGAGCCCCTCTCGGGTGACACGGCGCCGCGCATCTATGATGAAATCCGCGAGAAGCTGGGCTCTCCAGAGTTTCGTCCGCGGGCGTTGTTTGAGCGATTCAACATCGAGGTGCTGGCCACGACCGACGCGGCGACCGACGCGCTCGACCAGCATCGCGCGATCCGCGAATCAGGATGGACGCGGCGCGTCATCCCCACGTTCCGGCCGGACACGCTGTTCCGGATCACGGCCCCCGAATGGCCGGCGGCGGTAGACCGCCTCGGGGTTCGCGACTACTCGGGTTTCATCGAGGCGCTGGCCGAGCGTCGCACGTACTTCAAGGCGATGGGCGCTACTGCGACAGACCACGCGGTGGTCGCACCCTACACGGCAGCGCTGCGGCCAGAAACCGCGGACCGTCTGTTTCGGCTGGCATTGGACGGGAAGGCAGCCGCCGATGACGAGCGACGCTTGACGGCTCACCTCCTCATGGAGATGGCACGTCTATCGCTGGAGGACGGGCTGGTCATGCAAATCCACGCGGGAGCGCTGCGGGATCACAACCGGCTGGTCTTCGATCGCTTCGGTCGGGACCGGGGCGCCGACATCCCGGTCGCGACTGAGTTCACGCGCAACCTGCGCCCTCTGCTCAACGCGTACGGGAATGACACCAGATTCACGCTGGTGGTTTTCACCCTCGATGAGTCCACCTACAGCCGCGAGCTCGCCCCGCTCGCGGGGCACTATCCGGCGCTGCGTCTCGGCCCGCCCTGGTGGTTTCACGACTCGCTCGAGGGCATGCGCCGCTTCCGTGAGCGGACGACTGAGACGGCGGGCATTTACAAGATGGCCGGTTTCAACGACGACACGCGGGCATTCTGCTCGATCCCGGCGCGGCACGACCTCGCGCGCCGCCTGGACGCGAATTATCTGGCCGGTCTTGTGGCGCGTCACGTGATCGCCGAGCACGACGCACGTCGTATCGCGCGCGCGCTCGCCTACGATCTCGCCAAGCAGACGTATCGTCTTTAGGGAACTGGGGCGGGAGGACTCGAACCTCCAACTTCCCGGTTAACAGCCGGGCGGTCTGCCAGTTGACCTACACCCCACTAAATACTGGACGCACAGACGCCGCAGGTAGACTCACGTCAAGGCGACAAGAAAAACAAACAAAACACGCGGAGTCGACCCGCGCAAGCTAGCTTGGTGTCGTGAGACAAGTCGTTATTCCGCGACACGGACCGCCCGAAGTGTTAGCGGTGCGCGAAGCTCCCGATCCCGTGGCGCAACCGGGATCGGTCCGCGTTCGCGTGCACGCCGCTGGAATCAACTTTTCCGATTTGCTCGCGCGTCAGGGACTCTACCCCGACGCGCCCAAGCCGCCCTGCACCGTTGGCTACGAAGTCGCCGGCGTCGTCGATGCCGTCGGAGCGGGCGTCACCACGCCGCGCGTGGGCGAGCGCGTCATTGCGAATACGCAGTTCGGCGGCCAAAGCGAGCTCGTCGTCGCGGCCGCCAGAGCCGTTTTTCCGCTGCCCGAGCCCTGGACATTCGAACAAGGAGCCGCATTCCCGGTTGTCTACCTCACGGCGCATCACATGCTGGTTCGTGTCGCCGCCGCGCGGCGTGGAGAGTCGGTCCTGGTGCACGCGGCGGCCGGGGGCGTCGGGCTCGCGGTCGCGGAGCTCGGCCGCATCCTCGGCTTGCGTGTCATCGGCCTTTCCTCTCCCGGAAAACATCAGGTTCTGCGCGAGTATGGTGTCGAGCCGCTCGACAGCCGCGATCCGCGCTGGTTCGAGGGCGCGCGTCGGCTCGCCCCTGCCGGCATCGACATCGTGCTCGACGCCGCGGGCGGCGACTCCTGGCGCCACGGCTACCGCCTGCTCGCGCCTGCCGGCAGGCTGGTCTGTTACGGAGCTCAGCGGTTAGTGGAAGGTCCAACCAGAAATCTGGTCAAGGTCGTGTGGCGGGTGCTGCGTTTTCCACGCTTTGGACCACTGGCCTTGATGAACGACAACAAATCCGTCGCCGGCGTGAACCTCGGACACATCTGGAATGAGCAGGCAATGCTGGCGCCACAGATGGAAGCGCTGCTGCGGTATGCGCGCGAGGGACAAATCACGCCGCGCGTGGATCGCTCGTTTCCGTTTGCGGAGGCGGCGGCCGCGCACCAGTACATCCATGACCGCCGCAACATCGGGAAGGTGCTGCTCACACCGTAACGCTAGTACTTCAGGCCCGCTTTCTCCGCAAAATTCTTCACGGCTTCCTGTTCATCCGCACTCAGCTTCTCGGGCAGCGTCACGTGCGTTTCGACATACATGTCGCCGCGGCGGCCGTTCTTTTCGATGCCGTGACCCGGAATGCGAAACTTCTGGCCGTGCTGCGTCCCGGCCGGGATCCGCAGCACCACGCGCTTATCGTCCAGCGTCTTCACCTTGATCCGCGAGCCCAGCATCGCCTGCGCCAGATTGATGGGCACGACGCCGACGAGGTCGAGTCCTTCGCGGCGGAAGAAGCGATCCGGCGCGACGTGGATCTCGACGATGAGATCGCCACGGTTCTTGGGGCCCTGATTCTTCAGCCGCAGCCGAGCGCCTTCTTCGACTCCCGCCGGAACCTCGACGTTGATGCGCTTCTCGACGCGCACTTCGCCACTGCCCTGACAGGCGGGACAGCGCTGAGAAGGCACCGTCCCCTTCCCGCGACACACCGGGCAGGGCCGGTTCACCGCAAACCCGCCCTGGCCGAACGACACGACGCCACGGCCTTTGCATTCCGGGCAGGTGTTGATCGTCGCGCCTTTCGCACCGCCTGACCCCCCGCAGGTCGGGCAGACCTGGGGCATGCCGAGCGTGATCGGTACCGATCCGCCGAGCGCGGCCACGCGGAACGGAATCGTGACCTCGGTTTCGACTTCCTCCGGCTCGGCTTCGCGACCGGCGGCGCCGCGCCGGCCGAAGATGGACGAGAAGATGTCGCCCAGGCCGCCGAGGTCAGAGATGTCGAAATCACCGCCGGCGCCGCCGGCGCCGCCGCTTTCCTGCGTGCGTCCGCGGCGTGTACCACCGCCGCCAAACCCACCACCACCGCCGCCGGTAAACGCACCGTAGCGCCGGAGCTGATCGTACTTCTTCCGCTTGTCGGCGTCACTCAAGACGTCGTGCGCCTCGTTGATTTCCTTGAAGCGATCGGCGGCCTGCGGGTTGTTGGGGTTGCGGTCGGGATGGTACTGCTTGGCCAGGCGCCGGAATGCCTTCTTGATCTCGTCCGTCGTGGCTGTTTCGGCGACTCCCAACACCTGATAGTAGTCGCGCTGTGCTGCCATTACTGTCCCTGCCAGGTCAGCACGATGACTCGCGCCGGCCGCAGCAACGTGTCGCGCATCTTATAGCCCGGTTGCACCACCTGGCCTACGGTGTGGTCCTGCTCCGGTTTCGCGGCCGGCTGCATCGTCACCGCCTCGTGCACGTGAGGATCGAACGGCACGCCGGCCTGATCGATGCGAGTTACCCCCGCCGCCTCCAGCTCCTTCCAGAACTTGCGCTCGACCAGATCCACGCCATCGTGCAGCGTCTTCGAGTCGATCTCGGCCGGATCGATATGGGCAAAGCGCGACAAGTCATCGAGCGCGTCCGCCAATCGCGCGACGAGATCCGCCTGCGCGCGAGACCACACCTCGGCCCGTTCCTTCGTGGTGCGCTTGCGGAAATTGTCATATTCGGCGGCCAGGCGAAGATGGCGGTCCTTCAACACATCCAACTCGCTTGGCCCGCCCGTCGGCGGCGGTGGCGCAGTTGGCGCGGCAGACGCAGCGTCTCCAGACTCGCCCTGTTGCACCGGCTGGCCCGTATCGGGATCGAGCGACGGAGCGCGAGGAGTTTGGGATTGATGCGGGTGCGGCGGCGCGTGCGGATGGCGTTTATTGGTCATGAATTGGGAACGTTCGGTCCGACAACAAGATACCCCAGGGCGGTGTGTCTGGAAAGCTCCTGCCCCGGGGTAGGTCCTGATTCCTGTATTGCCGGCCGGCTTAGTAACCGAACATCAGACCCACTGTCAACGGCACAAACGTCGTGGATGACCCACTCGTCTGGACGCTGGTCCATCGTGCTTCGGCGAACGCATTGAGTCCACCAACCCCGAACGTGACGCCGCCGCCGAATGCGTACCCTAACTTGGTCTGGGAGTCAGCGCCGGGATCGACATTGTAGATGCCGAGTCCGCCCAGGATATAGGGACGAGCCTGCGCGTTCGGCGCGCTGAAGTGATACAGCACGCTGGCATTAGCGCCGAGAATACCGGTGCTCCCGTTCGTACCGTCGTGCGCCGTCGAGGAATAGAGACCGTCGAGACGCAGGTACAGCGGACTATTGGAGAACGGCGTTTCGAACACGCCGAGAAGATTCAAACCCGTTTTGTCGAGACTGGCGTAATCGCCCAACGGCATGGTGGCGCCAACGCCGAGGCCGAACCGGAATCCTTCCGATGGCTGTACGACTTGGGCGCGAAGGGGCATAGCTGCGCACAGCGCGAACGCGACGGCTAGCGCGCTCAAAGACATCCGTTTCATCTGCGGCTCCTTGTTGTGGACTTCGCGGTATCGTCGGGGACTATAAGGGGGCGGGCATGGCAAGCGGGAGAGGACAGAGGGTGCAGTGGCTACTCGTACTTTCGATCCCGATCCCAGGAACGATACTCCGCGACGAAGCTGCTCAGCTCCAGGCGGACTTGCGGCGCGCTGAATAGATCGTGGCCGAGCCCCGGGTACTCGAGCAACGTGGCCCGCGTTCCGAGATCCTGGGCGAAGCGATGCACTGCCCCCCGATCGATCACCGCATCCGTCTCTCCCAATAGCAGGAGGAGCGGCCGCTCGATGCGCTGGCAGTCGGCAAGCACCGCGCGTTGCGCCCACTGGAGCTCGGCGCGGGCTCCGGCCGTCATATACGCCGCGCCACTTCCCGTGGGGAACGTTGGCCAGAGATCCGCCAGCGTGGCCGCCAGGCGCTTCCAGACCGCCGGCCGCGAACGCGATGCGAGCCACGGGCTCGCAACCACTGCGGCGGCAGGGGGCTCGCCCGGCTGGGTCTCGAGATAGCGCAGGACAATGAGCCCCCCAAAGCCGTGGCCGAGGAGAATCTGGGGCACATTGTGCCGGCGCCGGACCGCGCGGCGCAGCGTCTGGAGATCGCCGAGGAGCTGGCTGAAGCGAGACAGATGGCCGCGACGGCCACCGGAACGGCCATGACCACGCTGCTCGAGAAAGTAGGCCGCGAAGCCGCCATCGCGGAGCTCTACACCGAGCTCCGCGAAGCGCTCGGCTAGCCCCGTCCGTTCGGGATGCCAGTCGTGGAGGAAGAGCACCGCCAGGGCTGGTTGGGCCGGCTCGTAGGCATCGAAGACGAGCGGCGTTCCATCCGGCGCGTTGACGTGATTCACGTGTGCTCCGCGAGCAACCGCCGCAGCAGATCGAGCGCGGCCTGCGCGGCTCGCGCCCGAATCTCGCCGCGATCGCCCGGAAAGATCCGACGCAGCGTCCGGAGCTGGTCGCCAAAGCGGACCGCATGCCACACCGTACCGACCGGCTTTTCCGGCGTCCCACCGGTCGGTCCCGCAATCCCGGTGATTGCCAGCGCGGCATCGACGGCGAACTGGCGCTGGACGCCCTCCGCCATCGCCGTCACGACCTGCTCCGACACGGCACCGTACTGCTCGAGCAGCTCGGGCGGCACGTCGAGCGTCCCGCTCTTCACGACGTTGTCGTAGGCGATGACGCCACCGATAAAGACATCCGACGCGCCGGGGATTGACGTGATCCGAGCGCCCAGCAGCCCTCCCGTGCACGATTCGGCGATGACGAGCCGGGCACGCCGCGCCCGCAGCTGCTGCAGGACGACGGCGGCGAGATCGACGCCGTCACCGCCGTAGGAGTGGTCGCCCGCGCGCGCCCGCAGCGCAGCGACTGCAGCGTCGAGCCTGCGATTCGCGTCGTCCTCACGCAGGCTCCAGGCCGTGACGCGCAGCTCCACGCCGTCCGTCGAAGGCAGATACGCGAGGGTCAGCGGTGCGATTTCGTCTTCGATCGCACCCACGCGCTCGGCGAGCGCGGATTCCGCGATGCCGGTCGTACGCACGGTGCGCGAGCGAACCACGGATCCGGCGGCGCGCCGGGCGAGCCGCGGCAGCACCTCCTCCGCCAGGAGCCCGCGCATTTCGGAGGGGACGCCGGGAAGCATCACCACGACGCGCCCCTGCTCTTCGAGCCACAATCCCGGGGCCGTGCCACGAGGGTTCGGGAGCACCGTTGCGCCCGCGGGCACTTCGGCCTGGGTGCGATTTATCGGCGGCATGGTCCGACCCAGTCGCTGAAACCGCTCTTCCAGCGAGCGCAGCACGCCCTCATCGATCTCCAGAGCTTTGCCGAACAGCGCGGCGACTTCGCGCTTCGTCATGTCGTCGCGCGTCGGGCCCAGACCGCCGGTCGTGATCACAAAGCCGGTGCGCTCGAGCGCCTCGGCGACGGCGGCGCGAATCGCGTCGGGCCGGTCGGCCACGGACAGATGCCGCACGACTTCCGCGCCGGCGCCCGCCAGCGCGCGCCCCAGTTCCGCCGCATTCGTGTCGACGATCTGGCCCAGCAGCAGCTCGGTACCGATGGTGAGGACTTCGACCTTCACTTGCCGACTTTGAGGAGCGCCCGGTAGCGGTAGAGGTACACGAGCAGCGAGTAGATGGTGAGCACGATGGCGCCGGCCAGCGTCACGGCGACGAACCAGCCGTGGAACTCATCCCAGAAATTCCGGAAGTCGCCCACCAGGTGCATCTCGGCGATCGCATCCTTCCAGGCGAACCACGCGATCGTCGCGCCGATGAAGACGTTCTGGACCACCGCCTTCAACTTGCCGGCACCGGCCGCGGGAATCACGATGCCGCGACGCTTTGCAAAGAAGCGAAACATGGTGATCAACACCTCGCGGCCCACGAGCAGCAGCGCCACCCAGAGCGGCAGGCTGCCCCACCACGGAATCGCGTAATCGACCTTGTCGCGCGCGAGAATGACGGGATGGCGGGTGATCCAGAAAATCGGAATGAGCGTGGCGAAGAGCAGCAGCTTGTCGGCGATCGGGTCGAGCAGGATGCCGAGCTCGCTGGTCGTGCCGTAGCGGCGCGCCAGGTAGCCATCGAGCAGATCGGAGAATGCGGCGATGAGGAACACGACGAAGGCGATGACTTTGGGCCAGTAGCCGGAAATGAAGGGAAGCAGCGCGATGACGGGCGTGAGAGAGATGCGCGCCAGTGTGATGATGTTCGGCAGGGTCCACCGCATCGAGCTGGCTTTCAGCTTAGCGTCTTGAGAACGAGTTTGCTCACCGCTTTCAGGGTGTCGAATACGCCGTCGCCGCGGACCGCCACGGCCTCATGGTAAGCAGCCTTCCCCATCCAATCAGCGCCGACCTTCTCGATGAGGTTTTCCCCCGGGTGGGCGGGATCGGGCGTCTGCTTGTGGCGTGCAGCGTCCTCGATCGGCCAGCCGGGATTCAACGACGCCTGAAGGTCCTTGATCGGCGCGGCGTTGGGAAGGTCGCGCTTGTTGTATTGAATCACGAACGGAATCTTCGTGAGATCGTAGCCGTACTCCGCCATATTGTCGTACAGGTTCTGCATCGACTCGACGTTCGCCTCCATCCGCTCGATCTGGCTGTCGGCGACGAAGACGAGCCCATCCACGCCTTTCAGAATGAGCTTGCGGCTGGCGTTGTAGTACACCTGGCCCGGCACGGTGTAGAGATGGAACCGCGTCTTGAAGCCGCGAATCGTGCCGAGATCGACGGGCAGGAAGTCGAAGAACAGCGTCCGCTCTGTTTCGGTCGCGAGCGAAATCATCTTGCCGCGCGTGTTGGGCGAGACCTTCCCATAGATGTGTTCCAGGTTGGTCGTCTTCCCGCCGAGGCCCGGTCCGTAATAGACGAGCTTGCAGTTGATTTCGCGGGACGCGTAGTTGATCATCGACATGGGCGCGTCCCCTTACCCGAAGAGTTTGTCAATTTCGTCTTCCGCCCCTTCGAGCAGGCCCTTTTGCTGCGTCTGGCCTGACCCGACTCGATTGAACATCTCTTCGAAGACCTTGTTGAGCTCAGCGACCACGTTCTTGGCCTTCAGCTTCACCAGGCCCAGCGTGGCGCGCTGATCGAACAGCACGACGAGGATCACACGCTTGGCGATGTCGGCGAGATACATCGATTCGCGCTCGCCCTGGTGCACGAGCGACGCGAACTCCGCTTCGCCGATCATCTTCGCGAGCTGATCGTTGGCGCTGAAGTCGGCAGCGGTGAGCGAGGCAAACGCGGTGGGGTCGAACTGCGGGGTCTCGCCGACGGTCGCGACGAGCTGGCCGTTGCGATCAACGAGCAGCGCACAGCGGGCGTTCGAATCGCGCAAGAACGCCTGCAGGTGCGTCTGGATTTGCTTGAAATCGTTCTCGCTGAAAGACCAGCTCGCGGCCCCGGCCATGCTCCTCCTAGAGAGTCAGTCGGTCTCCGACATCTCGCGCCGTGCCGCCAGCGCTTGCGCGATCGTCACCGCATCGGCGTACTCGAGGTCGCCCCCCACCGGCAGTCCCCGCGCGATCCGCGTGACACGCACGCCCGTCGGCTGGAGGATCTGTTGCAGGTACGTGGCGGTCGCCTCACCCTCCATCGACGGATTTGTGGCGACGATAACCTCACGCACTTCCGAGCCGTTCGTCAACCGCGCCACCAGCCGATCCAGGTGCAGCTCGTCCGGTCCCACACCGTCGAGGGGTGAAATCCGGCCGCCCAGCACATGGTAGCGCCCACGATAGCGGCCGGCACGCTCGATGGCGCCGAGGTCGCCCGACTCCTCGACCACGCACAACAGGGCACCATCCCGGCGCGGGTCGCGGCAGATCGAGCACGGATCCTCTTCGGAGAGGTTGCCGCACGCACCGCAGGCCGTGACCTGCCCGCGGACCCGGCGAATGGCATCCGCCAGGCGCTCCGCGGTCTCCGCGGGCTGCTTCAGCAAGTGGAACGTGAGCCGTTGAGCGGTCTTACGCCCGATGCCGGGGAGCTTCGCGAGCTCCGCCACGAGCTCCTCGATGGCGGACACGGGAGGCCGGGCCGGGACGCCTAGAGCGGGAGCTGGAATGGGAACGGCAGACCCGACGCCAGCTTCCGCACCTCGGCCTGGTACAGCTCGGCCGCGCGCTTCTGCGCCTCCGCCACCGCGGCCAGCACGAGATCTTCGAGCATTTCGACGTCCCCCTGGCTCACCGCCTGAGGGTCGATCTTGATGCCGCGAATATGCCCGCGCCCGTCGACCGTGGCCTGGACCATCCCGCCACCGGCCGACACCGTCAATGTCTGCTGCGCCAGCTGTGTCTGGATCTCCGTAAGCCGCCCCTGCATCTGCTGCGAGAGCTGGAGCAGGCTAGATAAATCCGCCATACGTAAAAAGTTACCCCGCTTTGAAGCGTTTGCAAGCTATTCGAGGAGTTCCAAATCTAATGCGTCCACGGCCGCGCTCAGGGTGGGATCCTTGGAGCGCAGACTCTTGAGACGCTCGGCTGCGGCACGTTCGGGTGTGAGCCGTTCGGAATTGGAAGTAGATCCTCCGCTGACACCGCCACCGGGACCCGACGCGGTCCCAGTCACGAACTTCACGCGCGGCGCTTCGCTGATGTAGACGCCAAGCGATTGCGCGATAGTCTCGCGCTGCCGTTCCAGTCCCTCGGCATGCACGGCATTGCCGGGGCGGAGCGTTACCGTCCGTCCCTCCACAGCCATCACTTCGACATCAGCGACGATGCTCCCGAGCAGGGGCGTCTTGGCGCGCGTGTCTTGGACGACTTGGGGCCACACGGAGCGAACGTTCTCGAGCGTGGGCTCTAACTTCTTGCCAACAGGCGGCGATTGAAGCGGCGCCGATTGAAGCGGCGGCGAAGGGGGGGCGGCGCGAGGGACCGGCGGCGCGACAGGTGCCGGAGTCCCGCGCTTCAACGCCTCGAGGACTTCCGAAAGCTCCACCGTCCGATCCAGCATTGCCCACCTGAGAAGCAAGACCTCGACAAGGAGCCGCTGGTTGGCACTTCGGCTCAGGCGCTCCTCTGAGTCAGCCAGAATGGTCAACAGGCGGACGATGTCGGCTGGCGGCAACTGCGGTGCGTACTCGCGCACCACCGTGCCGAGCCCCTCCGTGAGGCCCTCGGGCTGCCCGCCGACGCCAACCTGGAGCAGGGCGCGGAGCGTTTCCCCCGCACCGTTCACGAATTCGCCGAGATCGGCGCCCGCCTCGAGCAGCCGCTCGACGAGCGGGAAAACCGCGCCGGCATCATGCTCGACAATGACCCGGAGCATTTCGCCGTACAGCTCGTCGGGAATGAGGCCGAGGACTTCGCGCACGCGCGCCGTCGTCACAGGCCCTTCGCCAAAGGAAAGCACCTGATCGAGCAGGGAGAGCGCGTCGCGCATGCCGCCATTCGCGCTGCGCGCGATCAAGTGCAGCGCGTCATCTTCGACCTTGAGCTGTTCGGCTCCGGCTACCGCTTTGAGCCGCTCGACGATCGCGTGCGGACCGATGCGACGGAAGTCGAACCGCTGCAGCCGGGACAAAATGGGCGCGGCGGTGTTGGCGATCTTCTGGGGCTCGGTCGTGGCGAACACGAACACCACACGCGGCGGCGGCTCCTCGAGGATCTTGAGGAGCGCATTCCATGCTTCGCGGGTGAGCATGTGTGCTTCGTCCACGATGTAGACCTTGGAGCCGGCTTCCGTGCTCGCCGCGTACATCGCGCGCTCGCGCAGGTCACGCGCGTCATCCACACCACGGTTCGAGGCGGCGTCGAGCTCGACGACGTCGAGATTGGCGGCGCCGGTCCAGATCCGCCGGCAGCCGCCACACTCCCCGCAGGGGTCGCCGGCGTCTCCCGGCTTGCGGCGCTCGCAATTGAGCGCCATCGCGAGAATGCGGGCCGCCGTGGTCTTGCCGACGCCCCGGGGTCCGGCAAAGAGGTAGCCGTGGGCGACGCGGCCCTGAGCCACGGCGCCACGCAGGGCGGCGGCGACGTGCTCCTGCGCGATGAGATCGGAGAACTGTTTGGGACGGTATTTGCGGGCGAGGGCAATCATTGAGAACGAAATCTAACCTAGGTAGCTTTCGGCTGCCCCAGGTCCGCAGGCTTTCCGCTCGTGAACCGCGTCAGGCCCCCGCAGGGAGCAGCGCTAAACGATGCCGGGATTCGTTGCGGGGTGCCTGGGGCAATTCCTTTACCGACAGTCCACCGTTCCGGGCGCGGCTTTCGGCGGCACGGTCACCGTCAAATACTGCCGCTCCGAGGAGACCGCCGAGCAGCACACTTAGGGCCGCGGGCATCCGGAGCTTTCGAAGCGGCTCTCGACCGAATCCCTGACAGTGGCGTACATCGATTGGTCTTGGGTCGCGCGCTGCTGATCGAACGCGGCCATACGCGCGCGTCGCTCGGCGTAATAAGACATCCAGAGGTTTTCGATCGCCACGAGGCCGCTCGCGAGGCCATTGCAGTCCATGCGGCCACTCGCAAACAAGGCCGCGCGGTCCTGGAAAATGCGGACGGCGTGCGCGAGTGAGTCGGACAACCGGTCGAACCGCGCGAACGGTGACGGCGGCGCCCCCGGTTGTGGCACAGGTTGCGGCATCGCCACGGACTGGGGCGCGGGCGGAGGCACCGGTTGCGGACTCACCGTCCGGCGCCGCGATCCGCTGGACGGCGCAGCGGGCGGCGGCGACTTCTTGCTCGTCACGCGCGAGACCAACTGCTTCGCGCTCGCGAATAGTCCCGGCAGCGCGCGCGGGTTCTTGATCCCAAAGTACCAGTAGCCGGCCGCTCCAACGCCCGCGATCAGCAGAAGCACCGCCACGCGTTTGAGCCACTGTCCTCCCGCGCCGCGCCGCCGCGGGCGGCGTTTGGGTTTCGGAGCGGGCGCGGGTTTCCGCGCCGCTTCCTCGTCCAGAAGCCGAAACTTCGGAGCCGACGAGCGCCGCGGCGGTGGCGCAGGTGGAGCGGACGGCTCCGGAAACGGCGGTTGCGCCGAAATCGGCATCAACGGAATTGGCGTCGCCGTGATCTCCTGTGGCGATACCGACCACGGAATCTCCTTGGTCTTCTCCGGTGGCGGCGGCGGTGGCGGCGGCTCCTTTTTCGCCTCCTTGCGCGGTGGCGGCGGTGGCGGAGGAGGCGGCGTCGGCGTTGGAATCGGCGCCGGTTCGTCGTCGGCGCTGCCCTTGACGACCGGAATGTCGTCGGCGCTCGAACGCATGATCCGGAAACCGCGGTCGGATGCCGCGGGCCGTTGCTGCGGCTCCTCTTTGTCCTCCGGCTCTTCGTCCTCGGGCGGCGGCGGCGGCGGCGGCGGTTTGGGCGGCTCAGGAGGCTTGGGTTTCGGACCCGTCAACGTCGGCCCGTACGGCTTGTAGTTGCGCCAGGTGATGAACGAGCGCTTCTTGCCGTCCGGCTTGATGGACTCGGGCTGCAGCAGCTCATGGAATGGCAGCGGCGTCTTGTGCCAGTCGGCGGAATTCTGCGTCAGGCGGAAGAACCTTCCGGTCAGACCGCCCGCTTCCGCCGCCACCAGCACCGCGACGTGCCATGGGTCGGTGAAGAACTTTTCGTGCGTCTCGACGTCGTGCGCGGTCAGGAAACCACCCTGCCCTGGATGACTGTGATACCAGCCGAGCAGGCCTGCCGACGCCTTCGCGAGCTGCTCCTGCATGCGGTCCCACAGTCGCGACACCACGACTTCCGTTTTGTCTCCGTAAATCGGCTGGCTGAGCTTCAGCGTCTTGTCGATGATCGTGTACAGCACCCCGGCGTCCGGATCGCGGTAGAGATCGCCGATCAGGAATCCGAAGATCGCCTGCGTCGGCGAGCTCTTGATATGGTCCTGCAGCGCGATGACCGCTTCCTGCTGGAAGAAAATGGGGTAGGGCGTGCGCGTGGACGACTTGCCCGGAGACGTCGACCCGGGCGCGGCGGGGGGATTCCACAGAATCGCGCGCTCGAGCGGCATCGGCTGCGTCTTCGGCTCGGGCCGATGGCTCATCGGATCGTCTCCAGCACGATGCGCGCGGCGCGCTCCACGTCGGCTCGACTCACGTCGAGGTGCGTGACGGCGCGCAGCCGCTGCGGCCCGTACGCCGACATCCGTACGCCCGCGCGCGCGAGCTGGGCCGAAGCCATGTGCGCGTCGATCTGGAGATCCACCATGACGATGTTCGAGTCGGGCTGGGACGGTCGGACGGCCGGACGGTCGGACAGCAGCTCCGCGAAGCGCTTCGCGTTGGCATGATCGTCCGCGATGCGGTCCATATTGTGATCGAGTGCGTACAGGCCTGCGGCCGCCAGAATCCCCGACTGGCGCATCCCGCCGCCCAGTCGTTTGCGAATCTCCCACACGCGCGCGCGCCGGTCCTTGCGAAAGCCCAAACACGACCCGACGGGGCAGCCAAGGCACTTCGAGATACTCACCATGACGGTGTCGACGCCCCTGGTGAGTCGAGCGGGTTTCACGCCGGCCGCGACCGCGGCGTTCCAGAGCCGCGCGCCATCGAGATGGACGGCGAGCCCTGCGTCGCGCGCGGCGCCGATCACGCCGTCGAACGCCGCGGCGCCCAGCACGCGCCCGCCGGCCAGGTTGTGGGTGTTCTCGATGGCCAGCGCGGTCATGCGAGGAACGTGCGGCGATGATGCCCGCAGCGCGCCGCGCACGAGCGCCGGCGTCAGCAGCCCGTCAATCGTCGCAAGCGGACGGATCTGCGCACCCGACAACGCCGCGGTGCCGGCCATCTCGTAATGGATGAGGTGCGCATTGGCCTCGATCAGCAGCTCGGTGCCCGGCTCCGTGACCATCCAGATGCCGGTCTGGTTCGCCTGGCTGCCCGACGGAAAGAACAACGCGTCCTCGGTACCCAGGAGCTCGGCGATGCGTTCTTCGAGTTTGCGCGTCGTGGGATCGCCGTCGAGCACGTCGTCGCCGACCTCGGCCTCCGCCATGGCCCGGCGCATCCCCGCCGACGGCTTCGTGACCGTGTCGGAGCGAAGATCGATCGGCGCGGCGGTCATCCGAGACGCACGCGTTGCAGGCGACGCATGCGCATCAAGTCGTACGTCTCGGCCACTTCGCCGCCCAGCAGGAAGACGAACGCGGTGTAGTAGATCCACAGCAGGAGCAGGATCACGGCGATCAGGTTGGCGTTCGTCGCCGCGCGTTCGAAGGTGACGAAGTGCGCGACGTACAGCGTGTAGAGGCGCTTGGCGACCTCGAACCCGACGGCGCAAAACAGCGACGCGACCAGCCCGGTGCGCCAGTAGATCCGGCGGCTGGGCAGGAACTTGAAGATCACGAAGAACAGCAGCGTGCTGAACAGCAACGTGCCGAGCTGCGCGTCGACGCCCTTCCCCGTCGAGGCGAACGCGTTCGCGAGGAACAGCGCGCCGCCGACGAAGACCATGGCGAGATCGGTGAGCTTGGCAACGGGCCAGGGGCGATTCTCCTCCGTGTCGAAGACTTCGTTCAGGGCCGCGCGCAGTCCCCCGAACATACGAGTCGAGAACCACAGGAACAAAGGCGCGGCCAGCAGCGTGAGCCCGCCGCGCTTGGCGACCAGGTCGCCGAGGGCACGTTCGATGAAGCCGAAGGTATCGGTATTGGCTTCGGACTCCGGCAGGAAGCGCTGCAACAGCTCATGGACGTTCAGTTGGTGAATAGCAACCTGGTACTGCACCAGGTACCCGACGACGGCGAGGCCGAGCGCGACGAACGGGATGGCCGTGAGCAGGATGTCGAACGAAACGGCGCTGGCCAGGAAGGGGATATTGTCTTCGTAGGCGGCCTCGAGGGTGCGCCGGACAATGCCGGGGACCGTGCGGTGCCAGCCGCCTTCACCATTCACGCGAGCGGCTCGTCCTCCTCTTCTGCGGCAGGAGGCACCGGCGGCCGGGCGCGCGCGCGACGGCGGCGGGCGGCCTCGAGCCGGCGGCGCAGCTGTTCGCGCGTCGCGATCTCCGGCTCCTCCTCTTCATCGTCGTCCTCGTCGACTTCGGGCTCCTCGGCATCCTCTTCTGCTTCCTTCAGGAGACCCCGGACCTCACCGACTTTTTCTTCGGCCAGCTCCTTGAGGTTGCGCAGGCCTTTGCCGACTTTGCGCCGCGCGTTCTCGGCACCCTCGGTGGGCGCGAACACGAATCCCGCGACCGCGCCGAGTACGATGCCGAACAGGAACGCCCCGAATCCACCGCCACGCTCGCTCATTCGCCGGCCTCCGCGTCATCGGGCGCGGACACGAGCGCCGCCCGTGGCGCCGCATGGGAATCGAGCTTGGGCTTCACGTACTTGTCGGTCATGGCGCGCGTGCCCTTCACTCGCAGCTGCTCGAACAGGAACGTGAACGTTTTCTCGAGATCGGCGCCGACCCGGGCGCGGATATCTTCCGGCAAATCCCAGAATTGGCGCTTGAACGGTCCAATCGCCTTCTTGCGGCTCTTGTAGAGGAATTGCTCCTCGCTGTCGCCCTTCTTCCACTCTTCCTTGGCTTCCGTCTTGACCCACTCATTCACCTCACGCCGCAGGTCCTGGGGCAGCGCGGGATGATCCATGACGATCGTCTGGAAGTTCGTGGCGAGGTGAATCTCGACGGCCTCGCACGCCGGGAACTGCGAGAATGCTTCCTGTGGCAGCGTGGAGGCGCCGTGCTGCACCGCGCCGCCGAGCCCGTACTTGCTCCGCGCATCCTGCGACAGCGCTTTGAGGGCCTCGAGGTCGAGCTGGACCTTCGCGATCGACCCGTCGGGCAGCACGACGCCGCCGTGACTCGTCCCCGTCTGGACCGAAATCTTCGAGATGCCGGGCTTCGCACCGATGCGCTGGATCGTTCGGTTGTAGCCATCCATGAACGCCTTCAGCTCGTGCACGTCGCTGTTCTTGCCGCCGACTTCGCCGATTTCCGCGCCCACCGACACCGTCACGTGGTCCGGCTCGCGCTCGCGAATGAACTGGGTCAGCTCCGCGGCGCGCTCGTAGTTGCTGCGCTGCTGCTCGTCCAGATTCGGTTTGGAGAGATCGACCAGCGTCGAGGTGTCGACGTCGATGTTGTAGAAGCCGGCGTGCAGCTCCTCTTCGATCAGCGCACGCAGCGCGCTCAGCTCGGCGTTCGGGTCCGCGGCGTATTTCTTGGCATTCACCTGAACGTGATCGCCCTGGATGAAAAGCGGTCCCACGAACCCCTCGCGTAGCGCCGCGGCCGTCATCACCGCGACATACTCGGCAGGACGCTGATCGGTGTAGGCGATCTCGCTGCGCGCGATCTCGCAGATGATCGCGCCGGCGTCGAGCCGCCTGGCGGCGCGGAAGATCGCGCGGCCGGTGTCGTAGGACAGGATCCGCACGTTCATCGCGGGCGTCGTGAATGCCGGCGTTTCGCCGCGGCCGCGCGCCATGTACAGCTCGTGAATCGAGGCGGGCCGCACCCCGGCCTGTTGCCCCATCTCCCAAATCATCCACCGCGCATGCGCCTTCTCGTCTTCGCTGCCGAATACAGCCTTGCGCACGAGCGCATCGATCTTGGCACTATCCTGGACCATGAGCGTCGATGTCCTCCTCGCGGCGGAATTTACGGCCCGGCCAGGTCGATAACCAGCCCGTCGTATGCCGGCGTGATGCCGGGCGGGAGCATCGCCTCCAGCGCCGCGTGGGTGTTTTCGTGCGTCAGATGCGTGAAAAAGGTGCGGCGCGCCCCGACGCGCTGAGCCGCGGCGATCGCTTCTGGAACGGACAGATGCAGCGGATGCGGCCGCGAGAGCAGCGCGTTCAGCACCAGAACCTCGAGATCCTTCAGATCCGCGATCGCACTCTCGGGGATCGCTTTCACATCGGTGAGATAGGCCATCGCCCCGATCCGATACCCGAACACCAGCTGATCGCCGTGCGGCAATGGGAGTGCGAGCACCGAGACGCCCGCAATCGCGGTCCTGCTGCCGGGCTCGAGCACGTACGCCTTCAGCTCCGGTTTGCTGGTCCCGACCGGCACGACGATAGACGGGTCGAAGATGTACGGAAATTTGCCGATCAGTTCCATCATCGTGGCGCGCGAGCCGTAGGCCGCCAGCGCGGTTCCCTGACGCAACGACAACGCGCGCAGGTCGTCGATGCCGTGCACATGGTCGGCATGCGCATGTGTGAACAACACCGCGTCCACATGATCGACGCCGGCGGCGACGAGCTGCAATCGCAGCTCGGGCGGCGTGTCGATCAAGAGTCGTTTGCCGTGCGTCTCGATGATGGCGGCGGTGCGGGTCCGACGGTCGCGCGGGTCAGGAGATGTACAGGTAGGACAGCGGCAGCCGATCTGCGGCACGCCGAACGACGTGCCGGTGCCGAGCAAGATCAACCGCACGTCACACTACCTCGACCTTGATGAGGTTGGTGCTGCCGGACACACCCCAGGGGACACCCGCCGTCATCACGATGCAATCCCCGGGCTTCGCGTATTGGCGCTTGAGGATGAGATCGCGCACGACCGTCAGCATTGCATCGTACCCCGGGACCTGACTCACGAGCACCGGCATGACGCCCCACACCAGCGCCAGCTGACGATACGTCGTCTGCTCGGTGGTCACCGCCAGGATCGGGACGGGGGGTCGCAGCGCGGCCACCTTCCGCGCCGTGAACCCACCTTGGGTGAGCGTCACGATGAGCGGCGTCTTGAGCATGCGCGCGACTGCGTAGGTTCCCCACGCGATCGCGTCCTCGGTGTGCACGGCCACGCCGGCGCTGCGACGTTCCTCGCGCTGGCGCAGCGGATGACGCTCCATCTCGCGGATGATGCGATCCATGGCGCGGACGGAGTCGACCGGATACTGCCCCACCGCGGTCTCCGCGGAGAGCATCACGGCGTCGGTGCCGTCCAGAATCGCGTTCGCGACGTCGGACGCTTCGGCCCTCGTGGGGCGGGGGTTGTGAACCATCGACTCGAGCATCTGCGTCGCCGTAATCACGGGTCGGCCCTGGTGATTGGCTTCGCTGATCAGCCGCTTCTGAACGAGCGGCACCTGTTCGAACGGCATTTCGACGCCGAGGTCACCGCGCGCCACCATCACGGCGTCGGACACGGAAACGATCTTGTCGAGGTTGTCCAGCGCGGTTGCCTTCTCGATCTTTGCGACGAGCTTGATCTGCGTGTTGCGGACCAGTCCACGCAGCTCCTCGATGTCCTCCGGCCGGCGCACGAACGACAGCGCCAGGTAGTCGACCCCCCCCTTCACGGCGTCCTGCACATCCTCCCGATCTTTTTCCGTGAGCGCGGGGGCCGAGACCTGCACGCCGGGCAGGTTCATTCCCTTGTGCGCAGTCAGAATACCGCCGTCCACCACGCGGCCGCGCACGCGCGGGCCGTCCACACCCGTGACCTCGACCGAGAGGAGCCCGTCGTTCAGCAGGATGCGGGAACCGGCGCGGGCATCGGTGGCGAGACCGTCATAGGTCGTCGGCAGCTCGTCGCCGCGAGCCTCATCCTCCGGTGCGAAAACCACCTGCTGACCGGCCGTGAGCTCACGCGGAGCGGCGAGGTTCCCCACCCGGATCCGCGGCCCCTGGAGGTCAAGGAGCACCGCGACGGGCATGTCCGCGCTCTTCGCCACGCGCCGCGTGGCGGCGATCCACTCGGCCCGCATCTCCGCCGTACCATGGGATGCATTGATGCGGATGACGTTGGCCCCGGCCTGAAGCAAGGCGCCGATCGCGGACTCATTGCCGGTGGCGGGGCCGAGGGTCGCGACGATTTTCGTGCGCCGGATGCCTGGCACGCCGTTGGTGCCGTTATCCACAAAAACCGGCCGTGCCTGAGATGTGGAAAACTCGCCAGGTTGGAATTATGGGCCTATCCTCTAGCAATGGTGACAATTAGGAATGGTGACGATGCGATGCTGCTGCAAAGATTCGCACATCTGGATACCCAGTCAGCGCACGACCTCGAGTGACTTCTGCTCCA
The DNA here is from genome assembly GCA_003221035.1 of Gemmatimonadota bacterium. GTDB lineage: Bacteria > Gemmatimonadota > Gemmatimonadetes > Gemmatimonadales > GWC2-71-9 > 20CM-2-65-7. Next base: position 25,399 of record QHUB01000012.1, read on the forward strand.
GCCTCGCTTTGAGCTCCTGCAGTACGTGAATCGTCCGCGCCATTGCCGAGGCGGGCATCCCTTCGATGGTGCGAGCGGCGAGTCGGCGCTCCAGCTGCCCTACGCGCAACAGGACCTCCAGGCCATGACGAGTGAGTGTCACACGTACCCCACGATCGTCATCCGGGTCGGTGCTGGTTTCCAGGAAGCCCTTGGCCTCGAGTCGCTGGATGAACGTTGTGGCGGCGGCACGTGACACCCGCAGCTCGCTTGCGACATCGCTCGGCCGGGCGCCGTCGGGACCCGCGAGATCGACGGCCGCCATGACTGCGTGGGCCCGCTGGGACAGCCCGAAGGTCTTGTAGGCGCGATTGCCGGCGCGCTCGATGGCTTGGCGGGCCGCGATCACGGCATCGGTCAGCTGCAGGGCAAGCTCAGAGCGGTCGCTCACCGAGCCGTCGGTGTGGGGGAAGTGGTTAACATGTTGATAATTAACATACTAATCTTTTTCATGCCCGCAATGCATGGCGCCAATCAGCAGGTCTCGGACCAGTCGACCTTCGCTTCCTTCTTGCACCGCAGACATTTCAGCGAGTTCGGCTTGCCGGTGAAATCCTGCCGCTCCTGACATTGCGGACAGACCGCGTAGGTCGTCGTGACCTCCTCCCCTTCCCTGCCGCCGAGGGTAGGGCGGAGCAGACCGGTGCGGACGACGATGCTCCACTGGTCGGGAGCCATGTCGCGGACGGCCACGTCGATCCGGCTGACCCGGACGGGACGCTTGCGGACTTCGAGGACGACTTTGCCGTCGTCCGTTTCGCCGACGATCGGGTACCACGCTCCCCGGCGCAGCACATCAGCGACGTTGTCGAGGCAGCGCGCCCAACCGCGGGGGGACGAGGGGGACGAAGAGGAGGGCGTCGGCATGCGCGGCCAATTTAGCACATCCTGCTAGATTGCGTTATGCGCACAATCGGTACCATCACCCGACTCCAGATCCAGCGTGGCTCTCTGAAGCGGGGCGAGAAGCCCACCCGCATTTACGATCCCACGCCGCTGCTGTCAGTTCCCGCGCTGAATGTCACGCCTGACGGCGCGCTCGGCGGCACGGGAGATGGCACGTGGATCGTGGACGTGCACCACCGGGATCATCCGCACACGAAGAACGAGGACGGACTCCACGGAATCTCGCTTGGTTTCACGTCACACTACGATGCCATGCGGGAGCACTTCGGCGAAAAAATCGCGGTCGGCTGCGCGGGCGAGAACATCATCGCGACGAGCGACCGGCGATTCCGCTACGAGGACCTCGAGCAGGGCGTCTCGATCTTATCGCCGCAGGGACAGGAGAGGGTCCGGCTCAAGATCCTCGAGGTCGCGCATCCATGCCGGCCGTTTACGGGATGGGCACTTGGAAAACAAGTCGAGCCGGAGGAGCTGAAAAGACACTTGCAGTTTTTGGATAATGGGATGCGCGGCTTTTATTGCGTCGGCGAGGGGGTCGGCACGGTGGTTCTGGGCGATTCGGTCGCTGTGCTTTAGGCGTTGAGCCATCGAGAAGGGGTCAGGACGCGTTCTCCTGACCCCTCGCTCCTCATGGCCCCTCAGCCGCTCAGCCTCTCGGCCTCTAGGATAGCTCGTCCCACGCCATCCCCGCGCTCTTGTGACAGCGATCGCACATCATCTCGTTTGTCCGCGCTTCAATACCCTGACGATGTCTGCACGATGGGCAGACGGCGTAGGTCAGCGGGAAAATTCGTCCGAGCCGTTCGATCACGCGCGGCTCACAGCGCACGATCGTCCACCGCTCGGGCGGATGATAGCGAATCTCGAGGAAGCGACGGTCGACCGGCACGTTGTGCCGGTTGACGTCGAGGACGACGATGTTGCTGGAGGAGATGCGAACGACGGGATACCATGCGCCGCGCCGCAGCGTGTGGGCGCCGGCGGGACCGACACGCGCCCAACCCTTCACCTGCAGACGCGTTGGCGTGACCATCCGGTTGCTGCTTTCCATGCCTTTAGACTAGCCTGCCGCGCAAGACCCTGTCGTGACTAGGGTCACGGGGCATACGGTCGCTTCTGTGTGCGCTCACCCACACTCGGAGAAGCCGCAGACGTGACATTTGGCACATCCCTCGATGAATGCGAGCTGTGAGCCGCAGTCGGGGCAGGCGCCGATGAAGTCCTGATCGGGCCCGCGTGCCCTCAACGCAGCATCGCCGGTGACGCCGCGCACAACCTCGGTCGGCGCCGGAGCCTCTGATCTGGTGGAATCCAGCAGATCCTGCTGCACCCCCTGCTTCTCCTGCATCCATTTCTCGATGGCAATTCCGATCGCATCCGGGACCGACAGCACCTTGTGGGGTCCCAGGCCCACCGCACGGTCGGAGGAGATGCCGCGGAGCTGCCGATAGATCTCCGGCAGCGGCACGCCGGACCGGAGCGACAATGAGATGAGCCGGCCGATGGCCTCGACGTCTGCCATCAGCGCGCCACCCGCCTTGCCGAGCGACATGAAGACTTCGAACGGCTGGCCCTTGTCGTCTTCGGTGATGGTCACGTACATGGTGCCGAGCGGCGACTCGACACGGCGGGTCGAGCCCTTGAGCAAATCGGGCCGCGAGCGTTTGGCGCGGCGCTGCAGGTTCTCGGCCTCGACATCATGCAGGCGGTCGCGCGTGCGCGCGAGCTCCGTCTCCACCTCGGCGATGCGGCTGAGCGCCTCGGCCAACGCGTCCTTCCCTGCCCCCGTCGCCGCCCCCGCGTTCTCCTGCACCTTCTTGGCGGTCGTGCCGGTCGACAGGACCTGGTTCTCGCGCGCCCCGTCGCGATACACCGTTACGCCTTTGCAGCCGAGCTGGTAGGCGTAGCGGTAGATCTGCTCGACGTACTCCTCGGTGGCGTCGTTCGCGAAGTTGCAGGTCTTGGAGATCGCCGAGTCGGTGAAGTCCTGGAAGGCGGCCTGCATCTGGATGTGCCACTCGGGCCTCACGTCGTGCGCCGTCACGAACACCTTCTGCCACTTCTCCGGCACGGCGTCGAAGTGGATGTGCCCGGCTTCGGCGATCTGCTGCATGAGCTCTTCGGAGTACCAGCCCTCCCGCTTGGCGATCGCGACAAAGTCTTCGTTCACATCGGGCATCAGCACGCCGGCCTGATTGCGCATGAATGCGACGGCGAACAGCGGCTCGATCCCCGAGGAGCAGCCGGCGATGATCGAGATGGTGCCGGTCGGTGCGACCGTCGTCAGATTGCAATTGCGCAGGCGGCGCATCGGGCGGATGCGCTCGCCCCGGGAATTTCGGGCGCACGTCGCATCGGGTCCCCAGATCGAGCGCTCCCACTCCGCGAACGTGCCGCGCTGCTCTGCGAGCTTCTCAGAGGCGACTTTCGACTCCTCGTCGATGAACTGCATCAGCTTCCGGCCGAGGGCGACCCCTTGGTCGGAGTTGTACGCGATCCCGAGGCGCACGAGCAGGTCGGCCCAACCCATGATGCCGAGACCGACCCGCCGGATCCGCTTGGCCAGGTCGTCGATCTCATCGAGCGGGTACCTGTTCGCGTCGATGACGTTGTCGAGGAAGTGCGTGCAGACGTGCACCGCCGTCCTCAACGCTTCCCAGTCCACGTCCCCGTTCTTCACGAACAGGCCGACGTTGATCGAGCCGAGGTTGCAGACGTCGTAGGGAAGCAGCGGCTGCTCGCCGCAGGGATTCGTCGCCTCGTAGCTGCCGAGATGGGGCACGGGATTGTAGTGGTTCGCGCGGTCGATGTAGAAAACTCCCGGCTCACCCGTCTTCCAGGCGCCGTGCACGACCTGCTTGAAGACGTCGCGCGCTTCGAGCTGCCCCACCACCTTGCCGGTCCGGGGGTGGATCAGGTCGTACGCCTTCCCCGCCTCGAGCGCGAGCATGAAGGCGTCGGTCACGGCGACCGAGATGTTGAAATTCGTGATCTGAGTGAGGTCGTCCTTGCAGTGGATAAAATCCATGATGTCCGGATGATCCACACGCAGGATGCCCATGTTGGCGCCGCGGCGGGTGCCCCCCTGCTTCACCACGTCGGTCGAGGCGTCGTACAGCTTCATGAACGACACGGGCCCGGAGGCGACCCCCATGGTGGAACGCACGACGTCGTTCTTGGGGCGCAGGCGTGAGAAGGAGAACCCTGTGCCGCCGCCCGACTGGTGGACCAGGGCCATCGCCCGCAGGGTGTCGTAGATGCCCGACCGACCATTCGAGAGCGCGTCTTCTACCGGCAGCACAAAGCAGGCAGACAGCTGTCCGAGGGGGCGGCCGGCGTTCATCAGAGTGGGAGAATTCGGCATCCACACGCGGCTGGCCATGAGCTCAAAGAAGGTCTCGCCCAGGCTTTCCAGCGCGCGATCCGAGGCACCGTAGGTTCGATCCGGCGCCGCAATGGTGCGCGCCACCCGCCAGAACAGATCCTGGGGACGCTCCACCGGCTTTCCCTGGTCATCCTTGACCAGGTAGCGGCGCTCGAGGACGGTCAGCGCATTGGCGCTCAGATCGAGACGGGGCTCAGATGCGGTCATGCGAATCTCGCGGCGAGTCGTGGTGAATTTTGGAAGTTAACGGGACGTGAGGGCCCAAGGTAGACATCTGTTCCGAGCCGAGCAAGACTCGCATTCGGTCGCGCCACTCCGCGGACTCCGAGTATTAACATCACAAACTTGCTCGCTCGACCGGAAATGTCCCGCGCCGGTGCCGCGCGGCTTCCGCGACGTAGTGCTCCCACGTTCCGCGAATGCGCGCGCGGAGACCGTCGTCGACGTGACGGGTGACCCGAGCAGGGACACCCATGACGAGCGAGTGGGGCGGCACGCGCAGGCCCTCGGGCACGACGGCGCCCGCAGCGATCACACTGCCGGTGCCCACATGCACGTCATTAAGAAGGATAGAGCCCATCCCGATCAGGCATTCGTCCTCTACGGTGCAGGCGTGGAGGATCACGCGGTGCCCGACCCCCACGCGCGCACCGATCACGGCGGGCTTTCCCTCATCCACGTGGATAATCGTGGCGTCCTGGATGTTGGTCGCTTCGCCAATCACGATCGGCGCCATGTCGCCGCGCAGCACCGCCTGATACCACACGCTCGAGCGCGGTCCCAGCGTCACGTCGCCGAGCACGACGGCGCTCGGCGCGATGAACGCGGTTGGATCCATTTTGGGGTGCTGGGTGGCCGGCGGAATTACTGGCGTACCGGCTGGAAGGGCCATTGCACCCACGCTTCGATCGGCTCGCCGTTCTTCTGAGCCGGATTCCAGCGGAGGCGCTTTGCCATCTCGAGCGCGTCGTTATTGAAGGTTTCCACATTCGACGGCACGAACACGCGCGCCTCGACGGTGGTGCCGTCACGGGACACCTTGATCAGCAGGATCGCCTGCCGCGGAAAGATCGGCGCGTCTTCGGGCACCGGAATGCGCGTGGCGGATAAGGGTGCCGGCCGCGAGTCGAAACAGATGTTGTCCTGGTTATAGGCGGGGCCGAATGTGTCGCAGGGCCCGCTACCCTCAGCGCTTGTTTCCATATTCACGCGCATCGTGTACGTCTCGCCCGGCTGGATGATCACCGACCGCTCATAATTCTGAAAGCCGGCGGCGCGGATCATGAGATGTCGCACGCCGGAAGGCAGATCGACCTGGCCGGCGCGGACCTGCTGCCCATCGATGGACACCTGCGCGCCCGTGGGCAGGTTTTGCAGAACCAGCCGTCCAGGCGCGCCGGGCAGAGGTCCGGGAGGTTGAGGCGTCACCGTCCCCGTCGAATCGCCGTGCTGCGTCGAATCGATACCGGCGGCCAGCCGCGAAGTATCGCGGGGCGTCGAGTCGCTCACCGCAGGATTCGCCGGCTTCGCAAAAATCAAACCCTGCTTGTATGCGTAGAACCCGCCGCCGCCGAACACCGCGCTGACGATGATCAGCCACAGCAGGATTCCCGCCGTGGTCGAACGGTGTGCTTTCTCGATGACGACCGGCCCGGCCGCTGCTCCCTCGGCGCCGACGGGCGGCCGGGTGCCCGTCGCGCGCGGGAGCGGCGTCGTCGGCGCCGAGGTGATCCGCGCGCCCGGAATGGACGGCATCGCCATCGTCGCATCGGTCGTGAACGAGACGGAGCGGCCACCCTCGAGGACGGAGATCAGCTCGTCGCCGTTCTGGAAGCGTTGTGCCGGCGTCTTGGCCATCATTTTGCGAATGATCTCGAACAGCTGGCGCTTCTCGGGGTTGTCGAGCGGCGGCGTCGGGATCTCCTCCATGATGTGCTTGTAGCCAATGGAGAACGAATCCTCGCCGTCGAACGGCACGGCTCCCGTGAGGCATTGATAGGCGACGACGCCCAGCGAGTAGATGTCGCTCCGTCCGTCGAGCGACCCCGCCTTGGCCTGCTCCGGGCTCATATAGTGCGGCGTGCCGATCGACATGCCGGTGCCCGTGAGCTTGCCGCCGGACGCCGCCTTCGCGATCCCGAAGTCGGTGACGACCGCGTGCCCGTGCTCGTCGAACATGATGTTGTCGGGCTTAATGTCGCGATGAACGATTTCCTTCTTGTGCGCGTAGGCGAGCGCGCGCGCGACGTCGATCAGGATGCGCCGGATCTCGATCGGGGGCAGGCTGCCGCGCGAGCCCAGGATGGTGGAGAGCGGCTTGCCCCGCAGAAACTTCATGACGAAGTAAATGATGCGACCCGATTTGCCGACCCGATAAATCGGGATGATGTTCGGGTGCTCGAGCCTCGCGGAGGTGCGGGCCTCGCGCTGGAACCGCTCGACGAATTCCTTGTCGAATGCGAGGGAGAACGGCAGGACTTTGATGGCGACTTCGCGGTCGAGCTGCTTTTCTTTCGCCTTGAAGACGATCGCCATGCCGCCGCGACCGAGCTCCTCGAGAATCTCGTACTCGACGTCGAGCTCCTGCCGCACCAGATCGATTTCGGCGATGTCCTGCGCCTCGGGACGGACACCCGTGGGTGTCGTGGCGGTCAGATCGAGGCCGCACGAATCGCAGAACTTCGCGGTGTCCTTATTCTGGGTGCCGCAGCGAGAGCAGTACATCCGGTCTCCGAGGGGACCGGGCTAACTTAGGGTTCGCCCCGGAGACGGTCAACAGATTGGCCGACTCGTTTCAGAAATCCGCAGCGAATGCGGCGTACATCTGCGCGTTTCCAGTCGCGGGTTGCGCGACGCCGACCCGGACGCGCAACGGCAAATCGTAGTTCACCGTCAAGTCCCCGACGAGCTCCGCGCCGAACGACCGCAGCCGGTGCAGTCGCGGCTGGTCTCCCGCGTCCCACGCGTCACCCAGATCGCCGAAGACGGAGAACGCCAGTTTGTCGGCGCCGACCGGCAGGTGTCCGAGCAGTCGCCCGATCACCGTCAGCGGCACACGATACTCGGCGGTGAGTGTTGCCGCGCGGCGACCATGCAGCGCGCCCGGGTCGTAGCCGCGGACGGGAAAGGTGCGGAGCGTGCCGATCTGCTGTGAGAACCCCAGCACGCCGGACGAAATGCCACCCACCGAAAAGAGATCCGGGATCGTCCCGTCGAGCGCGCCGAACGCGCCGCGGATGGCGAGCACCGGATACCCGAATCCGATCGGCGGTCCGAGGCGGACGTACGTGTTGCTGCGAACGCGGACTTCGTTGAGCCAGCGGCTGGTGCCCTGCTCTTCCTTGCGGCGATAGAGCAACGCGAGGACGGCGCCGTCCTGGAGCGAGACGGTGAGCGGTGCGGCAACGACGGATCCGAACGACAATGTCGCCGAGCCGCCGACGCGGTCGCGGTTGGTGCACCCCTTGCAGATATCGTTGAGATTGGTATCGGGGTCGGAGACGTATCTCCTTCCTTCATATTCACCGGCGAGGCGCACCGAGACGAAGCTGCGCCAGCGATGCGCGAGCACCGTCGCGCCGAGCGCCGCCTCGCGGTGTTCGGAGGAGACGACGTGGCCGGTGCTGTCGGTGCCGACCAGGGACCAATCGTTGGAGATGGAGAAGTCGAAAGTCGGATCGCCCGGCGCCTGGTCGAGAAACACGAATGACCCCTGCGCCCGCGCCGGTGAAGCCGACACCATCGCGCTCGCGACGTACGTGTACCGCTCGAGCGCGTCCGTCCCGGCCGTAGCCGCGCCGAAAAACCGGCCTGCCGCCCCCGCATTGACGCCGATGGGAATCCAGAAGTGCGGTCGCAGTGAGCCCCAGGACGAGTAGCCCGTCTCGCGCACCGGCACGGCGGGGGCCGAGTCGAACGCGGGCGGCGCGGATGGCGCGGGCAGCGCAGCCTCGGCGTGCGTCGCTGGAGTCGGCGCGACGGCACGCAACTCCCATCCGTCATCCCCGAGCGTGGTGAATGCGATGCGGCCGTCCGGGAGCGGCGCGGGCGTCCGGGCACCGCGCGCCTCTGCGGTCACCTGTGTCACACCATCGGACTCGCGCCAGCGATGGACCTGTGGAAAGCCGCCGGGGGGGGCCTCGGTGACGAACAGGATGCTCGTGCCGTCGGGCGTCCACACGGGATCGGCGATCGAGCCATCCGCGCCTGCCTGCGCGAGCACGTCGATGGCCTGTGGAGCGTCGGCGTGCCAGCGCACGAGCTGCCAGCCGCCGTTCAGATGCCGCGCGGCGACGACCCAGCGATTCTTGCTCGCGGGAGCCGGCACCACCGGACCCCAGGTCGCGTTGGACGGCGCTACCGGGATCGTCGGCGCGTCCGTGCCGCCCGCGAGCTTGAGCGCCGACAGCGTTCCGTCCGTGCCGGTGCGCGGCTCCATCAGGCGCGCATCGGTCGTCATCCGCGTCCACGATCCAGCGGGTGACCAGCGCCAGAGGTCGCTGCGGATCGTCCAGCGGCCGCTGTACTCGAGCTGCGCGACGATGAGGGTGTCGCCGGCCCAGTCGAAGCTCACCTGACCGTTCACGCGATGGGACCGCAGCAGCGCGCCGGTTCGCGTGTCGATCACCCGCACGCGTCGCGCACCCCGCCAGTCGTCGTACAGATACGCGAGCTCCTTGCCGTCGGGCGACACGCGTGGCACGGGCTGAATGCGGAGCCGCCCGGCAATGAGCGTGCTCTGCGTGGCGGACTGCTGCGGTGCGGCTTCGGCGACCGCGCTGCTCCACTCGGTCGTCAGGGCGTTCGGGAGCCCGACGTGCCGCAGCGGGCGGCCGACGCGAAACGGAATCAATTGCCCGGCCGTTTTTTCTACGAACTGCGGGATCACCGAATCGCCGGCGCGCTCCGACAGATGCTCCCAGAAGCGGCTGCCGTAGGCATACGGCGCGATGCCATCGGGCCAGCGCGTGAACAGCAACGCATCCCACGGCGTGCGCGCATGGCCGTACGCGGCATCGGCCGCGACCACTTCCCGGTGATAGCTGGCGTCGGCCCGACCACCCGCCGTGAACCGGGACTCGTAATAGGTCGCCAGCCCTTCCGTCACCCAGGTCGGCTGGTACTGATTCGGAAACAGGCCGGGGGCGCGACCGAACACCGACTGCAACGTCTTCCAGATGCCCCGGGAGCGGTCGAGGTGGAAGACGTGCGTCAACTCGTGCACGATCACCAACCGCTCCCAGCTGTCGTAGGTCTGCAGCGCCGGATCGGTCACCGGAGGAACGAGCAGGATGGTGAAACGATTGGACGGGTAGACGGTGGTGAAGCCGTTCGGCGTGTCGACGTCGTCGGACAGCGTCAGGTCGATGATGCCGCGCGGCGAATGCAGCTCGCTCGACAGGAGCCCGTAGGCGCGTTCGGCTTCGTTGGCCGCGGCGATCGCGCGCGCCCGGAGCGCGGGACGGAAGTGGACGCGGAAGTGTTGCGTGTGCAGGGTGCGCCAGGAACCTGACGGGTCTACCTGAGCGGCGGCTGGAGTGGCGAGAACGAGGGCGAGGAATAAAATGCGGAATGCCAAATGCGGAATGCGGAATTGCAGACCGATGGTGACGACGTCATTCCGCATTCCGAATTCCGCGTTCCGCATTAGTGTGCCATCTCGCGCAAGAAATCCTGAATGCCCTTCGCAATCCCACGCGCGTACCGGAGCTGGCCCTCAGGGCTCGCCAGCATCGCTTCCTGCTCCGGAATCATCATGAACAGTCCTTCGGTCAACGCCGAGGGAAACCACGGATCGCGGGCCAGCGCGTAGTCCCCGCGTCCCATCCCCAGATCGCGAACCCTGAGCTCGGCGACGAGCGCGCGATCCAACGCGCGCGCGAGCGCGGCGCTGCGTGGATGGAAGTAGTAGACGCTCGTGCCGTTGTTGACGAAGGGATTGATGCCGTCCGGCAACGCATTCGCATGAATCGACACGAGCAGGTCGGCGTCGTGGTGCTCGGCAAAGTTCGTGCGCGGGAAGAGATCGATCGGGAGCGAGTCGGTGCGCGTCAGCAACACCGTCGCGCCCTCATGCTCGAGCAAGGCCTTCACCTGCTTCGACACCGCGAGCGTCGCGACCGGCTCCCACAGGCCCGATGGTCCGTGCGCGCCGACGGGTGGATGGCCGGGATCGATGACGATCGTGCGCCCGGCAAGCGGGTGCTGCGAATCGATCGCCGGCGGCCGGCGAAGCTCGAGTACCAGATCGCGGCCGCTCCAATGCGTGCGGTAGCCCCACACGCGACCGGACAGCGCGAGCGTAATCGTGACTTCGTCTGCGGTGGGCTGCGCGTAGCTCATGCGCGTGACGTACGGATCGGTGCCGCCGTGCTGCATCCAGTTGACGTCCGACTGGGCGCCGTACAGCCGCAGCGTGAGACTCCGTTCCTCTTCTTCTACTTTGAATGGCACGCGAGCGGGAAGCGGCACGCGCAAGACGAGTGATTTGGAATTCGCGGTTAGGCGGACAGAACCGACGATGCCGCCGGGTGGTGGGGTATTGGGTGCGAGTGGAATCACATCGGCGCTATTTACCCAGGCGACGGCGCCGCGCGACAACTGCAGCCGCGTCTGACTGCCGTAGCGGGCCGTCGCGACCGACGTCGTGCCCAGCGGGAAGAACCAGTTGTACGTGCCGTACGGCACGGCCTTCCCGACCGTCAGGCTGTCGCTCTTCCCGGTGTGCGCGGTGTCGTCGTTCAACATGACGACGAGTGGATGCGAACGGTCCAGCGTGTCCAGCACCAGCGGCCAGACGGCGCGCGCCGTATCGGTCCCGACGATTGCTTCGACGATGGCGTCGCACAGCGGTACGGCGGGCAGCCATGCGACATAGCGGTCGGCGGCGGGAGGGAGGCGGTAGGCGGCGGTATCGGTGCCGAACGCGCGCACGCCCCAGGCCGGCTCCTCGGGCAGCGTGTCGGGCACGAACCAGACCGGCGTGCGCACTCCTTCCATGCGCAGTCGCACCTGTGCGCCGGGTGTGGCGCGCACGGACAGCCGAATCCCCTCCCCCGCCGGGAAGGCGAGCGAATCGGTCGGCGTGAAGCTCGTCGTGTCGATCCACGCCATGGCACCGGTGGGCGGCCGGTACGGTTGCGCGATGCGCGCGACGAAGGTCGTCTCCTGCTGCTCCGCGCCGGTGCCGGCGCGGGCCACGATGTCGAACCGCGCCAGGGAATCGGGCGGCAGCGGCAGCCACGCGAGCCATGTGCCGCGGGGCGAGACCGGCACTGCCACGCCATTGATCGTCAGCGTGACATCGCCGCGTCCCGCGCCGACGCTGCCGAACAGGAATGAAGAATCCTGCGCCTGAATCGGGTCGGCCGTATCGGGATAGACAACGGTGATGTGAAGAGGCGCGGAGGAAGGAGACGGGAGACGCGCGATGGGCGATGGGCTGCGTGCCGCGCAGCCCAACGTTGCCGCGACAAAAACCGCGGCCCACAGGAGTCGCATGTGGCGCAAGCTAGCGTGGAGCAATAGATTGGGCCACCTAACTTTATGACCTCTCCCTCCGGCGCGTGCCAATATTGCGGCCGGCAGAACGACGCCGGCGCGCAATACTGCAGTGACTGCGGCAAGCCGTTGACCAAGGCGGCAGCTGCGCGCGCCGCTGTCGCCGCCGGCGGCGGCGGTGGACTGGTCTCCCGCACGAGCGGCCCGGAGTCGGCGGGGGAAGGCGGCGGCGCACACGGGGCCGGCGGGGCCGGGGCCGCGGGCGACGCGCCTTGTCCGCTGTGCGGATCGGTGGTCGCAGCTGCGCGTGGCTCGGGAGGCGACCGTCGTCTCACAGCCGATCGCCGCTCCGATTACTCCCTCACATTGATTCTGGTTTCCGAGATGGCCACCGAGGTGGCGCGGTTCGATCGCAAACAGGCCACGACGACCATCGGCCGTACCGAAGGGGACATCCGCTTTCCCGAAGATCAATTTCTGTCTCCGCTGCATACCAAGCTGTCGTGGGAGGAGAACCGCCTCGAGGTTCGCGACCTCGGCAGTCGCAACGGCACCTGGGTCTTCCTGGAAAGACCCCACCGGCTGACCGATGGTGACTTGATCCTCATCGGGTCGCAGGTGCTCCGGTTCAAGCGCCTGGGCTATCCCGGTCCCCACACCGCCGAGGCGGACGCCACGAAGCGCATGGGCAGCATGGTGCCCAGCGCGGACATCGCCAGTCTGACGCAGCTGCGCCCCGACGGCAGCTCGCGCGACGTCATCCAGTTGTCGCCGGGCCGCGACATTCACGTCGGGCGCGAGCGCGGTGACTGGATCTTCCCATACGATCCCTCGATGAGCGCGCAGCATGCGACCGTGCGTTCCGAGGACGCGGACTTCGTGCTGGTGGACGACCACAGCCGCAACGGCGTCGCGATCGCGGTCCGCGGAGTGACGACCCTGCAGCACGGCTCGCGAGTGATGGTCGGTGACAAGCTGCTGCGCGTCGAGCTGCCGGGAGCACCGGGTCAGCCGGCATGAAGATCTGTCCTGTCTGCTCCACCGAGTATGCCGACGACGTAAAGTTCTGCCCGAATGACGGGCAGACGCTACGCTCGGCGGCGCCGGCGAACAATCTCGTGGGCCAGGTGATCGCCGATCGCTATCACGTCGTGAAAAAGCTCGGCGAAGGCGGCATGGGTCAGGTCTATCTCGCCGAGCACGTGAAGATGGGCCGTCGCAGCGCCATCAAGGTGATGAATCCGTCGATGGTGCACGATCCGGACGCGGTCGCACGCTTCAACCGCGAGGCGTCGAACGCGAGCCGCATCACTCACCCCAACGTCTGCGCGATCTACGATTTCGGGGAAACGCCCGAGGGGCTGATTTACCTCGCGATGGAGTTCATTGAAGGCGAGCCGTTGACCGACCTGCTCGAGCGGGAGGGCGCGCTCTCGGTCTCACGGGCGAGCGCCATCTTCTTGCAGACCGCCGAGGCGCTCCAGGCCGCGCACGACCTCGGTATCGTGCATCGCGACTTGAAGCCCGATAACATCATGCTGACCCGGCGCAAGGACGGCGCCGACACCGTGAAGGTCGTGGACTTCGGCATCGCCAAAGCGGTGGGCGGCGATGAAGCCGGCCAGAAGGTCACGAAGACGGGCCTCGTCGTCGGCACGCCCGAGTTCATGAGTCCCGAGCAGCTGTCCGGCGATACGCTCGATGGGCGGAGCGACCTCTACTCGCTGGCGCTCGTCTTCTACCGGACGTTGAGCGGCAAGCTGCCGTTCGAAGCGACCACGGTGCAGGAAACGATGATCAAGCGTCTGACCGACGAGCCGACGCCGCTTGCCCAGGCGCGGCCCGATCTCGCGTTTCCCGCCACGCTGCAGCCGGTGCTCGACACCGCGCTCGCGCGGACGCCGTCCGATCGGTATCAGACCGTCGCCAAGTTCGCGGCCGACATTGCCGCGGTCACCGGACGGCCGGCAGCGGGTGGAGCCCCGCATACCCGCTCGATCGGCGATATCGCAGGAAAGACACAGCTGCTCGAGACGCATCCGGATGGCGTCACGGTCAGGATGTCGGCCCAGCAGCCGCCGCCGACCGCACCGTCGCCGCCGGTCACGAAGCGCTCGCTCATCCCCGCGGCGATTGGCGTCGTCGTGATTCTTGGCGCCGGGGGCGCGTGGATGGTTTTGAAAGTCGGCGCGAAGACCGCCGGCAATCCTGTGGACTCGAGGCGAATCGGTAACGTGGCGCACGACACAGCGAGCAACGGGGTGAATCGACAGACTGGAGGCGTGACGACCCTCGCCGTTCACGACACGGCACGCCATCCCGTTCGATCCAACGCGCCACTGCCCCCCCCGCTCCCGCCCCCGCCGCCGACGTCGGGAATCGATCCGGCGAAGGCCGATCAGCTGCTGACGGCCCTGATTGAAGCTCCGCCGGCCGTCATCCGGGATTCCGCGACGAGGATCTACGACACACCCGGAGTGAGCCGTGGTGACCGGGCGTTCGCGGCCTGCATGATTGCGAGGGCCGAAGAAGATCTCGGCAATCACGCGAATGCCGTGCAGTGGGCGAACCGCGGACTGGCGATCAATTCACAGTTGTCGTCGTGCCGGACGGTGATTCAACCGGGAGGGTCGTAGCGCCGCATGTTCGGACGCAACAAGGCCGTGCGCGTCGAGGTCTTCGCCAAGACCGATCTGGGTCGCACGCGCGATCACAACGAGGACCGCTTCCTCGTCGCGGATCTTTCGCGCAAATCGGCGTCGCTGCTGCCCGAAGTGCGCCAGCACGACATCGGCCCGCGCGGCACCCTGCTCGTCGTGGCGGACGGCATGGGCGGCGCGGCGGCCGGCGAGGTCGCCAGCGAGATGGCGACCGATACGATTTACGCACATCTCGTGAAGACGTGGAACGCCGAGGACGAAGTCACGCCGCAGCGCTTCGCCTATCGGCTGAAAGAGGCGGTGGAAGTGGCGAACGCGAGCATCCACGCGCATGCGAAGGCGCATCCCGAAGTGCGCGGGATGGGCACCACCACAACGGCCGCCGGCGTCCTCAACGATCACCTCTATCTCACGCAGGTCGGTGACAGCCGCGCCTACCTGATTCGCAACGGGCAGGCGCATCAGATCACGAAGGATCAGTCGCTGATGCAGCGGCTGGTCGAGGCCGGGGAGCTCACCGAAGAAGAGGCGGCACAGAGCGAGCGGCGCAACATCATTCTCCAGGCGCTCGGTCCCGATCCCAAGGTCAAAGTCGATCTCACGCATCAGGAGGTGCGGCGCCGCGACGTCCTGGTGCTCTGCTCCGACGGGCTGTCCGGACAGGTAAAGAAGGAAGAGATCGCCCAGGTCGTGAGCACGACACCGGACCTGAGCGCGGCGTGCGACAAGCTCATCGCGATGGCCAACGAGCGCGGCGGCCCCGACAACATCACGGTCGTGATCGCGCGCTTCGACGGCGATGGCCTGCGTTTCTCCGACGGCGGCCCGCAGGACGACGTGGGACATCAGGTCTACCCGCTCATCGACACTGAGACGAGCACGGAGCCGGTGCCGGTGTACAAGGGCAGCCGGCCGCCGGTGCCCAACCGGGAGAAGAACAGCTCGGGCACGCGGGTCATCGTGCTCGCCGCGCTTGCCGTCGCCGCCATCGTCGTCTGGTACCTCACGCGGAATCAGTGAAAGCCCAATTCAAATTCTTGTCGGGCGCCCGCGCGGGACAGAGCGAAACCTTCCGCAAGGGCTACATCGGGCTTGGCCGTCATCCGCTCTCGGATGTGCGGTTTGATGCGGAGCGCGATCTCGACGTCTCCTCGCGCCATGCCGCGGTCGTGCGCAAGGCGGAAGGCTTTGTGCTGCAGGATCTGGTGAGCCGCAACGGCACGTTCGTCAACGGCACGCGCATCAGCGGCGATACGGTCCTGAAACGCGGCGACGTCATCGGTTTCGGTTCGAATGGTCCCGCGCTGGAATTCCAGGTTGTCGAGAGCGACGAGGACACGACCGCGTCCGCGGAAGCGCTGGCGGAGCGTGTGTCCTCGCCGCGGGACGTGATGCCTGCCGCGCGCGCGTCCGCCGCGCCGCGCGCCACCGGGCCACGCCAGAGCACCGGCGTGCGCATTGCGGCCGAAGTAGCGCGCCAGACGGCGCACCTCCGACGCGCGACCAAGATCCTGATCGTGCTGCTGCTCTTCGTCGGCACGGGCTTCACCTGGATGCAATGGGACGGGCGCCGGCGCACGAACGAGCTCCTGCAGCTGCAGCAGCGCGCCGACAGCCTCAGCGCCGCATCGCACGCGTTGACGGCACAATTCCAGACCGAGCTGCAGGGCGTGCGTGTGGCGCTGCATGCCTCGCAGGACGAGACGGCGCGGCTGCGTCGCGAGCTGGCCGGTTCCAGCGGCGACGCGTCATCGGTCGCCCGGCTCCGCCGGGAGCTGGATGCGGCGGAGCGACGGCAACGCGCGCTGGCCGGCGCCGTGGGCGGCGTCGATTACCGCGCGATCTCGCACAAGAATCAGGATGCGGTCGCGATGGTGCTGGTCGAGTACGCCGACGGCGAGCGGTACAGCGGCACCGCGTTCGCCGTAGACTCGCAAGGCACGATGGTTACGAACAAACACATCCTCGTCGGTGAGGACGGCACCAAGACGCCGCGCCGGCTCGGCGTGATCTTCTCGGGTAGTACGCAGTTTTGGCGCGCCGACGTGATCGGCGTGTCGACGGAGACCGATGTCGGTGTGTTCCGTGTAACGATCAAGGGCGGCACTCCCCGTGTGGCGGGCCTGGCCCGGACACGCGAAGGGCTCGAGCGCGGCGACCCGGTCGCCATTCTGGGCTATCCGCTGGGGTTCGATCTCCCGATGGAGGCGCAGGGAGGCCAGCCGATCGCCGAGCCGACGCTGACCGTGGGGACCGTGAGCAAGTCGCTGTCCTCGGTCGTGCAGGTTGACGCGTACGGCGCCCCGGGGTCGTCGGGGAGTCCGATCTTCGATCGTGACGGCAAGGTCATCGCGGTGCTGTACGGCGGAGAACGCGAATCGAACGGCAAGATCATCTTCGGCGTGCCGGCATATCAAGTAGCGGATTATCTCAAGACCCTCAACCTGGCGCGCTAACATGCACACGATTGCCCTGCTGTTCGTCATCGCATTCCAGGACACGAGTTCGTTTGAAAAGCACGAGGCGATGGTCCCGATGCGCGACGGCGTGAAGCTTCACACCGCGTGGTACGCGCCGCGCAATCCAAACGGCCCGCTCCCCATCATCTTCTCGCGCACGCCCTACGGCATCGAGCACGCGGACCGCGCGTTCGGCAGCTACTTCGAGGCGCTCGTCCGCGACGGCTACATCTTTGCCTTCCAGGACATCCGCGGCCGGTTCGGCTCCGAGGGGAAGTTCGTGATGCAGCGCAAGCCGGACCACCGGGCGACGCGCGCCGGCGACGAAAGCACCGACGCCTACGACACGATCGAGTGGATGGTGCACAACATCCCCAACAACAATGGGCGCGTCGGGATGCTGGGGATTTCGTATGATGGATGGACGACGGGCGAGGCGCTGATCGATCCCCATCCCGCGCTGCGCGCCGCGTCGCCGCAGGCCTCGCCGGACGACATGTTCCTGAACGACGACTTCCACCATCAGGGGGCGTTCCGGCTCAGCTACGGCTTCGAGTATGCCGTGCTCACCGAGGCCGCCGATACCAACAGCGCGTTCGACTTCGGCCGCTACGACACATACGACTGGTACCTCGAGCTGGGGCCACTCAGCAACGTCAATGGCCGGTACGTCCACGGCAAGCTGCCCAGCTGGAATAATTTCGCGGCGCATCCCAACCACGACGACTTCTGGAAAGCGCAGGCGCTCTCGACGTATCTCCACAGCACGACCGTGCCGACGCTCAACGTCGCGGGATGGTGGGACCAGGAGGATTTCGTCGGGCCGATTCAGATCTACGAAGCGATGGAGCCGAGCGACTCGGCGCACAAGAACTTCCTCGTCGTGGGCCCGTGGAATCACGGCGGCTGGGCCGGCGGGACCGGGCGGCAGCTCGGCAACATCGACTTCGCGAGCAACACCGGCGAGTACTTCCGCGACAGCGTGCAGGCGCCGTTCTTCGCGTACTACCTCAAAGACAAGGGTTCGCTGAATCTGCCGGAAGCCCTCACGTTCGAGGCGGGCGGCAACACCTGGGTTCGCAACGATGCCTGGCCCGCCCAGGCCGGGGTGACGCACCGCAAGCTGTACTTCCGCGAGAATCGCGGCCTCGGCTTCGACGCGCCCGTGAGTCAGACGTCCGCGTTCGACAGTTACGTCTCCGATCCCGCCAACCCGGTCCCGTATCGCAATCGCCCGGTTCAGCCGACCTACTACGCCAAGGGCAGCGGGTGGTACACGTGGCTGCTCCAGGACCAGCGCTTCGTGGATCACCGGCCCGACGTGCTGAGCTGGGAAACGCCGCCGCTCGAGAGCGACGTCGTCATCCGCGGCGCGATCAGCGCGCATCTGTTCGCGAGCACCACGGGCAGCGATGCCGATTGGGTCGTCAAGCTGATCGACGTATTTCCGGAGAATTACGAAAATGCCTCAGCGCCGCGCGTGACCGGCGGATATGAGCTCATGGTCGCCAACGACGTGTTGCGGGGGAGATTCCGCGCCGGGTTCGAGCAGCCGCAGGCGATCGTGCCCAATCGCGTGCTCGAGTACACGGTCGATCTGCACACGCAGGATTATCGGTTCGTAAAGGGACACCGCATCATGGTCCAGGTGCAGAGCACCTGGTTCCCCATCATCGACCGCAATCCCCAGACGTTCGTGCCGAATATCTTCGAAGCGACGGTGGCGGACTTCAAGACGGCGACGCAGCGGATCTATCGCTCGAAAACGCAGAGCTCGTACATCGAGCTGCCGGTGTACGAGGGGCACTGATTGTGACGTTTTACTGCTTCAACCGCTCCATAAATCGATCCGCCACATCCTGCGACGCCACCCGCGCCAACACGTTGACGAGCGTGTCCGTGTCTTTGACACGGGCCGCAATGACCGCCTGGAGAAACCGCATGAAGACCGACTCGCCCAGCTCGGTCTCGAGCTGGTGGAGCACGACCGGACCCTTACGGTAGAACATTCCCGGCGCCAAACGCGGCGCGGCTGCACGATCGAATCCATAGATGGGCGGAAGGCCCTGACTTTGCTGCTCCTTTTCCCGCATCAACGCGTCGAACACCATCGGCCCACTCAAGCTTCTGATAGCCATCATTGCGGTGTACTCGGCGAAGCTTTCGTTGAGCCAGGCCTCGCGGCGACCTGCCTGTAACCACCAGTGGTGCGACAGCTCGTGCGCGACGTAGTGCAGATCGTCGCCGGTGTTCCGCCCCTTGGTCATCACGAAATAGCCGTTGCGCGCGTACCCACCCTGCCCTTCGACCGAATACGGCCGAACCACCGCCGTGACGCGCCGCAACGGATCCGCCGCGCCGAGGAGCCGATTGAGGAAGTCGAGTGAATGGCGGATGTGAGCGAGGAGCGCTGGTGCGTCGTCTTCGGCCGGATTGGTGGACGCGATCCGCAAGTCGTAACCACCCGCGGTGTCGGCCACGATCTTGATATTTGGACTGAACACGAGATCGATGTCGATGTCCGGTGTCGTGGAGGTGACCAGCCAATCGTCTTCAGTCTTCCGCACCGAGCCGTTGCTCACGAGCTCTGACGTACGCAAGTCGCTGCGCACGATCATGTGATAGGTGAAACGGCGTGACGTAACGTTCGGAGGCACGGGAAACCAGAGGTTGTCGAGTCCCAGCTCCACATAGGCGTGCGCGCTGTCCCAAGCTTCTTCCAGCGGGGCACGATAGACAAAGCGCAGATCGATGCGCTCATGGGACGCGAGTGGGCGCGCGAGCGCGATCGACAGCGTGGGATCCCGGGACTGCCGATCGAAATCGAACGACGTGCAGGTTGCGCACGCGACGGTGTCGAGCTGCGCGCCGCTTGCAAGGTTGAGCCGAACCACCGGCTCGGCGCTATCGCCGGCGACGTAGCTGTAGGTGAGTCGTGCGCTGAACGTCCCCGTCCTCGTAGTGACATTGACTTCACCATCGATACGAGACGGGGACTGCGGGATCGGTCGCGGCGCCGCCGATCGCTGGGAAGTACAGCCGACGAGCAAGCCGGCGACGCATGCAATCAATTTCACTGGAAGATCCTATTGCACGCCAACTCTTCAGGCGCCAAGCCGATCGGTGTCCCGCTGCTTGGCGAGCAGCCGTTCCGTGAAATCCACCCGCTCCTCGAGCTCGGCCACCCGGCTCTGCATCGCTTCGAGATGTTGACGGAGCTCGCCGACTTCCGCCTCGTGTTCCGGTGCTGTGCCACGCCGCGGCCTTCCACCGAAGATCGCCTTGCTGACCTGCGCCGCGATGATGATGATGGCGACCCCGATGGCCCAGCTGGGGATCATGAACATGGTGTGCTAATCTAACGGATTGGCTCGCACTAGAATCGCCGCCCAATGCGGCTCCAGCGAACCCCACCGCTGTGTCTGTCCCTACTGAAATAAATGACCAGCGGTCTGCCGCGGAGTTGGTTCAAGCCGAGCGCGCCCCAGAAGCGGCTGTCGGCGGACCTGTCGCGGTTATCACCCAACACGAATACCGAGTCCCGCGGGACCACGAGGGGACCCCAGTTGCGCATATCGGGTCTGTATTCCGTTTCGCGCGCCGGCGGGGTAACGAGATGTCTCACCTGCCAGACAACCCCGCTGCCGAGATCCTCGCGCGCACTCGCCGCTGGGTCTATGAGCTGAATGAAGGGTTCGGCGACAGCTATCCCATTGCGCATGAGCACGCCATCGCGCATCGCCAATGTGTCACCGGGAAGCCCGACGACACGCTTGATGTTCACCAAGTCCGGCCTTGTAGGAAACTCGTGAACGACCACCTCGTTTTCACGAGGGACTTTTCCACGTAACCGCTTTGACGCAAGCACAAAGTCCCCGGAGAGCATCGTGGGTTCCATGGCGTCCGACGGTATTTTATACGCGTCGAGCCAATGCCGTTTGATCTCGTTCTTAACCGCTCCCTGCCAAAAGAACGCGCTCGCGAGAATGATCGCAGCATACCAGTACCAGCGATTGTAGGCCCGCAGCAGGAAAGGTTGGGGCGCGCGAGCCGCCGTTCGGCCGGCGCGTACTAATACGATCACCCACGCGAGAATGGCGATTAATGGCGCAATGAACAGGGCGATGATCGGTGACATATAGAAGAGCGCGATGTTCACGGCCAACAGGGCGTAGAAAATCACGAAGCTTACAAGCCCTACTTCGGGGCGTCCGGCGTACAACTCACCGAGACCAGGCAGAAACAGCGAAAGCACCACCGCCTTCCAGCGAGCGCGCGGACGAGGTGCGATACCCACGCTACTTATTCTTGCTGCAGCTGCCCGGTGCCCCGACGGTCTGGGACCTGACACCGCCCATCTGCAACCAGCCGGTCTGCCCGGTCGCAGGATCCGTCATGTGCACCCACCACCGTTGCAGCGGTTCACGCATCATCCGCAACGCACCCCAGCCAACGTCGGACTCCTGACCACCCTGCGACCGCACGCGAGCAACCTTCGCCCCCGTATACGTGATGACATCGACTGTGTCGCCGACGGCAAGGCCAGCAGGTTTGCTGGTGTCCGGAACGACTACTGCGATGCCCGGCGGGTGCAGCACCATCGCGCCCTCGTCGGTCTGGACTGCCGCCCCTGAGGCGACCTGGCCAACGCTATCGGCGTCGGGGTTGGGCTCCGAGCGCAGAACGCCGCCGTCGAGCAACGTCCAGTTACCGTACTTGCAGCATTCGTACGGACAGACACCGCGCACGACGTATTCGGCGACGGGCGTCTCGGGCTCCTGAGCCGGATTGGCCGCAAGGGGCGGGGCTGCAGGAGGGGCACCGGAATCGACCGTCTCGGTATCAGCCGGCGGCTGGGATTTCTGGGCGGTTTGGCCACCACAAGCGGCCAGCGCTGCGCCGAGCAGGCTCACGAGCAGGCATGAAACGGCGGTGGGACGCAGTTGCGGCAGCAGCGCCTCCACGCGCTGTCGCAGGATCACCCACTCGGCGACGACCAGGTTCGGCACCCAGCAGAGCCAGGAGATCGTCTGATAGGCGGGCTCGAACGGAATGCCGGCCACCTGACTGAGCGGGAGATAGATGCGCAACGTGACGGCGGCGAACGTGAGTGCGTAGCTCCGGATCATCCAGCGGCGGTGCATCGCTTGATTGCCCGTGCGGATGTAGCGGTATGCCATCCCCGTGCTGAACAGCCACAACGTCGCGAGCAGACCGAACCCCACATGGGTCGGGAGACCGTATTGCGAAATCGTCGCGAGCGCGAGCGCTCCCACGCCGCCGAGCAGCACGCCAACAACATACGTCCTGCCCATCCAGCGATGGAGGTCAATACGCCTGGAGCGCAGCCGGGAATTATGCTGGAACGCCCCCATGGCGAGCGCGATCCCGGAGCCTCCGAGGTGCAGGTATGCGGCGAGCGGCACAATCAGGAAGCGCTGCTGCAGAAAGGGTGGCCGCATTACCGGCATGAACAATACGCCCATGGCGTACGCCGCAATGAGCAGCGCAAGCACGGTCATCACCCACCAGCCGAATCTCGACATCAGGACTCCTCGCTCCAGCGCTTGATCGACTCCAGGTAGCGGCGCGCGATCGCGCCGGATTCCTTGGGCGTCTCGGCGGGATCGGTAACGCTGTCGAGCTCGACCATGCCCCATCCATCGTAGCGGACGTCATCCAGCGCGGCGAACAATGCCTTGAGATCGACGCGGCCTCGCCCGAGCTCCACGAACCGATCACCCGCGAGATCCTTGATGTGGAGAAAAAGTAACCGTCCCGCGTGTTGTCGCACGGCTTGGGCGGGATCGCCGCCCGCCTGCTGGTAATGCGCGACGTCGAGCAGCAGACGCACGTAGCGCGGATCCGCCGCGTCGAGCACGCGCGTGACCTCTTCGGGCGACTGGCCGAGCGCGCCCATGTGGTTGTGATAGCCAAGCGGGATGCCGAGGTCGGCCGTGCGGCGGCCGATGTCGGTGAGCAGCTGTCCCATCCGGCGATAGTCCTCCGCCGTGGGCGCCCGGCCCTGCGGGCGATCATCGATGATTTGCAAGTACCGGCCGCCGGCGTCGCGCAGAAACTGCGCGTGTCGCACGTGCAGCGCGATGGTCTCGGCATCGCGGGCGGGATCGAGCGGCGCGTTGCCACTCGACAACGCGACGAAGACGAGATGCTTCCGGGCCAGCAGGTCTTTGAGCTCCGCGGGACGTTCGCCCCACATATCGAACGCCGGCTGTCGGAGCTGAATCCCGCGATAACCCAGCGCGGCGATGTCGTCGATCGCCTGCCGGTCATTGCCGTTCCAGGTGATGGCCGCGTAGCCGAAACGGACGCGGGCGGCGGCGCGAGGTCGCCACGCGACGACGCCCGCGGCCGCGGTCAAGGAGGCGAGAAAGTCGCGGCGCTTCATTTCTTGGTCAGCCCTTGCGCATCCAACCAGTTGTAGAAGTCGTCGATCCAGTGATCGCTGCTGGTGCCCTGCTGCTTGAGCCCGAAACCGTGCCCTCCGGCGCTATACATGTGCGCCTCGGGGCGCTGGCCGGACTTGACGAGCGCATCGTAGAAGCGCGCCGCGAAATCGCGCGCAATCGCATCGTCCTGGGCCCACGCGAGAAACAGCGGCGGCAGGTGATGGGGGATCGCGGGCATCACCCCGAACGGCGCTCCGTAGATCAGGCCCGCGAAATTCGGGCGTCCCGCCGAGTCCTGCTGGAGCACCGTGCCGCTCGTCACCATCGCGCCGGCCGAGAAGCCCATGAACCCGACGCGCGCGGGCGATATCCCCCACTCGGCGGCGTGCTGGCGGACGACTTTGATCGCCTGGATTCCGTCGGCGATGCCGTAGCGGCCGGCGGTGTCCATGTCCATCTGGGGGACGCCCTCGCCGCGCTTTTCGACGATCCGATACTTCAGCACGAATGCAGCGATGCCGTGCTGCTGCAGCGAGCGGGCGAGCGTGTTCGCCTCGAGATCGATCGCGAGCGCAACGAAGGCGCCGCCGGGCGCGAGAATGATCCCCGTGCCGGTCGCCTTGCTCTTGTCCGGCAGGTACGCGGTCAGCGTCGGCGTGACGACGTTGAATATCACGGTCCCGAGGGGCGTGTTCTCGATGACGCGTTCCTGCTGCGTCCAATGCTCCGAGCCGGGAGCGACGCCCGGCCAGACGTTGACTGTCTGCGCCCGCGCCGTGGACACCATGATTGCAACGCCGAACACTCCAGCCCAGAGAGTCCGCATCGTCTCCCTCAATGGCACTGCACCGCGGGATCACCCGTGCCGAAGGTGCAGGCCTGGGAGGTCCGCGTGTGGACCAGGCCGAGCAGTGCAACAAAGATCGCGGTGATGCCGACGGTGCGGCGGGCGTATTCATCCATCTTGTCAGTTTCCCGCGTCCCCCTCGAGGCGCGACGGGCGCACCAGCATCAGCGCCGCAATCGCCAGTACGCCGACCCCGGCCGGTACGGGCGTTCCGGTGAGGAGATAACCGACCCAGGCGACCAAACCCCCGCCCTCGATTATGGCCCACGTCACGAGCGCGATCCGAACCTCGTTGCTGGTCCAATAGTCGTCCGGGGTCTGGTCGACGGAACGCTGGGGAATCTTGGAACGAAACAGCACAAGCGCGGCAGCGAGGTTTCCAAGGCCGAGTCCCGCCGTCACAAAGCTCAGGATGGACGCTCGGGGGAAGGACGGAGGGATTGTCCGGACCACAAAGAAGAAGACCACACCAACCAGCGCCACGCCCAGCACGAGTGCGGAGTGCAGGATCCGCGCATGGCGTGCCGAAGCAATCGGAGAGGCGGGGGGCTGGCTCATCAATTCACCTTGAGGACGGCTTCGATAAAGCTCAGGCTCTTTGTCTCGACCCAGGCACCAGACACCGCCGTGATGCCAATCGTGCCGAGCCGATCGCCGCCGCCGGTTGGCGGCCGGCCTTTCCAAGGCGCCTGCTTGACCTCGCGGTGCACGACGATGCCGTAGCGGGGGTCGTAGCGGAAAATGAGGGCCGAAGCGAGCCCACCGCGCGGTGTGAAAGACAGCGCGACACTGGGGTACGCGTCGTCACGTTCGATGTGCTCGCGCACCGACGCCTGATGTCCCGCCGTCTGCATTTCGGCCATGATGATGTCGAGCACGGGGCGCACCACGGAGTGCAGGCGCTCACCGCACATGCGGCGGTCGGATTGATCCCGCGGCGTCTTGTCCGCCGGATTCTCCTTCGCGGCACGCTCAGAGTGCTGCTGCAGCAGCTTTTGCAGCTTGGCTTTGAATTCGTCTGACATGGAACATCGAATATATCACTCTGAAGAGTGGGAACCCGGCTGCCTTAGATGGTGACAACCAGACCATCTGATGCGACACGCACCTGAATACTCCGCAGATCGGGGATGGTGGCGTCCGCCTCGGCGAGATGGATGGGATCGTAGTTGGTCATGAGCGCGATCACCGTCGCGCCCGCCGCCTTGCCCGCGGCGACACCCGCCGGCGCGTCCTCGAACACGATGCAGTCCGCGGGCGCGACACCAAGCCGCTCGGCGCCGAGGAGATAGGCATCCGGCGCGGGCTTGCCGCGCTTCGAGTCTTCGGCCACGACCATCACGTCCGGCGCGGGGACACCCGCGGCGCTCAGGCGCCGTCGAGCGAGCTCTCGCCCGCAAGACGTCACGATCGCCCAGCGATCCCGCGGTAGCGACGTGACGAGCTCGCGCGCGCCCGGGATGACCCGCAGTCCTTCGACGTCGACCAGCTCGGTCGCATCGAGCCACGCGACTTCTTCGTCTGTGGCGAGATGGGGCGCCAGCATGAGCAGCGTGTCACGCGCGCGACGCCCATGCGCGATGTGCAACACCTTGGCGACGTCGATCGGGTGGCGTTCCGCGGCCCAGCGCTGCCACGTGCGCTCGACGACGGCGCGCGAGTCCACGAGTACGCCGTCGAGGTCGAAGAGGAAGGCTTTCGCGCGAAGTGCGGGCAAGCTATTTGGGAGGAAGGGCCTCGACCTGGGCGGCGAGCGCCTCCATCTGTCTCTGGCGCAGCCGCGCCCAGCGAGGCAAGCGCAACGCGCCGCTCGCGATCATCCCCGCGCCGCTCAAGGTCAGGAATGCGATGCCGGGAATCGCATCGCCGAGGTGGCCGCCGAGCGCACTCACGAGCGCGACCGTAGCGCCAATACCGAGGGCGGCGAAGCCAGCCCCCATTGCGGCGCGCGCCGCGCCGTGGACTGTTCCGAACCGGAGCCGATGGCCGGTGGCGGTCGGCTCGAGCAAGACCTGCAGATTGCCGTTGGTCCACTGCCGCAGTGAACCATCGACGCGCGTGCGACCGCGCGCGTTGAAGACCTCGCGCAGCTGAACGACGAGCCGCTCCCACTCCTCGTCCGTGAGCCGGCGATGGAGGTTCACAGTTCGGGAAACGCCCAGCCGCAGACCGAGGAAAGTGCGCGACGCCGCGCCGGCGCGCGTATCGAGCGCGCGCGCGGCCTGCGCCACCGACTCCGGCGTAATGCCGACTTCGCGGCCGATCGCCTGGAGATCGGTGAGCGTCAGCCCTTCATCGGCCGGCACGTCCTGCCCAGACTGCTCTGGGGACGGCGTCTCAGTCGCCGCCCGAAAGATCGCGGCGATCTCTTTGTCGCTGTAGCGGCGCTCGGCCATGCCGTAAGATGGTTGAAGCGAATGCCCAACACCACGGCCCCCACGACGGCAGCGTGCCTCGAGGGCCAAAGCGAATTATGCTGGACTTCGCTCCAGCGCCCATTTCGCCGCCGCGCGCTGCATCAGTGCCTGCCCATGCCATGCGCACAGCACGGGCAGTTCTCCGGGAATCTGATTCGCGAGACGCGGATGGGCAAAGAGGATCACGAGCGTCGTGTGTGGGGCAAGCTGCTCGAGTTGCGCAATCGATCGTGCTCCCAAATCCGCCCGGCCCTTCCATGACCGCGGCTCAGCATAGACGAGAATCAGGTGCCTGGTGTCGGGTGTCGCGGAAAGCTGGAAACCGTGCGCGGCTAGAGTCTTCGCAAACACGTCGCGCGGCGGAATCGAATACGGGCCGCCGACATCGTCGTCGACAATCGTGACGCTGATGGTCTTGCCGAGTCGCGGCGCTTCACCCCGCACCATGTGCAGCGCCCGATCCGCCAATCCATCGGCGAACTTCCGGTGCTCAGCGAGCTCGGATTCCTCCACAGGGGACCCCAGATCCCGACTCCAGTCTCCTAACGTCCGGTCGTACCGCGCGATCGCCTGCTCTATCCGCGCCGCGTCCACGCGCTCGAGTGCCCGGACCACGCCAGCCCAATCGGTCGGATAGAGCAGCATGTCACAGCCCGCTGTCACCGCGGCGACCGCGGCGTCACCCTCGGGCGCCGCCGCCGTCGCGCCCCCCATGATGAAGGCGTCGGTCACGGTGAGCCCCCGAAAGCCCAGCGTGTCGCGAAGATAGCCGAGGATGATGGGCGACAGTCCCGCGGCGGCGCCGCTCGCGTCCCAGCGCGGAAACGACACGAACGCCGGCATCACGCTGCCGACGCCGGCATCCACCGCCGCCCTGAACGGCGCCACATCGACGCGCTGGACCTCGTCGCCGAGAGCCTCGACGACCGGCAATCCCTCATGCGAGTCGGTGGTCGTGCGCCCATGTCCGGGGAAATGCTTCGCGCACGCCATCACGCCGTGCTCCTGGCACCCCTTGACCCAGGCCGCCGCGTGCGCGCCGACCGCCTGCGGGTCTGCGCCGAACGAGCGCGTCTGGACGATCGGATTCCGCGGCTCGATGTCGAGATCGCACACCGGGGCGAATACCCAGTTGAGCCCCACCGATTGCGCCTCGGCGCCGGTGATCTGGCCGCATGCATGGGTGGCGTCGAGATCGTTGAGGTAGCCGAGCGCGGCGGGCGGCGGAAGCTCGGTGAGACCCTTTACCTGCTGGCCGGGACCACGCTCGAAGTCCGAGCCGAGGAGAAGCGGCCTGCCGGCGGTGTCCCGCAAGGCGCTCGTGAGCGCGGCGACTGCGGCGCGGGTGCCGCCGAAGAGAATGAACCCGCCGACACCGGCGGTGAGGGCCTGCTCGATCTTGGCGCGCTCAGATCGGAATGAGCCGCGCCGCCAACGGAGCGCTGGGCACACGAGACGAGCCTGCGAGACAGTCCCCATCAAGCCGGCGTGATGTGCCCCAGCACCCTCGGCCCCCGCGCCCCCGTCGCCGCCGGCAAATTTCCCGCCTTCCCGGAGACCGTCTGAAGCCCCAGGAATGCGAATGCCACCGCCTCCTTGGCTTCGCCGTTGAAGAACAGCTGATCGAACAATACGACGGGGCGCGGCTGAATCTTCGCCGCCAACCGCTCGACCAGCGCGGGATTCTTTGCTCCGCCGCCCGAGATCACGACCTCGGCCGTACTGTCCTTCCCCCACGTCGCGATGGCGCGGCCGATCGTCTCGGCCGTCAGCGCCGTGGCGGTCGCGACCGCGTCGTTATCGGAGCCGCCGGCTTTTTTGACACGCGCAAGCAGCTTGTCCGCGTATTCGACCCCGTACCGTTCCCGGCCCGTGCTTTTCGGCGGCTGCTGCGCGAAGTACGGATCGGCCAGCAACTCATCGAGAACCTTTGTCATGGCGCGGCCACGTCGCGCCCGCTCACCACCGACGTCGTAGGTCGCCTCGGGATCGACACGACGCGTGACCGAGTCGATGACCCCCACGCCCGGTCCCGTATCGAACGCGAACGCTCCCTCCGCCACGCCCCGCTTCGGCACCCACGTGACGTTTGCAATTCCGCCAATGTTGAGCAGCCAGCGCCCGCGCTGCTCGTGCCCAAACAGCATGACGTCGGCGAGCGGCACGAGCGGCGCCCCCTGCCCTCCGGCCGCGACATCGCGCGCGCGGAAATCGCTCACCACCCGGACCCCGACGCGCTCAGCCAGCACCGCCGCGTCGCCGAGCTGGAAGGTGGCGTGGCCCGGCTCGTGCCAGATGGTTTGGCCATGCGATGCGACGAATGAGAGATCGCGCGGCGAGACGCGCGCCTGCGCGAGCAGCGCCAGCACGGCGCCGGCAAATCGCTCACCCAGGGCCACGTGCAGAAACGCCACGTCCTTCGGCGTTCCACGGGCTATCGCATCGATGATCGCGCCGCGTTCGGCGGTCGAGTATGGCTCCTGCCGGAAGGAAACGAGCTCGACCTTGCCATCACCGAGCCGCACCAGGGCCGTCGAAATGCCGTCGAGCGAGGTGCCCGACATGACGCCGACCGCGAGCGTGGCGCTCACGCGCGCGTGACGGCCGGAGGGTCGCCCACGACAGGACGGACAAAACCGCCGGCCTCGTTCAACAGCTTGCGGGCGGCATCGGCGCCGATTTTGCGGCGAACCATCACGATCGCGACCTTCACGCTGCCACCGGCCTGGCCGATGGCCCCACGTGCCTCGTCGCGCGACACGCCACCCACCTCCATCACGATCCGCTCGCCGCGGTCATGCAGCTTGGAGCTCAACGCCATCAAGTCCACCATCAGATTCCCGTAGACCTTGCCGAGCCGGATCATGGCGCCGGTGCTGAGCGAGTTGAGCACGAGCTTGGTTGCGGTGCCGGCCTTGAGACGCGTCGACCCGGTGATCACCTCGGGTCCGGTAACGGGATTGATGATGACATCGCACGTATCGGCGAGAACCTTGGGAGGCGCCGAGCACGTGACGAGGACCGTCCTGGCACCGATGGTCTGTGCGCGACCCAACGCAGCCCGCACATACGGCGTGGTCCCGCTCGCGGCGATCCCGACGACGACGTCCAATTTCGTGACTCCGGCGGTATCCACCGCGGCCATCCCGGCGTTGATGTCGTCTTCAGCGCCCTCGGCGCTCTTCACGAGTGCGCCATATCCACCCGCGATCACCCCAACCACCATCGTAGGCGGTACGCTGAACGTCGGCGGGCATTCGGAGGCATCGAGGACGCCGAGGCGGCCGGATGTGCCGGCGCCGACGTATACGAGGCGGCCCCCCCCCTTGAAGGCCGCGACGACGAGATCGATCGCGCGGGCGATGTGCTCCCGTTCCCCGCGCACCACGCCGGCGATAGCGGCGTCCTCGGCATTCATGATGTCCACGATTTCCAGGCTCGACGCGACGTCGACCCGTTCCGAGCGCGGGTTGCGCTGCTCGGTGGCACGGGGGTCGTGGAAGTCCGGAGGGCTGGGGCGGTTTGTCATGGGTGAGAATTAGACGATAAGATTACGAATGCGAAAGATCCTCGCTCTCGTCATCGTCTCGCTGTTTGTGGCTTGCGCTCCGCCCAAGCCGACCGGGCCCGCGCCGATCAGCGGGAGAGCCGTCATCCCCGCGACCTGGACGCTGCGGTCACGCCCGGTCACCGGGCGCCACGCGATGGTGGTCTCCGCGCACCCGCTCGCCACGCAGGCCGGCGTCGAAATCCTCAAGAAGGGCGGCAACGCCATCGACGCCGCCGTCGCCGTGGGCTTCGCGCTCGAGGTGGTGCTGCCCGATGCCGGCAATATCGGGGGCGGCGGGTTTATCGTGCATCGCACAGCTGGTGGCGAGGTCACCGCGCTCGACTATCGCGAGACCGCGCCCGCGGCGGCGACGCACAACATGTTTCTCGACGCCGGCGGCAATCCGACCGACAAGAGCGAGATCGGCCACCTGGCCTCCGGAGTACCGGGCTCCGTCGCGGGGATGTACGAAGCGTGGAAGAAATACGGCAGTCTGCCGTGGGCGTCGCTGATCGCACCGGCAATTCGCCTCGCGCAGGGGCACGTGGTCGATTCGGCGCGCAGCCGGGACATTCGCTCCGACCGGGAGCTGCTCGCGCGGTTTCCGGCCAGCCGGGTGCAGTTCCTCGTGAGCGACAGCGCGCCTCCGCCGGGAGCGACGTGGCGCCAGCCCGACCTCGTGCGCACGCTGCAGCTGATCAGCGACTCAGGGCCGGAGGTGTTCTACAAGGGACAGATCGCCGACATGATCGTCGCGGAAATGCAGCGCGGCGGCGGCCTGATCACCAAGGACGATCTCCGCCGCTATCGCGCCAAATGGCGCACCCCGATCAAACTCACGTACCGCGGCCACACGATCTACTCGATGCCGCCCGCCAGCTCGGGTGGCGTCACGATGGGCGAGATCCTCAACATCCTCGAGGGCTACGATACGCTGCCCGCGTTCGGCACACCGGCCTACGTGCACATCGTCACCGAAGCGATGCGCCGGGCGTTCATCGACCGCAACCGCTGGCTTGGCGATCCCGATTTTGTGGACATGCCGCTCGAGCGGCTGCTCTCCAAGTCCTATGCGGCGACGTTACGTGCCCAGATCGATCCCACGCACGCGACGCCCACGCCTCCGCAACCGGCAGCCGGCGAGGCCACGCACACGACGCACTACTCGATCGTGGACTCGATGGGCAATGCGGCATCTGTGACCACGACCTTGAACGGCGGCTTCGGCAGCGGGGTGACGGTCACGGGCGCCGGGTTCCTCCTCAACAACGAAATGGACGACTTCGCGACGGCGCCGGGCAAGCCGAACATGTATGGGCTCGTGCAGGGCGAGGCGAACGCCGTCGCCGGTGGAAAACGGATGCTCTCGGCGATGGCGCCGTCGATCGTGCTCGACAGCGCCGGCAATCTTCAGATGGTCGTGGGCACGCCGGGCGGCCCGACGATCATCACGAGCGTCACGCAGGTGATTCTCAACGTGCTCGACCAGCACATGAGCCTGCCCGACGCTGTCGCGGCGCCCCGGATCCATCACCAGGCGCTCCCGGACCAGACCTACTACGAGCGCGGCGGCTTGAGCGACGCGACCGTGCGCGCGCTCGAGGCGATGGGGCATAAAATGGAACAGCGGCGTGGGACGAGCGGGATCATTGCGGCGATAGCAAAAACCGCCGGCGGCTGGGTCGGTGTTGCGGACCCACGCTACGCCGGCGGTGCTTTAGGCTTTTAACAGCTAGCTTATTGCGACTTCTGGTTGAGATCGCCGCGGTCAACGGCAACCTTCATCGGCTCGGTAACGGTCGCGATGATATGCGAGCCATCCGGCAGCACGACATCCATGTCCTTGGTCTCGACGGCCACACCCGCGCCGGCGATGCCACCCACCACGGCGCCGATCACGGTGCCCTTGGTGTTCTTGGACAGGATCTGACCGACCACCGCGCCTGCGGCGGCGCCGACGCCAACCTTCGCGGCGTCCCCACCGTTGATGGCCTGTTTGCGATACTCCTTGCCCTGCACGGAGTCGATGGTGGCGCGAATCGGGAACGTCTTGCCGCTCGACTCGACCGTCGTCAACGCCAACGTCAAAGTGCCCGGGGTACGGCGGTTCGGAGCGGGCTTCACCGCCACCACGCTGCCGTTCACCGTCGCGCCCTGCGGCACCACCACGGTGCCCGAGGCGTCCCGCACGTCCGTCGCGACCTTCGCCGTGAAGGTGTCGCCGGGCTTGTTTTTCCGGGAGCTGAGCTCCTGGTTGATCGTCAGATCGAGATGCGTGCCTGCCGGGACGGTCAGGGACACTGGCAGGTCGGACTGATCGCGCGCAGTGTTATCGCGATTATTGGCCGTACCCCGATCGTTGTTGTAGTTCTGATCCGAAGCCTGATTCCGCTGGTCCACGGGTCGATCGGGCTGGCCAGCTTGCCCTCCTTTTGGCGAACAGGCGCCGAACGTGGCGACGCTCGTCAAAACGGCCAGGGCGATCCAGTTATTCCGGGTCATGGGTTCCTCTCGGTTCTTGAGTTAGCTGCATGACGCCAAAAAAAGCGAACTCGCCCTCGACCCGGTATTACTCGCAGGTTTCCATTCATTGGATGTAGTGGCTCAACCCTTGGAATGACACGGGAGCTCTGAATGCGCCTCGCGACCCAAAGTTCACCCGCAGACGTCGTGATCGTCGGCTCAGGAGCCGGCGGCGGTATGGCGGCGTACGTCCTGACGCGCGCCGGCGTGAACGTGACCGTGCTCGAGGCCGGCGGTCCGTGGGACAACACGAAAGACTCCGCGATGTTCACGTGGCCCTACCAATCGCCGCGCCGCGGAGCCTCGACGAAAGAGCGGCCGTTCGGGGAGTTCGACGGCTGCATCGGTGGCTGGGAGATCGCGGGCGAGCCCTACACCGTCGCCAAAGGCGACAAGTTCCGCTGGTGGCGCGCCCGGATGGTCGGCGGCAGGACCAATCACTGGGGTCGCATCTCGCTGCGCTTCGGGCCCCGCGACTTCAAGGCGAAGTCGTTCGACGGCCTGGGCGACGACTGGCCGATCAGCTACGACGACATCAAACCGTACTACGAGAAGCTCGAAAGGCTGGTCGGCGTGTTCGGCAGCATTGAAAACGTGCCCAACGCTCCCGACAGCATCTTCCTGCCGCCGCCGAAGCCGCGCTGCTACGAGCTCCTGGTGCAGCAGGCGGCCAAGCGTCTCAATGTGACGTGCGTGCCGTCGCGCCTTTCGATCCTGACGAAGCCGCTCAATGGTCGAGCGGCCTGTCACTACTGCGGCCAGTGCAATCGGGGCTGCAAGACGAACTCGAACTTCACGTCGACCAATGTCCTTATCGCCCCCGCCCTTCAGACCGGCAAGCTCACGCTCAAAACGAACGCGATGGCGCGCGAGATCACGCTCGACCGGAGCGGGAAGGCGAACGGCGTCATCTACATCGATACGAAGGATGGGAGCGAGCATCGCATCGACGCGCGCGTGGTCGTCGTCGCGGCGAGCGCCTGCGAGACATCGCGCCTCCTGCTCAACTCCAAGTCGGCGTCGTTCCCGAACGGCCTGGCGAACGGCAGTGGCACGGTCGGGAAATACCTCACGGACACGACCGGCACCGATGCGGGCGGGTTTGTTCCCAAGATGATGGATCCCGTCATGCACAACCACGACGGCGTGGGCGGCATGCACGTCTACATGCCGTGGTGGCTCGACAACAAAAAGCTCGACTTCCCGCGCGGCTATCACATCGAGGTCTGGGGCGGAACCGACTTGCCGTCGGCCGGGTTCGGCGGCGGCATCCAGGACCAGCAGGGCGGCGGCTACGGCAAGCAGCTCAAGAACGACTACCGTCGCTATTATGGCGCCTACATCGGGTTCTCGGGTCGCGGCGAGATGATTCCGAACGAGGGCAGCTACTGCGAGATCGACCCCGATGTCATGGACAAGTGGGGGATCCCCGTGTTGCGCTTCCACTGGAAGTTCACCGATCACGAGTACCTGCAGGTCAAGCACATGCAGGAAACCTTCCGGTCGCTGATCACGGAGATGGGCGGCACCCCGTGGGGCGACATGCCGAGCAAGGAGGACGGCTACGGCATCGCCGCCGGCGGGGTCATCATCCACGAGCTCGGCGGGGCGCGCATGGGAGCCGATCCCAAGAGCTCGGTCGTGAACGCCAACTGCCAGACGCACGACGTCCCGAACCTCTTCGTGGCGGACGGAGGTCCGTTCACCTCGCAGGCGGACAAGAACCCCACGTGGACGATCATGGCTCTCTCGTGGCGGACGTCGGAGTACATCGCTGACCAATTGAAAAAGAGGGCGCTATGAAAAGGCGTGAAGCGGTAGGGGCAATGGCGCTGGCCGCCCTCGGGGCGGCATTCAAGTGGACGCCGGCTGAAGCGCGGCGAGTGGCGGGGCTCGTCAGGGAAGCTGCGACGCCGTTTGCCCCGTCGTTCTTCACGCCGCACGAGTGGGAGACGGTGCGCCTGCTCGTGGACCTCATCATCCCGCGCGACGAGCGTTCCGGGAGCGCCACCGAGGCCGGCGTGCCGGAATTCATGGACTTCATGATGACCGACCGGCCGGATGGCCAGACCGCGATGCGCGGGGGGCTCGCCTGGCTCGACAACGAATGCATCGAGCGTTTCGGAAAGAGCTTCGTCACCTGCTCGGATGGTGAACGGACGACGGTTCTCGACGAGATCGCGTATCCCAAGAAGGCCAAACCCGAGATGAGCCAGGGCGTCGCCTTCTTCAACATGTTCCGCGATTTGACGGCGTCGGGATTCTGGTCCAGCAAGATGGGCGTCGACGATCTCGGCTATCAGGGCAACACCTTCGTGGCGGAATGGAAGGGATGTCCGCCGGAAGCGCTGCAAAAACTCGGCGTCCGCTATGAGGGTTGAATGACGAAGCGACTGGGAATCGGCATGGTGGGGAGCGGTTTCAACGCCAAATTCCACCTCCTGGGCTTCCAGGGCGTGCGCAACGCCGACGTGCTGGGAGTCTGGAGTCCCAACCACACCAACGCCGCCGACACTGCCGCGATGTCGACGCAATTAGGCGTCGGCGATGCCAAGCCGTATCCGTCGATCGCCGCCATGGTCGAAGATCCCGCGATCGATGCGATCTGGGTGTCGGGACCGAACCACGCGCGGATCGAGAACGTCGAGGAAGTCGTCAGCACGCTCGAGCGCGGCAAGGGCGCACTCCTGGGCATCGCGTGTGAGAAGCCCTTGGCGAGGAACGTGAGTGAGGCCAAACAGGTGCTGGATTTGGTCAGTAAGGTCGGGCTGCCGCACGGGTATCTCGAGAATCAGGTGTTCGCGCCGCCGGTCGAGGTGGGGCGGAATCTCTTGTGGGCGCGCGGCGCCAAAACGACCGGTCGGCCGTATCTCGCGCGTGCCGCCGAAGAGCACAGTGGGCCGCACGCGCCCTGGTTCTGGCAGGGCAAGCTCCAGGGCGGCGGCGTGCTCAATGACATGATGTGCCACTCGTCGTTGCTCGTGCAGCACCTGCTCACCGATCCGGCCAAGCCGGTCTCATCGCTTCGACCGACGCGCGTGACCGGGCACATCGCCAGCCTGAAGTGGAGCCGTCCGGCCTACAGCAAAAGGCTCACGGCCACGATGGGCAAGGACGTCAATTACGACAAAACGCCGTCGGAAGATTTTGCCAGCGTGATTATTGAATTCCAGACCGACGACGGCCAGAAGGTCCTCGGCGAAGCGACGACGTCGTGGAGCTTCGTCGGCGCCGGCCTCCGTCTCTCCGCCGAGCTGCTCGGCCCTGAGTACTCGCTGCAGTGGAATTCGCTCGACTCGGGACTGAAGCTGTTCTTCAGTCGTGAGGTCATGGGCAAGACAGGAGAGGACCTCGTCGAAAAGCAAAACGCCGAGATGGGACAGATGCCCGTCGTCGCCGGAGAGGCGTGGGTCTACGGGTATGAGGCCGAGGATCGCTATTTCGTGGACTGCTTCCTCAACAAGAGAAAACCGTGGCTGACATTCGATGACGGCTTGCAGGTCGTGAAGGTCTTGATGACGGCCTACATGAGCGCCGAGCAGGGAAAGACGCTCGATTTCCCGGGGCCGGGCGTCGACACGTTCGTCCCCGCGGTCGCGAAAGGGACCTGGAAACCATGAATCCATTGCAGATTGTTAATTGCGGATTGCGGATTGAAACTTCAAACATCAAATCCGCAATCCTCAATCCGAAATTCGCAATCTTTATCATCGGGGCTATGCTCCCCACTACGATGCCCGCACAACAGTGGCCGCAGCATTCGATGGACCGTCCTCGTCCACCCGTCGTGGACCCAGGACCCGAGCGTCCCTCGGCACCCGCGCCAAAGGATGCGGTCGTGTTGTTCGACGGCTCGAACTTGTCGCAGTGGCGAGCCGAAGACAGCAGCGCGGCCAAGTGGACCGTCCGGGACGGCCATGTCGAAGTGAAGGCGGGCACCGGCATGCTGGTGTCCGCGCGCGGCTTCGGCGACGTCCAATTGCATATCGAGTGGGCCACGCCCGCCGTCGTGCAGGGTGAAAGTCAGGAGCGCGGAAACAGCGGCATCTTCCTGATGGGGATCTACGAGCTACAGGTTCTCGACTCTTACCAGAACGACACATATCCCGACGGCCAGGCCGGTGCGATCTACGGCGAGAATCCGCCGCTCGTGAACGCAACGCGCGGGCCGGGCAAATGGCAGGAGTACGACATCGTATTCCATCGGCCGCGGTTCAAGGCGGACGGCACACTCGACAAGCCGGCGCGGATGACGGTGCTTCTCAACGGCGTGCTGATTCAGGACAACTTCGAGCTGGTCGGACCCACCGCCAACCGGGCGCGGCCGCCGTACAAGGCTCATCCGGACAGGTTGCCGCTCAAGCTTCAGGATCACGGAAACCCGGTGCGATACCGGAACATTTGGGTCCGCGAATTGGAATAACGGCTGGCACCCATCGGGTGCTGGTCGACTCGATGGGAGCGTGATCTGAAGGTTGGTGTCCGGGCTGGTCTGATTTCGGGCGTGCTGCTGCTGGCGGTCGTCGTGGCCGTCGCGGCGCACTTTGGGAAACCGGAAGAGTACGCGAGGCTGCTCGCGCACGCGAAGCCGGCCTGGCTCGCCGTCGCCCTGGTGCTGCAAGTCGCGACCTATGTCTGCGCGGGCGGCGTGTGGCAGCGCGCCCTCGTGCGCCAGGGCCACTCGCGCTCGCTCGTTGAAATGGTTCGCCTGGGCGTCGTGAAGCTGTTCATGGACCAGGCAGTGCCCTCGGCGGGGATCTCCGGCAATGTGCTGGTCGCGCGCGCGCTGGGGCATCGCGGTTTGTCGCACCAGAGCGCGACTGCGACGGTGATCGCGGGTCTCATCTCGTTCTACATCGCGTATGCGCTTGCTGTCGCGGGCGCGCTCGTCATCCTGTGGCTCACGGCCCACGCCAGTCAATTCATCATGATCCTCGTCACGGTTTTCGCGCTGGTGTTGGCGCTTTTTCTGACGGCGCTGCTATGGGTGACGCGCGGCAATCGCGATCGCGTACCACGCTGGCTCAGGAAGATCAAACCGGTAGAGAAGTTTCTCGCCGGGATCGGTGATCGCCCGCCTCACGTGCTCCGCGATCTCGTCTTTTTCGTCGAAGCAACGGGGCTGCAGCTTCTGCTGATTGCGCTCGACGCGGCCACGCTCTGGGCCGTCCTCGAAGCAGTCGGCACCACGGCGCCGCCGGCGGGCGTGTTCGCCGCGTTCACGATGGCGTCGGTGGTTGCGATGATATCGCTGCTGCCGGCGGGACTTGGGACGTTCGATGGGACGGCGATTGCGTTACTGAGCGCCTTCCGGGTGCCACTGGAGGCGGCCGTCGCCGGGACGGTCCTCCTACGCGGCCTGACATTCATCCTGCCGCTCATCCCCGGCTTCTGGCTCGCCCGGGCGGAGGCGGTCAAGTAACGAGCTACCTGACCGGCTGCTGGCCGACCTCGGTTGCTGTGGGGGCCGGCGCCTTAAAGAGAGCCCCGAAGAAGACGAGCACCGCTGCGGCAAACGCGGCGGGGAGTATCCAGAAGCTCCGCCACTGTTCCAGCGTCAACGCTGTCCCACCCGCCAGGAATCGATCATAGACATTGCCCGCGATCTGTGCCCCGATCAGCATCCCGACCCCATACGTCACGAGCACCAGAAAGCCTTGCGCCTGGCCGCGAATGGCCGGCGTCGATTTCTTGTCGACGTAGATCTGGCCCGTCACAAAGAAGAAGTCGTAGCAGGGCCCGTGCAGGGCGATGCCGATCAGAATCATCCAGAAGATGGCATGGGGAGCGCCGAGCGCGAATAACGCATAGCGCAGCGTCCACGCGGCCATCCCCATCATCAGCATCTTCTTCACGCCAAGCCGCAGGAACAGCATCGGCATGATGAGCATGAAAAACGTTTCGGAGATTTGGCCCCATGTCTGCGTGCCCGCGATCTTTTTGACGCCGGCTGCAACGAGATACAGCTGCGTGAAGTTGTAGTACACGGCGAGCGGGATACACAGCAGCAGCGACGAGAGGATGAAGACGTAGAATGGCCGGTCACCGAGCTGTTTAAACGCGTCCAGTCCCGCGATCGAACGCAGCGATACCGGCTGGCCGCGTGCCGGCGCCGGGGTGTGCGGCAGCGTAAAGCAGAACACGCCGAGCAGGATGCTGGCGGTCGCGGCCGTATACAGCGGCCCCGGTGTCTGCTCGGCGACACCGCCGATGATCTTTGCCAGCCCAAAGCTCACGAACAGTCCCGCCACGATCCAGCCGATCGTCCCGAACACGCGGATCAGCGGGAACTGCTGCTCCTGCGACTGGATGTGATGGAACGCCAGGCTGTTCGCGAGACCCAGCGTCGGCATGTAGCAGAGATTGTACAGCAGGAGCAAGAGAATGAACGCGGTAGGCTGCGCGGCGAACTGTGGTGTGGCGAACAGAATGAGGCCGCCGAGGAGATGCAGCGTGCCCAGGACCTTTTCCGTTGCGAAATAGCGATCCGCCACGAGCCCCAGGAAGAACGGCGCGACGATGGCCGCCACGGGGTTCACCGTGTACGGCCAGTGCGTCAGCGTCGTCATGCCGTGATTCGTCATGTATACGGCAATCGATGTATACCAGGCCCCCCAGATGAAGAACTGGAGGAACATCATCGTTGACAGCTTGGTGCGGATCACGGCGTCAGGATGCCGCGACTTCGAGTTCCTTCGTCAACCGGATGATGATATGCGCCCCCGCTGGTAAGACGATGTCCGAGTCCTTCGTCTGTGACGCCACTCCAGCGCCGGCGATGCCGCCGACCACGCCGCCGATGATCGTGCCCTTCTTGTTGCCGCCCAGGACGCGACCGAGAATGGCGCCCGCCGCAGCTCCCGCTCCCACCTTTGCCGCGTCACCCGTCGTCACGCCGCGGCCCTTGTGGATCGTTTCGAGCGAGTCGACGGCCGCGTCGATGGTGTACGAGGCGCCGCGTACAGTGACGCTCGTAATGGCCACCGTCAAGGTCCCGGCAGTCTTGGGATTGGGCGCGGGCTTCACATCCGTGA
Organism: Gemmatimonadota bacterium; assembly: GCA_003221035.1. GTDB lineage: Bacteria > Gemmatimonadota > Gemmatimonadetes > Gemmatimonadales > GWC2-71-9 > 20CM-2-65-7. The sequence continues at coordinate 65,129 of QHUB01000012.1, forward strand.
TCTTGCCGTGCACCAGAGAGCCGGCCGGAATCACGACCTTCCCGCTCGCGTCGTGGACGTCTTCCACCACGTGCGCGCTGAAGGTGTCACCGACCTTGGCCGTGCGCGACGAAATCGTGTCGTTCGACGCCATATCCATCTTGGTCCCGACGCCGAGCCGGGCCATGGCAGGCGCGGCCGGAGGCGCCGGCGGATTCGTATGCGGCCGCGTCGCAGGCGGGCGCGTCGCCGGTGGATTGGCGGGCGGATTTGTCGGATGCTCCGGCACGTCGCGCATCGCCCCGGTGGACTCGGCCGGCGCGAGCGTGAGGTTACGGGCCGTCGAGTCGCTGGCCTGGCTCTGATCCTGCCCCTTCTGACACGCTCCCGCACTCAGCGTGAAAACTGCAATTGTCGCGAGAATCGCTACCCGATTCATGGATCCCTCTCTCTATGACGGCGTGGTATGATCTACAATCGGTCCCGCAAGAACTTGGGCGTCAGCCCCTGTAAGTACCCCGCGAGCAATGTAAAGCTGTCGGTCACGAGCAGGATCCCAAGCAGGATTAGTAGCCCGCCGGCGACCCGGTCGACCCATACTATGTACGGTCGGAACCGCTGAAACCAGACCAGAAATCGGTCCAGGGCCAGCGCGGTCGCCAAGAACGGCAGGGCGAGACCCAGGGCATAGACGGCCAGCAGGGTGGTGCCGCGCGCGAGGCCCGCCTGCGTCGCGGCCAGCGTGAGAATGCCGCCGAGGATCGGCCCGATGCAGGGCGTCCAGGCCGCACCGAACGTGAACCCGACCACGCCGGAGCCGAAGTATCCGAGTGGCTTGCGCGCCAGGTCGATCCGCCACTCGCGCATCAAGAAACCAGGACGCAGGAAGCCGAGCAGATAGATCCCGAACAGAATGAGGAGCACGCCGCCCGCGCGGCCGAGCCACACCTGGTAGTCACGCAGGAGACTTCCGACGGCTGACGCGCCCGCGCCGAGCAGCACGAAGACCAGCGAAAAGCCGGCGACAAACCACAGCGCGTGCAGCAGCGCGATCCCGCGCCGATGCTCGATTTCCTCTACCGTCATGCCCGTGAGATAGCCGATGTAGCTCGGGATGAGCGGCAGGACGCAGGGGGAAAGGAAACTCAGTAGGCCGGCGGCAAACGCGACGGCCACACTAGCCGCAGAACGCCACGGCCGACACCACAGTGGTCCAGCGCCCGTCCGGCCCGCACTCCGCCGTCGACGTGACGTTCATCGTGCGCACGATTTCGCCTGACAGGAGCCATTGCTCGCGGCGCTCGTCCCAGGCCTTGTCGGCTTCGAAGGGCACGCCGAGCACCGTGGCGAGCATCGACGCCGCGAGGTCCTCCGCGTACTCGCCGGACACCGTCTCGCTCTGACCGTAGCTGTGATGCTCGGAGATGTAACCGTGGTGAGATGCATCGGCGGGCATCGCCACGCCGATCGAGGCGGCCACCAGGCGGCTGGGTTCGTTTGTCGCCGATTCCGCGATGACGGCAAACACCACCTGACCGGGCTTCAGCATGCTCATCCCTTCTTCCCGGTCCACGAGCTCGCATTGCGGCGGAAAAATCGAGCTCACGCGCACGAGATTGAAGTTGGCGAGATGCGCATCGCGCAGCGCCATCTCGAAGCTGGTGAGCTTTTCCTTGTGCCGTCCCACGCCCTTGGTGAGGAAGGCCTTGGTCGGGATGAACATTCTCGCGTCAATCAACTCGGAACTACCTCCCTTCGTACCAGACCGCGGGACTCAGCTCGACCGGCGGCTCGGAATCCCCGCCACGATCCACCGTCGCCTGCATGACCTGCGCCAGCACGGCGGCGGGACTCAGCGCGACCTCCTCGACTTCGATCTTCGACTGGCCGCGCTCTTTCCCGCGGACGATCAGCATGTACTTCGCCGTGTAGACGCGCAACCGTCCGTCTGGCGCCTTCCGCGTCACCACCGCGGTGCCCCACTCTTTCCCCTCACGCTTGATCGGCCGAAACAGATAAATAGTCTCGATCTCCGCGGGAGGCACCTGCGCCTCGACCGCGGCCGCGAGCTTCGCCCAGCCGGCGCCCTGACCGGGCCCGGGGGGCGCCGCTAGCGGGAAGACCGGGCCGGGGTCGCGACCGGAGTCGCCTGTTGCCATCGCTCGATGTAGAAGCGCAGCACGTGCATGAAATCCTGCGCGTTCGTGACGACGCCGTAGGCCTGATGTGTGCCACGATCACGCAACTTCGTCACCACGAATTCGGTCTGGTCCACGCAGATCGTTGTGAGCGGCCGGATGTCGTCGGTCACGCCGGTGTCCACGAACGCCGGGAGCATGTTCCCCACCGCGATGGCGTGCAGCGCCGTGGCCACAAAGATCGCGAACGTCGCGCTCGCGGTATGGGCGCGCATCGCATCCTGCGCCGCGAGCGTATCGGCTAGGACGCCCGGCAACGGACCGTCGTCGCGGATCGATCCCGCGAGCACATACGGAACGCGGTTCGTGACGAGGGCATGCATGATGCCGCTCTTCACGATCCGCTGGCCCACCGCCTTCTCGATCGAGCCCGCGCGCCGGATCGCGTTGATCGCCCGCATGTGGAGTCCGTGACCCCCTTCAACGCTTTCGCCGGAGCTGGACATCCCCAGCGTCGTGCCGAAAATGGCGGCCTCGAGATCGTGCACCGCCACGGCATTGCCACCGAGTAGCGTCTGACAGTAGCCGTTCTCGATGAACCAGATCATGTCCTCGCGCGCGCGGGCGTGCACGAGCGCAGGCCCGATCACCCACAGGATCTTGCCGCCGCGCTGCTTTTCCTCGCCCAGCAGCTGGGCGAGCACCCCGTAATCCACCGGCCGCTCGCGCGAGACTTCCGCGGCCATGAAGCGGAACTCATTGGGGCTGTGCGTGCGGCCGAGAAAGCCTTCGGCATGTACGAAGATACCTTCGCTGCCGTCCTCGGCGGCTCCGACCGCAACCTTGTCCCCGCTCCGCACGCGCCGCGGCTCGGTGACGACCAGATCTTCGGCGCCTGCTTGAACGATGACGCAGTCCATGCGCGGCAGGCGCGGCCTGCGCCAGTCGCCGCCGGGAAGCTTTACGTACGTGGGAAGGTTGGTGGTCGAAAAAAAACCGTCGGGGAGGACGCCGTCGGCTGGTGCGGGCGTGAACCGCGCGTCGGGCGCGGTCGCGAGTGGCGCGGCTGCAAAGTTGGGTGGTCGGTACTGAAACCGAGGACGACTCACAGGCCGGTCAAAATACCCGGAATGAATTGGCTTTCACAAGAGCGACTGTGGATCGCGATCGACGATCACCGCTCCGCCCCGATGGGCTCTGGCCCGCCACGCGCGCACGACTCGGCCCAGGGCGCGCGGCTCGGTCGACTTGGCGAGCACGTGCCAGCGCCATTTTCCCTTCAGGCGCATGAGCGGGCAGGGTGCGGGGCCGAGCACCGTCAGCATTCCCTCGAGCCGCTCCGTTGCCGCCCTTCTGAGCCAGGCGGCGACCTTCTCGGCAAGGTCCGCCGTGCGTGCGTGGTCCGCCGTCGAAATGACGAAACGGACGAGCCCGATGTGCGGCGGATAGGCGGGATTGGGCGGCGAACGCAGCGGCAATTCCGCCGCCGCAAACTGCGAGACGGAATGCGCCGCGGCGGCCCGTATCGCGTGATGATCCGGCGCGCGGGTCTGCACGAAGACCCGGCCGCCGCGGGGGCCGCGCCCCGCTCGCCCCGCCACTTGCGCCACGAGCTGAAACGTGCGCTCGCCGGCCCGAAAGTCGGGAAAATGCAGGCCCGTGTCGGCATCGACGACGCCGACCACCGTCACATTCGGAAAGTCGAGCCCCTTGGCGATCATCTGGGTGCCGAGGAGTATGTCCACTTCGCCTCGGGCGACACGCTCCAGAATGTGGTGGTGCGCCCACTTGCTCGAGGTCGTATCGAGGTCCATGCGCGCGATCCGCGCCTTCGGATAGCGCATCCCGATGAAGTGCTCGAGCTGCTGCGTGCCTAGTCCCCGGAGCCGCTGCGTTGCGTGGCCACACACCTCGCAGATTTCCGAAATCGGTTTCTCGTACCCGCAGTAGTGGCAGCGCATCGCGGGAGGCGTCTGATGCACGGTGAGGGCGATCGCGCAGTTGGGGCAATTCGGCACATTGCCGCAGGCCGGACACTGCACGAATGTGGCAAAGCCGCGGCGATTGAGCAGCAGGATGACTTGCTCGCCCCGCTCCAGCGCGCCCGCGATGCCGGAGTCCAGTGCTTCGCTCCAGGCGATCGCCCCCGCCTCGGCAACCCGCGGCGTACTCCGGAGATCGACGATCTCGACGGGTGGCAGCGGGCGCGCGCCGACACGGGCAGGCAGCGCGAATGTGGCAATCTTGCCTTGCGCGGCGAGGTCGAGCGTCTCGAGCGACGGTGTGGCGCTGCCCAGGATGAGCCGGGCCCCTTCGAGGCGCGCCCGGACCGCCGCCGCGTCGCGCGCATGGTAGCGCGGCGCGGAGCCCTGCTTGTAGCTCGGCTCATGCTCTTCATCCACGACGATCGCGCCCAGGCGTTGCACTGGCGCGAATACGGCGGAGCGCGGCCCTACCGCCACCAATCGCTCGCCGCGTTGCAGCGCGCGCCACGCGTCAGCGCGCTCGCCGTCGGAGAGTCCCGAATGCAGCACGGCAACCTGGTTTCCAAACACCCCGCGCACGCGCGCGACAGTCTGGGGCGTCAGCGCGATCTCCGGGACCAGCAGGATAGCGCCGTGGCCCGATGCTACGACGCTGCGAAGGACGGCCAGGTACACGAGGGTCTTCCCCGATCCCGTGACGCCATGGACCAGCGCGGCTTGGTGGAGCTCGCTGGCCAGAATCCCATCCACCACCCGGCGCTGATCATCGGTGAGGGTGGGTGGTGGCGGGGAAGACAGGCGGGCGAACGGATCGCGCACCTCCGGCACGCGCTCGATGCGGGCCAGCCCCTGCTTCACCAAACCGTCGAGCGCGCTGGAGGAGAGCTTCAGCTGGCGGACGAGATGTGAGACCGGAGCAGATCCGCCGAGCGCTTCCACGGTCTCATAGACCGCGCGGCGCTTCGGCGCGCGCTTGAAGCGCCGCTCGCGCTCGATCAGCGACTCGAGGCCGTTGCCGGTCAGCACCAACAACCGCTCGGCGGCAGGCGCCGGACCGGCCGGGCGTGCGACACTCCAGAGCGGACCCGGCAGAATCGCCCGCAAGGCGAGGCCCAAGGGGGCTCCGTAGTAGTCGGACATCCAGCGGGCGAGGTCGAGCAGCGCGGGCGAGATCGCCGGCTCGGCGTCGGGCGCCGCCGACAGAGCCTTGATCGTGACCCCCTGGGGAGGGTGCTCGACGTCGAGCTCGGTCACGATGCCCACCACGCTGCGGCGCTGCAGCGGCACGACGACGCGGGCACCGGGGACGACGCGTTCCGCCAGGCTGTCCGGGACTTCGTAGATGTAGGAGCGGGTTACCGGGACGGGGAGGACGACCGCGGCGTAGCGCGGCGCCGTCATTTGCGGCGAACGCCGAGACCGGGCTCCGTGGGAAGGCGGATCTGGCCCCGCTCGATCGTCGCGCCGCGGAAGGGATCGTCCACGGTCAACGCGGCGCCGTCCAGATCGGCCGCATCCACCAGCGGCGTGAAGTGCGCCGCCGCCGTGATGCCGAGCGACGTTTCGATCATACAGCCGACCATCACCAGCATGCCGTGCGCGCGCGCCGTGGCGATCATGCGCAGCGCCTCACGCAGCGACCCGCACTTGGCGAGCTTGATGTTGATCCCATCGGCGCGGCCGACGAGCTTCGGAATGTCGGCCGCCACCAGGCAGCTCTCGTCCACCACCACGGGCATCTGGTGCTTGGTCGCGAACTTTCGTACTTCGGCGAGACCGTCCAGGTCATCGGGGACGAGCGGTTGCTCCAGAAACTCGACGCCGCAGTCCTTCAGCGCAGGAATCATCTGCTTCGCGCGCTGGACGTTCCAGCCGGCGTTCGCATCGACGCGAATCGGTTTGTCGGTCGCCTTGCGAATGGTTTTGAGAATCTCTTCGTCGCGGTCGGTACCGAGCTTGATCTTGAGAATCGGGTATTGCTCCGCCTCTTCGACCTTGGCCGCGATCTTTTCATTGGTATCGAGCCCGATCGTAAACGACGAGACGGGCGCCTGCTTCGCGTCGAGCCCCCACAACCGCCAGAGCGGCTGGCCCATCTTCTTGCCGACCAGATCGTGCAACGCCGCGGAGAGCGCGGCGCGCGCGGCCCAATTCCTGGGGAGCGCCTTCTCCCAACGCGCCTCCGCAGCCTCGAGATCGAACGGATCCTCGGGCAGATGCGACTTGAGCCGCTCGAACGCCGCGAGAACGGTGTCGAGCGATTCCCCGTAGAACGACGACGGATCGGCTTCTCCCCATCCCTCCTGGCCGTCGGCATCCACCAGGCGAACCCAGGCACGCTTGTATCCGTTCGTCGAGCCCCGCGCGATGGCAAACGGATGGCGCGTGGTGATCGTGGCCTGTTCGACGAAGAGCTTCAGAGCCATTGCTGTCGCTTGAGCCACCAGACGATGACGCCGGAGACGGCCGCCATGGTGATGAGAGCGGCCCAGAACCCCCACGGATCGTGCGTCAGGGGCATGCGGCTGAAGTTCATTCCGAAGATTCCGCCCACCACGACCAGCGGCAGCGCGATCGTCGCCACGATCGACAGCTGCTTCATCACCCTGTTCATCCGGTTCGACGTCTGCGAGAGATAGGTCTCGAGCACGCCGGCGAGCAGGTCGCGGACGGTGTCCACCGACTCGGTGATCCGGATGGTGTGATCGTAGATATCGCGGTAGTAGAGCTGCGTTTCCGGACGGATGTAGGCGCAGGGACGGTTCGTGAGGATGTTGAGGACTTCGCGCAGCGGTCCGACGTGACGGCGCAGCCCGAAGGCGGCGCGCTTCGCCTTGAAGATCTCGTGGATCAGCTTTTCATCGAACTGCTCGAACAACCGCTCTTCCAGTCCATCGACGAGCACGTTCAGCTCTTCCACCATCGGGAAGTACGCGTCCACCGACTGGTCGATGATGTTGTGCATCATCATCTCGGCGCCGCGCGCCATCAGCTCGGGACTGCGCATCAGCCGCTCGCGCACCGTGGCACAGCTCTTGGACGGCAGCCCGTGGACCGTGACGAGGTAGTTCTTGCCCAGGAAGAAGTACAGGTTCGACGTCGCCAGATCCCATGGCTCCGGCGTGCCCTCGTCGAACCGAATCACCGCCATGACGACGAATACATAGCGGTCGTATTCCTCATACTTGACGCGCGTGCCGGGCGACAGGGTGTCTTCGATCGCGAGCGGGTGGAAGGCGAAGACTTTCTCGAGCAGCGCGTGCTGGTGCATGTTCGCGCTGTCGATGTCGACCCACAGCTCCCCTTCACCGCTCTGCACGATCTCACGGAGCCGCGGCGGCGCGATGTCCTGCTCCAGTGTGCCGTCGGGCCGGCGATAGAGGCTCGCGGGCCAATTTGTCGAGGCCTGTGGCGGCTGCGAGGGAGCGCTCGTGACTGTCACAGCGTCAAGATAGCGCGGCCACGTGCGCCACGACACCGGCGGCGAGCAGATCGAGTCGATACCCGCCCTCCAACACTCCGACGACGGGCCGCGTGCCCATGCGCTCGCGCAAGCTGTGGGTCCACTGAGTGATGTCTTCAGGCTCGAGTGTGAATTCGCCGAGCGGATCGCCCGCGAGCGAATCGAACCCGGCCGAAATGAGCAGGATGTCCGGCGACCAGCTCGTCAGCGCGGCGTCCACGCCGGCGAGGAAATCGCGCGCATAGATGGCACGCGGCAGCCCGCCCGGCCGCGGAATGTTGAAGACATTGCCGACGCCGCGCTCGTCGGCCGCTCCGGTCCCCGGATACCACGGATGCTGATGCATGGAGACGAACCGGACCGAGGGATCGCGCTCGACGAGCGCCTGCGTCCCGTTGCCGTGGTGCACGTCCCAATCCACGATCAACACGCGCGCACAGCCGAGTGCCTGCGCATGACGCGCGGCGAGCACGACGTTGTTCAGGAAGCAGAACCCCATCGCGCGCTCGGCCAGGGCATGATGACCCGGCGGCCGCGTGATCCCGAATGCCCGCCCCTGCTCCATGCCCTGTTCGACCGCCGCGAGCGCGACGCCCGCCGAGGCGAGCACGCTCTCCCAGCTCCGCGGACCCAGGAACGTGTCCGCGTCGAGCGCGTCCCCCCCGCCCCCCCCATCGCTCCGCGCTGCCAGGCCTTCGAGCATGTCGATGTACTCGGCCGGATGCACGCGCTCGATCGCCGCGCGCGTCGCCGCAGGCGCCTCGACCCACCGCACGTGGCCGGCGAGCTCCGGCCGCCGCAGCGCTTCGAGCACCGCTTCAAATCGCTGGGGACGCTCGGGGTGTCCCGCGCCAGCGTAGTGATGCCGGCACGCGAGATTCCAGACGACTGCGGTGGACACTAATTCAGATGGTGGGTGTGCAACAGATCGCGCAGCGATTCCACTTCGCGTTTGATGTCTTTCCGATCCTGATCCAGCTCGCGCATCACTCGGCGATACCAGAACCAGCCGATCACAACCAGTACGGCTGCTCCAGTGAACACCGTGGCGAGAACGTAGCGATCGACGATGAACAGCAGCGCCGCGTTCAGTAACAGAAAGCCGACGGCGAAAATCGTCATCCCGCGAGTGAACCCGTAGCTGCTCATCGGACCGGTTGCCGCCGTCCTGGCAGCACGATGAAGGGGGCGTTCGGCACCGCACCGAGCGCGCGCAACGTGGTGGACTCGTCGAGAATGGGCGCGCCACGGAACTTGACCACGTACGCCTGTTCGTCACGGGTGGTCTTCAGCGCCGCCCGAAGCGCCTCATGCTTCAATTGTCCGACCGTGGTGCCATCATCGACCTGGACCGAAACGGTCTCCCACACGCTCGTCACCATCACGCGCACCGGAAAGCGCTCGGCAACAGCGTCCGGAGTCACGCGACCTCGACGCCGGACGCCAGCGGAAGCGTCGAGAAGAATCGGTCGATTGCCTGATCAAAAAACAGCGTCGAAGCGCGAACGCGTGTGACCGCCTTATCCTGCCACGCGCTGATCACGAGCTCCTCGCCGCCCTGCCCGCGCAGATTCAGAAAGTTTGGACCTTCCTTTTCGACGAAGGCGGCGTTGGCAGGCACGCGCTCGGCGAAGAACGACTTGGCGCGCGCCAAAACGTCGGCCGGCGGCAGGGATACACTGGTGGTGTGGGTCATGGTGCGGAGAAGATAGCGAACGCCCGAACCGGTGTCAGCGCGTGGCGGTGTCCGGATTCGGCACGCAGGTGTCCGCCTCGGCAAGAATCTGCTGCAGCACGTCGAACTCGACCGGTTTGGTGAGGTGATGATTGAATCCCGATTCCGCCGACCGACGCCGGTGCTGCTCCTGTCCCCAGCCGGTCAGCGCCACGAGGACGATGTCGCGCGCCCAGGCCCGCTCCCGGATCCGCTTCGCGAGGTCGTACCCGTTCACCTTGGGCAGACCGATGTCGAGAATGGCCACACCCGGCCGGAACTCGTCCGCCACCTGGAGTCCACGCTCGCCATCCTCCGCAGTCGTGACCTCGTGACCCAGCATCCGCAGCAGCATGGCCAGGCTTTCGACCGAATCTTCATTGTCGTCTACGACGAGGACGCGGCAGCGCCGCCCGTTGGTCCGGAACTCGGGGAGACGCTCCGCCGCCGCGGAGCGCTGTGGCGCCAGTGCCGGGAGCCTGATCGTGAAGGTGCTGCCCTGGCCGGGGCCGCCGCTGTAGGCCGATACCGTGCCGCCGTGGAGCTTCACGAGCCGCTCGACCAGGGAAAGCCCGACGCCAAGCCCGCCCTGTGCCCGCTCCGGCGCCATCCCCGCCTGCGTGAACATGTCGAAGATCCTCGGCAAGAGCTCGGGGCTGATGCCGATCCCGCTGTCCCGTACGCGGATGACCGCGTCGTCGCCCTCTCGCTCGGCCGACAGCCAGATCCGGCCGCCCGGATCAGTGTACTTCGCGGCATTGTCGAGAAGATTGGTGACGATTTGGATCAGGCGTGTCGGATCGCCCTCGACGACCAGCGGCTCGGCCGGCGGTGACACCATCAACTCATGGCGCGCGCGCTGGACCAGCACGGCGCTCGCTTCGACCGCGGCGTTGAGAACCGTCGCCACGTCGACGCGCTCCCGCCGCAGCTCGATCGTTCCGCGCGTGATCCGCGCCACGTCCAGCAAGTCCTCCACCAGGCGAGTCATGTGCTCCGTCTGGCGGTCGATGATACTGGTCGCCCACTGCAGCTCCTCAGGACTGGGCGTCCGGGCGCGCAGGATCTTTACGGCGTGGCGGACGGGTCCGAGCGGGTTCCGCAGCTCGTGCGCGAGCAGGGCGAGAAACTCGTTCTTGCGCTGGTCGGCCTCGCGGAGCTCACGCTGCGTCCGCTTCTCGTCGGTGATGTCGCGCGCGACCTTGGACGCGCCGATCAGCTGTCCGGCCTCGTCGCAGATCGGAGAAATGGTCAGCGATATGTCGAGCAGGCGTCCGTCCTTTGTGACGCGGACGGTTTCGAAGTGATCAGTGCGCTCACCCCGGCGCAGCCGGGAAAGAATCATCTCCTCTTCGCTCTTGCGGTCATCCGGAATGATCAGCAGAACGGACCGGCCGATCGCCTCGGCCGCGGTGTAGCCGAACAGACGCTCGGCACCGCGGTTCCACGACGTAATGATGCCGTCGAGCGTCTTGCTGATGATGGCGTCGTCCGAGGACGCGACGATCGCCGCGAGCAGCTCCTGAGGTGGGAGTGGAGCGAACGGCGATGTCTGATCGCGTGAGGGAATCAGCGGCTCCGCATCTGCCGGGACCCCTTTAAGAACGGGTCCCGGCTCGATGACTGTCAAGGACCTACCGCCGCGATCCGCGCTTGCGCGGGACCTTGGCTCCTTTGCTGCGGGCTTCCGAGAGCCCGATGGCGATCGCTTGCTTGCGACTTTTTACGCGTCCGCCCTTGCCGCCGCGGCCGCTGCGAAGCGTCCCGCGCTTGCGGCGCCGCATGGCGCTCGCGACGCGCCGGCTGGCCGCTCCTCCATATCTTGGCATGTGTCCTCCGTTTTTTTAGGCGTGATCCGCGACGGCGTTGACGCCACTTTCGCGCGCACAGTGCGCGCAGCAGTAGAACGTCCCGTCCGCTTCGATCCCGTGTCCGATGATCTTGCAACCGCAGTGATCACAGGTCGGGGCGAGCTTGTGGATCGCACACTCGAAGCTGTCGAAGGTGTAACTGGTCCCATCGCGGACGACGTCGAATGAGAGGTAATAGTCGTTACCACAGACTTCGCACTTTGCCATGAACGATGGAGACACCGGTAGGAGTGCGGAGTTCCTGCATCGTTGGCATTAACCCGATGGAGTTATGCCGGCGTCGGGGGAGCCGACGGGTGCGCGTCGGGATCGCGGCGCGCCAGGTGATTCGGCGGCGGCGGCGCGCCACGCCGCGACTCGGCGTAGACGCGTGTGAATTCCGCCCCGAGCAGGATGATCTGCGCCGAGTAGTACACCCAGATCAGCAGCACGACGATCGAGCCCGCCGCGCCGTAACTCGAGGCGACTCCGGAGTGTCCCAGGTAGAGCCCGATCAGGAATTTGCCCACGGAAAAGAGCACCGAGGTGACGAAGGCGCCGATCCATACATCGCGCCACGCGAGCCGCACATCCGGCAGCAGGCGGTAGATCAGTCCGAACAGCAGCGCCATCACGACGAGTGAGAGGACGATGTTGATGCCCTGCAGGAGTGCGGGTCCTCCGATGTTGCTGTGTTGAATCCGCGCGCCCAGCGCGCTCAGCGCGGCGCTCACAATCAGTGAAACGAGCAGCAGAAAGCCGATCGAAATCACCAGTCCAAATGAGCGCAGCCGGCTCAGGATGAGACGCTCCAGCCCGGATTTCTTCGGATCGGTCTTTACGCGGAAGATCGTGTTGAGCGCGTGCTGCAGCTCGAGGAAGGCGCCGCTCGCCCCGAGAATGAGGGTGATCGTGCCGATCACGACGGCAACGCTTCCCGTCTTGTTCTGATGCGCGCTCTGCAGGATCGACTGCACGGCCTCGGCGCCTTGCTGACCGATCAGGCCGCCGATTTCACCCACGATTTGCCCGCGGACTGCGTCGGCGCCGTAAAACGCGCCGGCAATGGCGATCGCGATAACCAGGATCGGGCCTACCGCGAACAGCGTGTAGTACGCGAGCGACGCGCCGAGCCGAGGGACATTGTCCTTCGACCACCCGCTGATGGCGGCCCAGAAGAGCTTGAAGAACGTCGGGACCCGCAGGGTCACGCGAACTGCGCTTCGAGCCGGAGGGCGTGTTTCGCGATCATTCCGTTCAGCGCGGCGATGTCCACCGGCTTGACCAGATGCGCGTTGAATCCCGCTTCGCTCGAGCGCCGCCGATCCTCATCCCGTCCATATCCCGTGAGCGCGATCATGAGCATATCGTCCAATTCCGGCTCGCGCCGCAGGTGCTTGCCCAGCTCGATCCCGTCGATCCCCGGCATGCCGATATCGAGCAGTGCCACCTGCGGCCGAAATACCCGCGCGGCTTCGAGTCCCGCCATGCCGTCGTAGGCCACTCGGACTTGATGTCCGAGCAGACGGAGTAGCGTCGCGAGGCTCTCGCCGGCGTCGTGGTGGTCATCCACAACCAGAATCCGAAACCGCGGGAGGTCGCTCTTGCGCCGCTCTGTTCCAGCGGCCGGTGCCGCGACTCCGCCTCTTTGTCTGTGCACCGGCGGGACACGCTGGTCCGCGAACGCGGGCAGGCGCACGATGAACTCGCTTCCCAACCCCGGGCCTTCGCTGTGGGCGACGACAGTCCCGCCGTGGAGCTCGACCAGTCGTTTCACGAGCGTCAGTCCGATGCCGAGACCTTGCCGGGTCCGATCCGGCGGCAGTTCGACCTGCACGAACATGTCGAAAATGCGGTCAAGCATGTCGGCCGGAATTCCGACACCGGTGTCGCGCACCCGGATGACGGCCTCGGATCCCTCGGCCTGCGCACTGATCACGATGCGTCCGCCGCGGTCGGTGTACTTCGCGGCGTTGTTCAGCAGGTTCGCGATCACCTGAATCAACCGCACCGGATCGGCATGGAGCAGCAACTCGGCAGGCGGCTCGGTCACGACGAGCTCGTGCCCCGCCGCTTCGACGATGGGCGCGCTCGACTCGAGCGCGCTGCGCAGGACCGATGTGAGCTTGACGCGTTCCTTGCGGAGCACGATGCGCCCCTCGTTGATCCGCGACAGCTCCAGCAGATCGTCCACGAGGCGGATCACATGTCCGGTCTGCCGCTCCATCGTGTCGAGGACGCGCGCTCGCGTCTGCGGATCGTCGCCCGCGAGCCGCAGCACGTGCAGGGCATTCCGAATGGGGGCAAGCGGATTGCGCAGCTCGTGGGACAGGGTTGCGAGAAACTCGTCCTTTTGCCGGTCGGCCTGATGCAACGCGTCCAGACGATCGCGCAGCTCATACTGCCGCTGGCGCGCCTTGACTGCCGTCCGCAGCGTGCTGACGAGCGTCATGACGCGGACCGGCTGGTCGAGCACGGTCACATTGCCGAGCATTTCCATCGCCCACACGGCCGCGGGCGAATCGGCGCCCAGCGGGGACAGCAGGATGATGGGAATGTCGGACCATGCGGGCTGCTGCCGGAGCGCGCCCGCGAGGCGCTCTGGATCGTCCTTGTTGAGCGAGACATCGGTGAGCAGGATCGCGCCCGCGCCCGCGGCCATCTCGCGGCAGAGCTCTTCGAAATCGCGGCAGACGAGGGCGTTCAACCCGGCTTCCGCGAGGATGGCGCGCCCGAGCTCGGCATCGCGGGGCGTGGGAGCCAGCAGCAGCAACCGCTCCTTCATCTCAGCTCCGGCGCGCGCGGCGCCGCTCCGGACCGCGCACCCGCGGAACTGGAACCTCCGCATCCGCGCGCTGCGGCGTTCCCGACAATACGCCAACGAAGTCGGTGATCGGTTCGCCGACGACGATGGTTCCGCGCTCGAAGCGCAGCTCGCGAATCGTCCGCTCGTGTCTGCCCGTGCGTTTCTTGATGACGGAGATCGCGATGCAGACCTCGCCCCGCGCCTCGAAGAACCGCAGCAACACGACGGTGTCGGCAAGGTAACTCGCGTCGACCGGCGTCTCACCGCCCGCCGCGACGAGACCGTGCTGCGCCATCAACATGATGGCGCTGACGCCTTTCCCGCCGAGGTAGGCGAGCAGCTCATGCAAGTGCAGCGCCAGCAGCTTCTCGCTCGGCATGGCATTGAGGTAGCCGGTGAGACTGTCGATGACGACGATGCGCGTATCGAACTGTTCGACGGTGGTGCGCACCAGATGAGCGAATTCCCCGGCGGTCAGCTCCGCGGGATCGACCTGCCGGAGCATGAGCTTGCCCGACTCAACCAGCGGCTTCACGTCGAAACCGAGGCCCGCCGAACGCTCCAGAAACGTGGCGATGGATTCGTCAAACAGGAAAATCGCCGCATGGTCGCCGCGCGTCGCCGCGGCGCGGGCGTATTGCGCGGCGATTGATGACTTCCCTGTGCCGGCGGGTCCCAAGAACAGCGAGCTGGTACCGCGCGCGAGACCGCCGCCCAACAGCGCGTCGAGCTGCGTCAGCCCGCTCTTGATGTTCTCGCGGGAGTAGGAGGTCACGTGCTCGGCGGCGACGAGGCGGGGATAGACCACCAGTCCGCCGCGCAGGATACGGCAGTCGTGGTAACCTTCCCGCACGTGCCGCCCGCGCATCTTGAGGACTTGCAGCCGCCGCCGGAAGTCGCCGTACTCCGTAGCTTCGCGATCGAGCGTGATGATTCCCGTCGCAATGCTCGCGATGGCGAGGTCCGCGACCTCGGCACGGGGGTCGTCCACCATGAGGAACGTGGCCCCGAGCCGGTTGAAGAACTGCTTGAGCGCCAGGACCTGGCGGCGATAGCGCAGCGACGACTGCGCGAGCAGCCGGAGCTCGCCGATGGAGTCGATCACCACGCGCCGGGGCTTGATGCGTTCGGCGGCCGCGAGGATCGCCTGCGTCGTTTCGGTGAGCTCAACCTCCGACGGATGAAACATCGTGTAGTGGCCCTCGGAGGAGATCGCATCCGACGGGATCAGCTCCAGAATCTCGATCCCCTCGAGGTCCCACCCGTGCGACCGTGCCATGCTGCGCAGATCATCGGCGGATTCGGAGAGCGTGACGCAGAGCCCTGCCTCACCCCGTTCGCGGCCGGCCATGAGAAACTGCAGGCACAACGTCGTCTTTCCGGCCCCCGTATCGCCTTCCACGGCGTAGAGACCGCCGGCGGCGAGGCCGCCCTGCAACACATCGTCGAGGCCTTGGATCCCGGTGGACAGAAGTTCAGCGGCCATTGGTGTGGTCATGAGAGGTCGTAGAAAAATAATCCAGGGGCGCGGTTGCTGCGCCCCTGGTTCTCGAGCGTCCGGAGCCCCAACAGTTAGATCGGTGGTGTGCCGGTGCGCCGGCCCGCGAACAACAGCACAACGCCGGCCAGCAGCGCCACGCCGCCGACCCACGGGGGAATGAATCCACGCCGCTCCGTGGTGACGGTAGCAATGCCTAAGTCCGTCTTGTCCTTGTCTTTGACATACGAGACGCCGCGCAGCACGAGGACGATCGCGCCGAAAACAATCAGCAGAACTCCGATGAGGCCAGCCGGACGCATACGCTTCCCCCGAGAGGATGATGGTTTCACCCTGTATACCCGCGGGATCAATTCCGGACGTGTCGCAGGGTTGCAACACCCTAAAGGTTGAGGCTTGATACGGGCGCCGGTGTAGCAGTAGTTCCACATGCAAGAGGCGCATTCGGTTCTTGGGCCCGCGTCACCGCAGGCTGCGGCGATCGCGCATCTTGCCTGGATCTTCTTCGGCGTCGCCGCGCTCGTGTGGCTCGCGGTGCTCGGCTCACTGACCGTGGCCCTGCTTCGGCCGCATGGTCTCGGCGAGCGCGATGTAGATCCGCAGCTCACGCGCCGGCACCGGAACGTCGTCAGCGGCGCACTGGGACTGAGCGCGGTCGCGCTGCTGGTCCTGGGCGTGGTGGACTATTCGACGGGGCGCGGCATCGAGACCCCGCGGGCGGCGACGCCCGATACCGTCCGCGTTCGCTTGATCGGGCGGCAATGGTGGTGGGAAATCCAGTACGAGCAGAAGACCCCACCGTACCGCGTCACCACCGCCAACGAGCTGCACATCCCGCTGGGACGTCCCGTCGTGCTGACGCTCGAATCAAGTGATGTCATCCACAGCTTCTGGGCGCCGAGCCTGCACGGAAAATCCGATCTCGTTCCCAGCTACTCCAGCGAGTTCGTGATTCAGGCCGATAAGCCCGGCGTCTATCGGGCGCCGTGCGCGGAGTACTGCGGCGCGCAGCACGCGAAGATGATGTTGCTGATCATCGCACAGCCCGCCGACAGTTTCGCCGGCTGGTACGCCAACGAGATGCGGGACGCGCCGACGCCCCCACCCAATGTCGCGCGGGGCCAGGAAGTCTTCCGGACCGCGGCCTGTCCCTTCTGTCACACGATTCGGGGAGCGGCGACGGGTGGCAGTGTAGCGCCGGACCTCACGCACATCGCAAGCCGCATGACGCTCGCGGCCGGGACGCTTCCCAATCGACGCGCCGAGCTCGCTGCCTGGATTGCGAATGCCCAGGGGCCGAAACCGGGCAACCGAATGCCGGCGAACCTCGTGAGCGGCGGCGACCTCAATGCGCTGGTCGACTACCTGGGCACGCTGCGGTGACCGCGACACGTGCTCCCGCCCCGCTGCCGCCGCACGAGGAGACGTTCGCGCGGACGTGGGCATCGCCGCGCGGGGTCGCCGGATTCTTTACGAGCGTCGACCACAAGTCGATTGGTCTGCGCTTCATCGCGACGGCGCTGCTCTTTCTCGCGCTGGGTGGGGCGCTCGCGCTGACGATGCGGACGCAGCTCATGCGGCCCGACAATCATCTGCTGTCGCCGCAGCTCTACAATCAGTTCTTCACCGTGCACGGCACGACGATGATGTTTCTGTTCGCCGTGCCCGCGATGATGGGGCTCGGGGTTTATCTCGTCCCGCTGATGATCGGAACCCGCAACCTTATCTTCCCGCGGCTCGTCGCCTACTCGTACTGGGTGTACCTGCTGGGCGGCCTCTTCCTCTATAGTGGACTGCTGACCGGCAACGGGCCGCCCGCGGGCTGGTTCAGCTACACCCCGCTATCCGAGCTGACGTTCGATCCGACCAAGGGCTCGGACATCTGGGCGCAGACGATCACGTTCACCGAGATCTCCATGCTGTGCGTCGCGGTGACGTTGATCATCACGATCTTCAAGCAGCGCGCGCCGGGGATGTCGCTCGAGCGCATCCCGCTGTTTGTGTGGAGCATCC
Organism: Gemmatimonadota bacterium; assembly: GCA_003221035.1. Lineage (GTDB taxonomy): Bacteria > Gemmatimonadota > Gemmatimonadetes > Gemmatimonadales > GWC2-71-9 > 20CM-2-65-7. The sequence goes on from QHUB01000012.1 coordinate 82,575, forward strand.
TGGTCACGTCGTTCATGGTGGTGTTCGCGATGACGACGGTGGCGACCGCGAGCTTCTTTCTGGCCGCGGACCGGCTGGTGGACACGCGGTTCTTCGACGAGCGCAACGGTGGGGATCCGGTGCTGTGGCAGCACCTGTTTTGGCTGTTCGGCCATCCCGAGGTCTACATCATTTTCCTGCCGGGCACCGGCATCGTCTCGCATCTCGTCACGACGTTTTCGCGGCGCCCGATGTTCGGGTACACGGCGATCGTGTTCGCCACCATCGCCACGGGCATCATCAGCTTCGGCGTCTGGGTGCATCACATGTTCGCGGTCGGCTTGCCGCAGCTCGGCCTGAGCTTCTACAGCGCGTCGTCGCTGATCGTCACCATTCCCACCGCGATTCAGCTGTTCTGCTGGATCGCGACGCTGTGGAGCGGACGACCGCAGTGGCGCGCGCCGCTGCTGTTCGTGCTCGGGTTTTTCTTCATTCTGGTTCGAGGCGGGTTGACCGGTGTCATGCTCGCCTCCGTGCCGTTCGACCTGCAGGCGCACGACAGCTATTTCGTCGTCGGCCATCTGCACGATGTGTTGATCGGCGGCGCGGTCTTCCCGCTGATGGGCGCGCTGATCTATTGGTACCCCAAGGCCACGGGACGATTGACGTCCGAAACCGCGGGACGCTGGGCGTTCGCGCTGCTGTTCATCGGACAGAACCTCACGTTCTTCCCGATGCATATCCTCGGCCTGCATGGCATGCCGCGACGCGTGTACACCTACCTCGCGTCCAGCGGCTGGGGCAACCTCAATTTCCTCGAGACGATCGGCGCCTACATCCTGGCGCTGGGCGTGCTCGTCACCGTCGCCAACCTGGTGCTCAGCGCCTTTTTCGGAAGCCCGGCGGGAGACAACCCCTGGGCGGCCGACACGCTGGAATGGGCGACGACCTCGCCGCCTCCTCCGGGCAATTTCCCGGCGATCCCCGTGGTATGGGACCGCGACCCGCTCTGGAGCCAGACTGATCCGTCCGAGCGTTCCGTCGTGGTGGGGCTGCGTGCTGATCGACGCGAAGTGCTGTTCACGACGACACTCGACGCCGTGCCGGTCCGCCGCCTTTCGCTGCCCGGTCCCACGATCTGGACTTTCTGGGCCGCGATCGGGACGACGATCGGGCTGGTGATGCTCATCTTCACGCCGTGGGGTCTGGTCGTGGGCTCCCTGCTCGCCGCAACACCGCTGATCGTATGGGCCTGGCCCAAAGCGGGAGGCTCGGAATGACCCAACGCACTCGCGCCGTCGATGTCTCGCAATTGCCGGGCGAAGGGTTCGGGACGGCGTCGCCGACGTGGTGGGGCACGTTCGGGTTCATGTTCATCGAGGGCTCGAGCCTGCTGCTGTGCGCGATGGCGTACATCTATCTGAGCCGGCGCAGCCCCCATTGGCCGCCCTCGGGCACGCCGCCTCCCAGCCTGGTCGCCGGCACGATCCTGACCGCGGCGTTGCTGCTCAGTCTCCTCCCGGCGTGGCTGCTCGGCCGTGCCGCCAAGAGTCTCGATCGCGGTGCCGTGATTCTGTGGTCGGTGATCGGCGTGGTGATCGAGGCCATCATCGTGCTGCTCCGGGCCCAGGAGCTGCACGCGCTGCCGGTCCGGTGGGACGCAAGCGCCTACGGATCCACTGTGTGGTTCACGGTGGGCGTCCATACGACGCTCCTCGTCCTCGATTTCGGGGAGACACTCGTGTTTCTCGCCCTGTTCCTCTGGGCACCGCTGTCCAAGCGCCACTTCGCGGACGTCGCAGACTCCGTGATGTACTGGTTCTTCGTCGCGCTCATTTGGGTGCCGCTCTACTTCATGCTCTATGTCTCGCCGCGCCTCTTCTGACGTCGGCAGCCCCGGGCTGTGGTTTGCCGTCTTCGGCCCGCCCGCGGCCTGGTTCGCCAGCCTGGTCGTGAGCTACTTTGCGGTCCATGAAGTCTGTCGTGTGCACTCGCCGCTCGCGCCCCGGCTGGTATCGTTGGGAGCTTTGGTGATCGCCGTCGCCGCAGGCGTTGCCGGGCGCGGAATCTGGCGAGGCGAAGCGCACGAGCGTACCCGCTTCATGGCCCAGATCGGAGTCATGGGCGGGACGGTGTTTTCGTTGATCATCCTGCTGCAGATCGTCGCGACACTGCTCCTGCCCACCTGTCACGAGCGGCCGCGCACGCCGGGCTCTCCGGACGTCTTCATCGCGCCGCATTCGAGCGAGGCACCGCGGACATGAGGCGCGGGCTCGCGCTCGCGCTGCTCTTTCTCCTCGGCTGTTCGCGATCTCCCGTGATGGATCACGAGCAGCTCGCCAGCGAGCGGAAGCAGCTCCATTCACTCGACGCGGAGACGGCGCTGCTCGACCGCATCATCGCGACGAAACATGCGACGCCCACGTTCGTGCACGCGCACGCGGAGTATCTCCGCCGCGCGTCGCACGAGCTGGCGCAACAGCTCGGGAAAGCGCGTGCCGAGCCCGGCGCGGAGGCGGAATTGGAGCGCCTGCGGGCGGACGCCGCCAGACTGGAAGAGCGCTTCATCGCGCGAATGCTCCTCTAATGAAAAAAATCGTGCAGCTCACGCTCGGGATCATGACGGCGCTGGGCGGCTTTGTGGACCTCGGGCAGATCGTGTTTACCATGCAGGCCGGCGCGCGCTTCGGCTATGCGCTGATGTGGTCGATCGCGCTCGGCGCCGTCGCCATCATCCTCTACATGGAGATGTGCGGGCGGGTCGCGGCTGTGGCGCAGAAGCCCGTCTTTGCGGTCGTGCGAAAGCAGCTGGGCCAACGCCTGGGCGTGGTGACCCTGATCGGCTCCAATCTGCTGAATCTCATCACGTGCGCCGCCGAGCTGGGCGCGATCGCCATCGTGCTGCACCTGTTCTTTGGAATCGATGAACGGTTCGCATTGGTCGGCGCCACCCTGGTGCTCGGCGCCCTCGTCTGGCTGCTCCATTTCCAGTGGATCGAGCGGACGTTCGGACTGTCGGGCCTGATGATGATCGTGTTCGGCGTCGCGGCGTGGAAGCTGCACCCCGACTGGGGCGCCGTTACGGCCGGCCTCGTGCCCCGAATGCCCGGTCACGGCAGCAAGGACGTTCTGCTGTACGCCTACTTCGCAGTGGGTATTTTCAGCGCCCTCTTGATGGAGTACGAGGTCCACTTCTACTCGTCAGGCGCGATCGAGGAGGGTTGGACTGCCAAGGATTTGCCGGAGAATACGATCGTTTCAACGTCTGGTATCGTGCTCGGCTCGCTCCTCACGTGCGCGCTGCTGATCCTCGGGGCCGTGGTCTTCCTGCCTGACGGAATCTTCCCGGATCAGCTCTCCACTACCGCCCTTCCCGTCGCTCTGCCGATGGGCAAGCTGGCCCTGAAGATCGCGCTGCTCGGCATTCTCGCCTGCGTCGCCAGTGCCGCGGTCGAGACCGCCCTGTCGGCCGGCTACAACGTATGCCAGTTCTACGACATCAAGTGGGATAAGAACATCCCGCCCAGGGATGCCCCCGTTTTTACAGCGCTGTGGGTGGGGACGCTGATCGTTGCGCTCTTCATCGCCATCACGGGCATCAAGCCGCTGACGCTCGTCAACTTCTCGATCATGTTCGGCATGGTCATGATGCCGCTCACGTACTATCCGATTCTCACGTCCGCGCGCGACCGCACGCTCATGGGCGAGCATGCCACGAAGAACGTCCAGCACATCCTCGGCTGGGTGTTCTTCGGGATGATCGTAATCGCGGCGCTCGCGGCCTTCCCGTTGATGATTGTGACCCACAGCGGCCAGCCGTAGTGGTCACGGCTTCTCCGGCTCGTTGGCCGTGCGCAGCGAACGAATGTAGGCCACGATCTTCCAGATCTGATCGGCGGGCAGCTTGGCGCCCCAGGATGGCATGCCCTTGGTGCGCCCCTGATAGATCGAGTTGAAAATTCGCGCGTCCGTTCCGCCGTAGACCCACGTCGAGTCGCGCAGGCTCGGTCCCATGCCGCCGCCGGCGTGATCGCCATGACACCCCGCGCAGTTGTACCAGTTGAACAAGCGCCGCCCTTCCATCATCGCCGCGCGATCCTTGGCGTATGGATTCGGCGTCTCCGGCACCGTATCGGCGCCGGGACCGGGCGTCGGACCCATCTGCGGTTGCTCCATCCGGATTGCACGCGGAGTGGAATCAGGCGAGGCGGCGGCAGCCTGCGGTGCCTGGGGCGGGGGCGCCGGCTTCGCGCTTTTGTGCTGCTGCTGCTGCTGCGCCAGTGCGCCCGACGTTACGAAGAAGGTCGCCACGACAATCGCCGTGAAACACGGAAGCATCCGCATACTCAACTCTCGGCCTTCAAGGGCAGAAGGGGAACGCCGTACTGCTCGAGCAACTGTCGGATTTCATGCTGCCGACGCTCGAGCACGGTCTCGAGGCGCACGCGCAGCGAGTCGTCGCCGCGGCGCACGGCCATCGAGATGTCGAACACGAACGGCAGGAAGGGGACGTCGACCTGGGGACTGACGGGCTGGACGTCGAGCGGGACCCCGGCACGACGCGCGAAGTAGCCCGCCAGCGGGCCCCACACGACGGCAACGTCCACGTCACCGCGCGCCACCGCGTCGATCAGGCGCGCGGGCGGATCGGGCTGCGAGTAGTCACCGTAGATGCTGTACCCGACCACGTTGCGGATGATGTGGCGCTGCGCCAGTGCGGCCGCGGGCGGGACGTTCGCGTAGTCATCGCCGATCACATGCACCCCGATCTTCAGGCGTCTGAGACGCGGATCGTCGAACGAATGCAGGTTGAGGTGCCGGCTCTTGCGGGTGACGAAGACGTAGGTGGACCGGTAGTAGGGGTCCGTGGGACGCGCGAGCTCGAAGCCCGACGGCACGCCCATGATCACATCGCAGCGGTGCGCCCGGAGTGTGTTGCGCACGAAGCCGCGCCGCTGCGGCAGCCAGGTGTAGCGGACCGTCAGCCCCATGTCGGCGGCGACGAGCTGAGCCAGCTTGTTTTCGAAGCCCTCGAGCTTGTCGTTGGAAAACGGCATGTTGTTGGGATCGGCACAGACGGCGAGCACCCGGGGAATCGACGGTGCGGCGCGGCTCGACATCCCGTGATGACCCGTTCCCTCGATCGTCCCGGTGACGACCGCCACCAGCGCGAGTCCGGCAACGAGATCAGAGAGCGAAGACATACAGCGTTCCGCCCATCGCCGACGCCTGTTTGATGTCGGGGATCGCGCCCGCGACGCCGAGGGCCGTGTAGGGGTCGTCGGTGGACACGTCGGGGAATGCGACCGCGCCCATCCAGCCGCCGATACCCGAGTAGACCGCGACGTACTGCTTCCCGTCTGGTCCCGTGTACGTGATGGGATTGCCGACGATCCCGGAGCCGACCTTGAACTTCCATAGCTCATGTCCGTCCTTGGCAGCGACGGCCTTGAACCAGCCGTCCATCGTGCCGTAGAACACGACGCCGCCGGCCGTGGCGAGCACGCCGCTCCAGACCGGGAAGTTCTCGTCGATGTGCCAAACGGCCTTCCCGGTCGCCGCGTCCCACGCGTTGAACCCGCCCCGATGACCGCCGGGTCCTGCGTACATCTTCACGCTGGCGCCGACGTAGGGCGTGCCCGCGATGTAGTTGGCCTCCGTGCCCTGGTAGTCCATGCAATCATTGGTGTTTGGGATGTAGAACCACCCGGTCTGCGGCGAGAACGCGCTGGGCGGCTCGTCCTTGCCGCCGGTCGCGGAGGGACAGATGCCTCGCGTAACCACGCCCGCCTTGGTGCGAAACGCCGGATTCTCCGCCGGGCGGCCGGTCTTGCGATTGATGCTGTCCGCCCAGTTGGTGAACACGAACTTGCCGGCCGTGATCACTTCCCCGGTTTCGCGGTCGAGCGTGTAGACGAATCCATTGCGGTCGGGATGGACGAGCACTTTGCGTTCGCGTCCATCCACCTGAATGTCGGCGAGAATATTTTCGTTGACGCCGTCGTAGTCCCAGGCGTCGTGCGGCGTCATCTGATAGGCCCAGCGCGCATCCCCGTTATCGGGGTCGCGCGCGAAGATGGTGAGCGACCACTTGTTGTCCCCGGGCCGCATGTCCGGATTCCAGACGCCGGGATTGGCGGTGCCGTAGTAGATCAGGTTCAGTTGTGGATCGTAGGAGATCCACCCCCAGACCGTGCCGCCGCCCAGTTTCCACTGCTCGCCGCTCCAGGTCTTGGTGCCGAGGTCGGCGCCGCGCTGATCCTGATAGAAGGGCTTGAACGCGGGCCCGATCAACACGTCGCGGTCGGGACCCGTGGAGTACGCGCGCCACAGCTCCTTCCCGTTTCCCGCGTCCAGCGCCTTGATCCAGCCGCGCACGCCCAGCTCGGCGCCGCTGTTGCCGACGATCACTTTGTTGTGGACGACGATCGGCGCCATGGTCACGGTCTCGCCGATGTCGATGTTGCCCACGGCCACTTTCCAGATCTCTTTGCCGCTGTTCGCGTCGACCGCGACGGTGTGCGCATCCAGCGTGTTGAAGTAGATCCGGCCGTTGGCGTAGGTCGCGCCGCGATTCACCACGTCACAGCACGCAATGCCGACGGACTTGTCACTCGGATTCGGCTGGTACACCCACTTCACCGCCCCACCCGGCTTCGTCAAATCGATGGCATAGAGGATGTTGGGGTAGGGCGTGACGACGTACATCATGTTGTTCACGACCAGCGGATTGCCCTCGTGGCCATGCAGTACGCCGGTCGAAAATGTGCTCGTGACCTTGAGCCGCCCGACGTTGCCGGTGGTGATCTCGTCCAGCGACGAGAAGCGCGACATGGCATAATCGCCACCGGGGAGCGTCCAGTCCTTGCCGGCGGGTGCCATGATCGCGCGGGCATTCGACGAGTCCGCGACGGTTCGCGCCGCCGCGTGCGCCGGGGGCGGATGCTGGTCCTTGCAGGCTGGAACCAGGGCGAGGGGAAGAGCCAGGAGGAGCGACGGCCAGGAGCGCTTCACGATGGTTTCCAGGGTACAAGATTCGTGTTGACTTACACGACGCTATGCCTCGTGTTCCTGCAGTCGCGGGCCGACCCCCGCGACCCCCGCGACCCCCGCCCCGCCTTCGTCTTCGTGAGCAATGAGTTGGCCCGCACTGTCACCGTGATCGACGGGAAAACGCATCAGCCGGTGAGCGAGATCGCCGTCCCGGGCCGGCCGCGAGGTATCGCCGTGAGTGCCGACGGGCAGCGGCTCTACGTTGCGCTGAGTGACACGGTCCGCCAGAAGGCGGGACCGGCCGACGGCATCATTGCCATCGACGTTCGCGAGCGCCGTATCGTCGACCGCCTGCCGGCTGGCACCGACCCGGAGCAGTTCGCCATCAGCGCGGATGGTCGCTGGGTCTATGCGTCGAATGAAGATGCCGGGATGACCACCGGCATCGACCTCGAGGCGCGCAGGATCGCGGCACGGTACGCCGTCGGCATCGAGCCCGAGGGCGTGGCGATCAGCCCGGACGGCCGCTGGGTCTATGTCACGGGCGAGACCAGCAACACCGTTTCGATGATCGACATCAAGGCCCAGCGCGTTGTCGCCAACCTTCTCGTTCCGGCTCGGCCGCGCGCCGTGCGCTTCTCCAGGGATGGCAGGCGCGCATTCGTGACATCGGAAATCGGCCGCGCGCTCACGGTCGTGGACGTCGCGCGGCATGCGACCCTGGCGACCATCGCGATCACGGATTCGGGCGCGAAGCCGGTTGGCATCTCGCTCTCCCCCGATGAACAGCTCGCGTACGTTGCGACGGGTCGCGGAAACTCAGTGGCCGTCGTGGATCTCGCCGCGCGCAAGCAGATCGCCAGCATCCCGGTCGGA
>QHUB01000066.1 GCA_003221035.1 Gemmatimonadota bacterium
AGCATGTGCATTTGCGACCCTTTAGTTAAGTGTGTGACGACGCACGACGTACGGCGCACGACGCACGCTAGTGCTCGTGTTGCATGAGTCCGATGAACACGGACGTGAGGAGCGCGAAGATATAGGCCTGCAGGAACGCCACCAGCAGCTCGAGACACATCATGAACAGCACGAATGCCACCGTCCCGCCGGCGATGAACCAGTTCGCGAACAGGAAGATGAGGCCGAGCAGCGACAGGATCACGAAGTGGCCGGCCGTCATGTTGGCGAAGAGCCGCAGGCACAGCGCGAACGGCTTCACGATCTTCCCGATGATCTCGACCGGCGTCATGATGAACGCCATGACGACGGCGCCGGCGCCCGTCATCCCCGCCGGTACCATCACGATCGTCTTGATATAGCCCTTCGGTCCCAGCGCGAAGAATCCCGAGACTTCGATCACGAGAAACGCGATGAGGGCGAGCCCCCCGGTGACGGCGAGATTGCCGGTCGGCGTCGCGCCCCACGGGAACAGACCGAGCAGGTTGCAATAGAGAATGAAGAAGAACAGCGTCTCGATCAGCGGCACGAATTTCTCGCCGCCGTGGCCGATGCTGGCGATCGCGACGTCGTCGCGCACGAACAGCACCATCGCTTCGACCGCCGCGCCGAAGCCGTGGGGCGCCTTGCCCTCGCGATGCCGCCGTTCGACCGCCTTCCCCGCGCGCCACAGCGTGAGCCACACGAGAAATGCGGCCAACAGCATGTACACGACGTGCTTCGTCGGCGCGATGTCGATCTGGGTTCCGGGGATGTACCACGGTCCGGGAAGATGCCACGCGATTCCGAACGGCAGCTCGATCAGATGGCTGTCGGCCGTGTGCTCGAGGATCATCTTGCCGATATCGGGTGCTTGCTGAATCACCTGAGAAACCTCGTCTCCAGGAACAAGAGCGGCAACAGCACGCCGATGAACCCCAGCAGCGCCGGCACCGGCGGAATCGCGGCCGGGTGGGTGATCGTCCAGACCGCCACCGCCAGCAACGCCAGGAACCGAATCGCCATCCCGCCCAGCCACCGCGCCATGAATTCCGGATTCGGCGCGCGCAGCTTCGGCCGGAGCAACAGCACCGCCCACACCTGCGCGATTACAGCAGCCCCACCACCGAACAGGACAGCGAGCACTGCTTTACCGTCCTTTTACCGTCGATTTACCTACCGTCGATTTACCTACCGTCGATTTACCTACCGTCGATTTACCTACCGTCGATTTACCTACCGTCGATTTACCTACCGTCGATTTACCTACCGTCGCTTTACCTACCGTCGCTTTACCTACCGTCGCTTTACCTACCGTCGATTTACCTACCGTCGCCTTATCTACCGTCCGTGTCTCGCTTCACCTGATAGTAGATCCTCATGAATCCAGCGAAGCCCCCGACAAAGGCCCCGATGATCGCAAAGAGTGGACGCGTATGCACCCATCCGTCGACGAACCAGCCCGCCGCCCCGAATAGCAGAATGGCGATCACGAAGGTCAGCGCCATCGCGAAGTACTCGTAGCCCTGCCCGTACCCACGGGCGCTGGGATCTTCGTTTTTTTGCACGGGAGTCATGTGTTGCGCCCGGAAACCTAGACGCTTGTGAAATCTTTCGCAAGCAAACTGCTAACACCGCAACGCTATGTGGCGCTTGGGGGTAGGGTATGATTACCTTCGCCCAATGACCACGGCTCCCCGCTCCCCGCTCCCGGCTCCGTCTGGAGATGTCGAATTGCTCGAGCGTCTCGCCGACGCGCGCAAAGACCTGCTCGCGCAAGTCGGCCAGCGCATCGTGGGCCAGAAAGAGGTCCTGGACGGCATCCTCACCGCGATCTTCTCGGGCGGCCACGCCCTGCTCGTCGGCGTGCCGGGACTCGCCAAGACGCTGATGGTGCAGACGGTGGCCGAGGCGCTCGATCTCGCCTTTAACCGGATCCAGTTCACGCCCGACCTGATGCCATCCGACATCACGGGCACCGAAATCATCGAGGAGGATCTCACCACCGGCAAGCGCGGCTTTCGGTTCGTGCGCGGCCCGGTGTTCGCCAACATCGTGCTCGCCGACGAGGTCAACCGCACGCCGCCGAAGACGCAGGCCGCATTGCTCCAGGCGATGCAGGAGCATCAGGTCACGGCGGCCGGCCAGACGCACCGGCTTCCTGCTCCGTTCTTTGTCCTGGCGACGCAGAACCCGATCGAGCAGGAAGGCACGTATCCCCTGCCCGAGGCGCAGCTCGACCGCTTCATGTTCGAGCTGCGCGTGGATTATCCGTCGCAGGAAGAGGAAGAAGCGATCGTCGCATCCACCACCGGCGACGCGCTCGCCGATGTCGGCTCGGTCCTCACGTCCGACGACGTGGTCGCGATGCAGCACCTGGTGCGGCGGATTCCGGTCTCGCAGGCGCTCGTGAAGGCGGCGGTGACGCTGGTGCGACTGACGCGCCCGCCCGAAGAAGCGTCGCCGCCCTTCATTAAAGAGTTCATCTCGTGGGGCGCCGGGCCCCGCGCCTCCCAGTTCCTCATCCTCGGCGCCAAGGCGCGCGCCGCCCTCGACGGCAGGCCCATGGCCGACGAGGACGATCTCCGTCAGGTCGCGCCCACCGTGCTCACGCATCGCATCGTGATCAACTTTGCGGCCGAGGCGGCGGGACGGACGGCGCCGGACATCATCGAGCAACTGCTCAAGGAGACGCACTGGCAGCCAAAGTAGGAGTCTGGATTCTGGCGTTAGGAGTCTGGGCTGGCTGTGCCGGCAATCGCGCTGGCGCCGCCGCGACCACTCCACCCGGGGTCGCGCTGCTCGACCGCATGCGATCGAAGTACCTCGGCAAGTGGTTCAAGACCGTCACGTTCTCGCAGCAGACCATCCAGACCCGGCCCACCGCCGTGGTCGACACGTCAACGTGGTACGAGGCGCTCAAGACGCCCGATCGGCTGCGGATCGACTTCGGCGATCCGAAGAACGGCAACGGCGTCCTTTACACGGCGGACTCGCTGTACGTCGTTCGCAGCGACACCATCGCGCGCACGGTCGCCTCCGGGAATCCATTCCTGCCCTTCGTCGCCGGCGTGTACGCCCAGCCGCTCGACACGACGCTCAGGCAAATCGGCGTCTACAAGTTCGATCTCTCCAAGCTCTACACGACGACCTGGGAAGGGCGGCCGGTGTACGTCGCGGGCGCGCAAGTCCCGACCGACACGCTCTCGCCCCAGTTCTGGGTGGATAAGGAGCGGCTCGTCGTGGTGCGGATGCTCGTCGCGCTGAATCCCAACGCGCCGGCCGACGTCGCCGACATCAGACTCGAGGACTACCGTCCCGTTGCCGGCGGCTGGCTCGCGGTGGAGGTCGCGATCATGCGCGGCGGAAAGGTCATCCAAAAGGAGGACTACTCCGACTGGCAGGGGAACGTCGACCTGCCTGACGACTTCTTTGTTGCTCAACAGTGGGGCAAGGTCCCGCACTGGCACCGCTGACCTGGCGCGCGGCTCTCCGTTCCAAAGGCACAGTTCCTGCGTTTCCTCCCCGCGACGGGGAGGAGTTACGTATGAACAGACTTCAAGGGTTTGGGTTGGCGGTGGCGGTCGTTGCGGGCGTCGCTGGCTTTTGGGGCGCGTGCAAGACACCGGAAGCGCCCGGCGGGATTCTGTTGACCGGCCAGTGGGGCGGCCCGGACGGGCGGCTGACCGCGACGGAAGTGAACACGGTGTTCAGTGGCCCGTGCGGATCGGGCAACACGAATTATCCGATCATGCAGGACAAGCACGGACACTTCGATCTGTTGGGCTCGTACAACGCGGGCGGGACGTCCACCGAGGCGCGGTTCATCGGCGCCGTCGGCGAGAAGAGCATCACGCTGCGCGTGAAGCTGACGGATTCCACAGTAGCCGTTGGACCGATTACGCTGCACCTGGGACAGAACACGACTCTGGCGTCCTGTCACTAGGCTGGCGGGCGCGCATGTCTTGGGGCATATACCCCGAGCGTGCCGCCCCCAGGTAGCGTAATCGTCCCCATCCCTGACCCTTGCCTTCGATGTCATCCATCATCAGACCGGCATGGAAACTGCGTTCCGTTCGGTCATGCGACGCTACATCCTGCCGCTCGTTCTCCTCATTGCTGCCTGCGCCACTCCGAGCGAACCCGGATCGGGTGACAGCTACCCGCCCGAAGAAGCGAGCGACGCGACGCAATTCATCGCGAGCGAGCGGTCAGCGCAGCCGACGATAGCTACCTCCACCTACGACGCGCAGCTCACCCACCGTTCCGTCCGGATCGATCCCAAACGCTAGGTACGTCGGATTCCAGAACGGGTCGGGCCAGATCACGCGAAAGACGTCGTACTGCCAGTGCTCGAGCTGTCCGCTCGCCGTGCCGATCTGTACGGACAGCTTGCCGCCTGCCAGCCGCACGGCTGCCGAGCCGTACAGGCTGTCGGCGTAGTTCCCCGCATAGCGATCGAGCGCGAGCGTCGGCCTGGTATTGGGCACCCGTTTGCTCTCACGGGCGCGTTGTCGCGCGGCCGCGCTGTCGGCTAATCCTCTATAGAGCGCGCGCATCTCGGCGCTCCAGTCGCGCGCGGGCGTCGCGGGTCCCAGATAGCGATCGAACACGGTGTACATCAGCGCGTGGCGCAGCTCGGAGTGATCGAGGTTGGTGAAGATCGCGAGCCCCAGGCGCCGGTCCGGCATCAGGCCGACGATGGCCGAGCGGCCTTCGATCGAGCCGGTGTGATAGGCGACGAACTCGCCGCGATACTCGCGCAGGAACCAGCCGAGGCCGTACGCCTGGAAATGCGGATGGGTCAGCTCGGTGGCGGGATATTGGCCCGCCAGGACCTGCTGTGGCTGAAACAGCTGCGCGAAGTTCTGCGCGCCGACGAGCCGCTTCCCCGCCACGCGCCCTGAATCGAGCAGAAAGCGCAGCCACTTCGCCATGTCGGTCGCCGTGGAGAACGCGGCGCCGGCGGGCGCGACGGGATCCACGATCGCGGCGCTCACCGGCAGCACGCGGACGGTGTCGCGCACGAGGCCGTGGGGCGCGCTGACGTCGGTGACGCCGGCGGCCTGCATGCTGCGCGCGTCGGGATAGCTCTCGCTCATGCCGAGCGGCGTGTAGATCCTGCTCTGCATCAGCGCCTGCCACGTCGATCCGGCGGCTCGGCCCGCGATGTCGCCGGCGACACCGTAGCTCACGTTGTTGTACTCGAACCCGGACCGGAAGCTCGACGTGGGCGGTACGCGACGTAACTTGCTCACCATTTCCGCGAACTGAAGGCCGCTGTTGTCCCAGAGATAGTCGGGATCGCCGAAGCCGATGCGGTGCGTGAGCAGGTCGCGCACCGTCGCTTCGCGCGTGACGTACGGGTCGGCGAGCTGGAAGCCGGGCACGTACTTCGTCACCGGATCGTCGAAGGAGACCTTGCCGGAATCGGCGAGCATCGCGACGAGCAGCGCGGTAAACGCCTTGGTCGTGGACATGTTGCCGAAGCGCGTATGCACCGTCACGGGATCGGGCTTGCCCAGCTCCCGCACGCCGTAGCCCTTGATGAAGGTCACGGAGTCGTCTTTGACCACGACGATCGCGAGGCCGGGCACGCGCCAGTCCTTCATGGCCTGGCTGACATAGGCATCGAAGCCGTCAAGCGGCTGTTGCTGCGCGAGGGCGAGCAGGAGGGGCAGGATCATAGTGACGTAAGCTCCCCCTGCCGGGGTAGATTGGTAAGAACCATGCGACCCACAACGCTCTGCTCTGCCCTCATCATCTTGGGCACCCTCGCGATCGGCCCGTGCGATCCGACGGGTCTCAGGCCGCCCAAAGATCTCGCCGGCACCTGGGGCGGCGAGAACGCCGGGCTCATCGCCGACGACACGAGCGCGCACGTCCACATCGGCTGCACCTACGGCAACGTGCATCAGCAGATCGTGCCCGACTCCTCCGGCCGATTCGACGTCCCCGGCGAGCACAACATCACGGCGCATCCGGTCGATCGCGGCATCATGCATCCCGCGCGCTTTGTGGGGCTAATCCGCGGCGGCGACATGACGCTGACCATCACGCTCACGGACACCGCCGTCACGCTCGGCCCGGTCGTGCTGGTATACGGGAAAGAGCCGCGCATGGGGCCCTGTCCCATTTGTAGGCGACCGGCCCCTCGGCGATAGAAGACGTTAAGCCGCCAAGACGTCTCTTGGCGCCTTCTGAGTCCGGTGTGCTATTATCCCACCTTCCCAATAATTCGAGTCTTCCATGCTCAGCTTACTCATTGCGCTCGTCGTGCAGCGTCCCGCACCCCCGCCCGTCATCGGCCACTGGGATCTCACCCTCACCGGGTCGAACGGCCAGAAGATGCCGTCGTGGCTCGACGTCGTCTACTCGGGCGATCGCACGCTCGTCGGCCACATGGTGGGCGTCGTCGGCAGCGTGCGGCCGATCTCGCGGTTCGATTACGCGAACGATTCGCTGAAGTGGTCGCTGCCGCCGCAGTGGGAGGGCGGCAACGACGACTTCAAGTTCGCCGGCGCCCTCGCGGGCGATACGCTCAGCGGCACGGTGACGACGCCGGACGGCACGCAGCTCACCTGGAGTGGGCACCGCGCGCCGGCGCTGCTCGGCACCCGGCCCGTCACCTGGGGCGCGCCGAAGCCGCTGTTCAATGGCAAAGATGTCACGGGCTGGCACGTGGTGGGCGGCGACAATCAGTGGAAGGCGGTCGCCGGTGTGCTCACGAACGCGCAGCGCGGCGGCAACCTCGTGACCGATCAGACCTATGGCGACTTCAAGCTGCACGCGGAAGTCCGCTTCCCCAAGGAAGGCAACAGCGGCATCTACCTGCGCGGGCGCTACGAGGTGCAGGTCGAGGACTCGGTCGTCACCAGCGCGTCGAAGGAAGCGACCGGCGGGCTCGGCGCGATTTACGGCTTCCTCATTCCCAATCAGAACGCCGCGAAGGGCGCGGGCGAGTGGCAGATCCTGGACGTCACGCTGGTCGGCCGCATGGTGACGGTGGTGCTCAACGGCAAGACGATCATTTCGCAGGCCAATATTCCGGGGCCGACCGGCGGCGCGCTCGACAGCGACGAGGGGAAGCCCGGGCCGATCATGCTGCAGGGCGATCATGGGCCGGTCGAGTATCGGAATCTGACGATCGCGACCGCGCGCTAGCCGATGCGGTTTCTCGTCGCTCTGGCGCTCCTCGCGGTGGCGGCACGGAGCGGCGCGGGGCAGTCTGCGCACCCCTACGACCTCTTTCTCAGCGACTGGAGGCCGCCACCCGGACAGCGCTGTGACCTGGGCGAAGCGCCCGCGCTGAGCGCGCTCGTCGATACGGCGGCGCTGTTTCAGCGGCTCGGCGCCGCGGGCATCGCGCACGGCAGCGTCCTGCTCGCCTGGACCAGGCACGATACCGTCGGCACGGGGCCCGAATACGGTCCGATGCTCGACAGCGTGTTCGTGCTGGAGCGGAGACTGCCGGATAGCACGGCGGGCCTTGTCCATGACGCGGTGCTGGCGTCGCTCACGCGATCCCGGGATGCGCCGTCAGGGGCGCTGCTGCGGTTCGATTTCGACGCGCACCCGACGCTCCGGACCGCGCGCTCGCTCTGGTGTCCGCCTGCGATCATCGAAGACGTCAACATGGACAACTACCGCGCGCGCTTGCGCGCGGTCGCCGGGAAGGAGCCGCGGAACGCGGTGATCGGATTCATCGTGGGTCGGGACGGCGCCACGCACGCGCCCCGCATCATCTCGTCGTCCGGCGACGGCGCGTTCGATATGGCGGCCCTGGCCGCGGCCGCGGTCCTGCATTACCGGCCGGCGCTGTACAATCGCGTCCCGATGGCCGTGTACGTCCGTTTTCCGGTGCGGGTTCAACAGCGGATGCAGTGAGGGAATGATGGATACCGCGCTGTACTACACGTTCAGCACCATCGCCCAGGCGCTCGCCGCGGCGATCGCACTGCTCGGCGCCTTCACGCTGTACCGGCTGCAGCTTCTCGCCGCCGCGATGCCGGAAGCGGCGTCGATCCTGAAGACCAACACGAGCGCGAACCGCGCGGAGGTCGATGCGGCGTTCATCGTGGCCGACTACGGCAAGGTGTTCGAGCTCGTGCGCGCCGCGGACGCCAAGTCGCAGCGCACCGAAATCCGCGCGGGACTCGAGAAATTCTCGCGGATTCTGGGCGAAAAGCGCGCGGTGCTCGGCTCGTTTCAGTCGGCGCTGGTCGCGTCGGTCATCGTCATCCTCGGCTCGGTGATCGTGCTGGCCTTGACGCCGGCGATTGCGCGGAGCAGCTCGCCCGCGCTGGTGCTCGGCGCGGGCTGCGTCTCGCTCGGCGTGTGTCTCGGCCTGTACTCGAGGCTGTTGTTGGGGCACGTCGCATGATCGCCGTCCTGGTCGCCGTGGCAGTGCAGGTCAGCGTCACGCCCTTGAGCGATCATGTGATCCTGATCCGGTCCCCGCGGAGCAACATGGTCGCCTCTTTTGGCGGCGATGGCGCGGTCGTCGCCGGCGCGATGGACACGCTGAGCACCGCCGCGGTCGCCGAAACGCTGGCGGTGCGATCCACGCCGTCACGCCGCTTGGTCGTGCTGGACATCGCGGGCCTGGCGTCGGCCGGACAGGGAGACGCCGGCTGGGATGCGCGTGGCGCCCTCGTGATCATGCAGGAATCGGCGGTGCGCCGCATGCCCCGCGCGTTCGACGCCGCGGTGCGGCGGCCGAGAAGCGAGTTCTCGCAGTTCTTCTCGATTGAGATGAATGGCGAGTCGATCCACGCCGTGCATCAGGACCCGGGCTACTCAAATTCCGACGTGCTCGTGCACTTCGAGGGCGCGAACGTCATCTACCTGGGCGAGTCATTTCCGGGCGACGGCTATCCGCACATCGATGCGGCGCTGAGCGGCACGCTGGACGGCCTGCTCAAGACGCTCGATCCCTGGGCGCGACCCGACCAGCCCGACTTCCGGCCGCGCTTCGTCGGCGCGCGGGGCCCGCTCGCCGGCTCGGCGGACGTGCTGGCGTTTCGGGACATGGTCAAGGCGGTGGCGGCGGAGGTCGGCCGGCTCAAGGCCGCGGGCAAGAGCGTGGACGCTGTCGTCGCATCACATCCGACCGCGCCGTACGATCAGCGCTGGGGCCACGGGCTCGTCAGCGCGGAGCGCTTCGTGCGAGACGTGTATCAGGCGGTCAGGTAGCTTCTTTGCCCTTCACGAGCAGGCGCTCGGCGAAATCCAGCCGTTCCTGTGTCTCGGCGAGCTGCTGTTGGATGGTCTGCAGGCCATGCTCCAGCTCATCGACGCGGTTGGCGAGGTCGCTGGGGGAATCTGGGCTCCGAGCCGCGTTGATGCGCGCGATCTTGATGACCGCGAACGCGATGATCGCGATGATCGGGACCAGCATCGGGGAGATGAACACACCGTAAGCTATGCTCCTGCCAACGCCCAAGCGACCCACGCGGGCGGACCTGCTCGCGGCGCGCGGCAAGCGAGTCCCCGATCTGATCGCGCCGAGGCTGCGCGTGCTGTTCTGCGGCATCAATCCCGGTCTTTATTCCGCCGCAACGCGCCACCATTTCGCCCGCCCCGGCAACCGGTTCTGGCCGGTGCTGCACCGGGCCGGTTTCACGCCGCGCGTGCTGAAGCCGTGGGAGGAGCGCGAGCTGCTCGGGTGGAGGTATGGGATCACGAATCTCGTGGCGCGGGCGACCAGTTCGTGGCGGGGGCGCGGCGGCTCGAGCGGAAGGTGAAGCGCTACCAGCCGCAGTGGGTAGCGGTCGTGGGGATTGGGGCGTATCGGATGGCGTTCGGGCGGCCGAAGGCGGTGGTGGGTGAGCAGCCGGAGCGCTTGGGGGCGGCGCGGCTCTGGCTGTTGCCGCAACCCAGCGGGCTCAATGCCAATCATCAGATGCCGGAGCTGACGGCGGCGTTTCGGG
>QHUB01000067.1 GCA_003221035.1 Gemmatimonadota bacterium
CACGGCGAGCCGAACCTCTTTATCGGCATCGCTGAGGCGCTCCACCAGCGTCTGCACCGTGGCGGGATCGGCGATGTGGGCGAGCGCTTTGATGGCATTGCGACGCAGCTCGAGATCGGACGACGCCGTCGCCCGCACGAGCGCGGCCGGCGCCTTGGTCACATCGTCGAGACTCTCGATCGCGTTCGCGGCGGCACGCTGGACCTCCACATCCCGGTCGCCGAGCGCGCGCGCCAGCGGCTCGAGCGAGCGGCCTTGGCTCAGATTCCCGAGCGCGTTCGCGCACTCGCGCCGCACCTCGGCATTGGTGTCGTTGATGAGCAGCGCCTCGAGCTGACCCACCGACGAGGGCTCCTGGATATCGGACAGCGCATTCACCGCGGCGAGCCGCACGGCATCAGTGCGGTCGGTCAAGAGTCCCACGAGCGCGGCGCCCACGCGCGGTCCCTTCATGTCGCCGAGCGCCTCGGCCGCGGTGGCCCGCATGACGGGATCCTGATCCCGCAGGAACGGCAACACGTCCTTGGCGTAACTCTCGTCCTCGAACTTCCCGAGCGCCCACACCGCCGCGAGGCGTACGCGCGGCGACGTGGCCTTCAACGCACCCTGCAACGCGGGCGCCGCGGCAGGATCTTCCATCTCGCCCAACGCCCACGCGGCCATCGTCGCGACGCCCGCATCGGAATCGGCGACCCGGCGCTGGAGCGCCGCCAACGTCTCACGATGCTCGCCGGCGCCGGCGGCGTAGGCGGCGCTCTCGCGAATCCGCGGCGACGCATCGTCGAGCAACCCGTTGAGCACATTCGGGGCCACGGTGCTGTTGCCCAGCAGCTTGGCAGCGACTCGACGCACGCACGCGTTGTCCGCGCCGAGATTGGAGACGAGCAGCGACAGCGCGCGCGGATCGGTGATCGTCCCGGCCAGAGAATCCTTCGCGCCCTGGACATCGGGCGCGTCCGCGAAACGTCCCAGTCCGCGTTGTCCCCCCCACCAGAAGTTGCCGAGCTGATCGCCGATCAGATCGCAGACGACCGGATCGGTACGCGCGAGCGCGGTGAGCAGCGACGCCACCCGCGCGGAATCGGCACCGCTCCGGCCCGGCCCGCCAATGACGCCGAGCCACAGCGCGAGCATCTGGAGTGTGGGCGTCATGGATCTTGCCCCAGCGCCTGGGCCGCGGCCTGGCGGACCTTCGGATCGGGCGACTGCAGCGCCGCCTGCAGCGCCTGCCGCGCCGCCGGGTCGGCGATCTGCCCCAGCGCCTGCGTGGCAGTCTCGCGCACATCGCTCTTCGGGTCGTCGATCAGCCTGCGCAGCGACGGAATCGCCGCGACCACCGAGCGATCGCCGGCCAGCCGCGCGGCGCGCTGGCGCACGTCGGCGTCCGCGTCCTTCAGCAAGCTCATGAGCGTCCCCTCGGCGATCGGCGCCTTCAAGTCGTCGAGCGCACCGAGCGCGGACTGGCGCACATCAGAATTGGGATCGCCCAGCGCCTCGGTGATGGCCGCGGCGCTGCCTTGATCGCCGAGATTGCCCAATGCCTCCACGACCTGCTGACGAACATCGGAGGATGGATCGTGAATCAGCTTCGCGATCGCGGCAGTCGCGGAGCGCGCGTGCATGTTGTCGAGCACATTCACCGCTTCGCGCCGCACGTCGGCATCGGGATCATCCAGGAGCGCGACGACGGGCGCGGTGGGAACGCCGCGATCGAAGCGTGACAGCGCGTTCAATGCGTTGTGTCGCACGTCCGTGACCGGATCTTTGAGCAGCGCGGCGATCGGCGTGATCGTCCGCGGGTCTTCGAAATTCGACAGCGCGTCGACGGCCTCCGCCCGCACTTCAGCATCCGAGTCGGCGAGCACCGCGATCAACGGGGTCACCGCGCGCGGGTCGCCAATACGCCCGAGCGAGCTCGCCGCCGCGCGGCGCACGCCGGCGTTCTCGTCCTTGAGGCGCGCGATGAGGGCAACGACGACGCCGGTGTCTTGGCGGGCCTCACCCCCTGACCCCCTCTCCTGTCGGAGAGGGGGAACTCTCGGAGAGTCCAGGGTCGTGTCTACGGACTCCGGCTCCGTCGTTCCCCCGCTCCGCACCGCGGAGAGGGGGACAGGGGGTGAGGCGACCCTCGGAGCCGCGGCGACCGTCACTACCACGCCGAGCGTCGCGAGCGCGGCCCAGCCGATGCGCGACGCGGGGCGCTGCGGCAGACGGCCCTCGAGCAGTCGCGCAATCCGCGACACGAGCAGCGAGCGACGCTCGGCCAGGCCGGCGACCGGCACGCCCAGCGGTGACGCCTGAATCCATTCGGCCACAGTCGCCAGACATTTCGCGAGCGAAACTGCCGATCCGGTTTTTCGCATGGCCCACTCGTCGCTCAGGTATTCAGCCGATGTCTCGAGCTCCTTGCGAGCGAGCTTGTTGAGCGGCTGGAAAAAGAAGACGCGCTCGATCAGGCTCGCGCCTGCGAGCCACAGCGCATCGCGCCGGGCCAGATGGGCCAGCTCGTGCGCGAGCATGCTGCGCTGCTGCTCGATGCCGAGCTCGGAGAGCGCCAGCTCGGGCACGCAGATCTCGGAGAGGCCGAGGGCGACGGGGCTGGAAATCGTCCGCGCCATCGTGAGATGCACGCGGCGCCGGAATCCGGTCGTATTCCGCAGCTCGGCGAGCGTGGCGGCGAGCGGTCCGTCGCTCACCGCGCGCCGATCGGCGAGACGGCCGACGAGGATCAGCCGGCGCGCGACGTAGTAGAGCGACGACGCCAGCGCGATGAAGGCCCAGAGCAGGACGAACACCGATGGGAGCGACGGCCCATGAGATGCACGAGAGGCCGCGGGGTTGACCCTGGACCCTTGATCGACGGGAGCTGCCGGCGCGGCCGGTTGGCTCGATGGTGGGGCCTGCGGAATAGTCGCCGCCGGCAGCCGTACGGCCTGGGGCGTCGCAAGCTGAAGTCGCGATTGCATCGTGCCGGTGATGAGCGGCGCGAGCAGCGCCACTTTCCACAGGAGGTCCGATGCCGCGGGCTCGAGACGACGGCGCCGAGTGACGAGCCAGGCGATGCCAAGGAGCGCGGTGCTGTGAATGAGATACGTGAGCAGCCACGCGAGCAGGGTGGTCATTGGGACTCCGTTTCGACGCGCTCGATCATGTCGCGAATCTTCGCGATGTCGCCTGGGCTGATATCTTCGTCCGAGAGCAGGTGTTGCACGAGGGCGGTGACGTCGCCGTCGAACAGGCGCTCCGTCAGCTCGCCGACCATGGAGTGCTGGACTTCCTGCTCGGTGACGGCGGCCTTGTAGTGGTATTGGCGTGCCTGGGCGCGCCGGGTGACGACGCCGCGGCGCTCGAGCCGCGAGAGCATGGTGGCGACGGTGGTCTGGGCCAGCCCGCGGTCTTTATGCAGGGCTTCCCAGATGTCCTGGACGGTGGCTTCGCCCTGGTCCCAGACGACGCGCAGGATGGCGAGCTGCAGCTCGGTAAGTTGGTGGCGCTCCGACATTCTCATCCTCGAATGAGTGAGAGATCTACAGGCGTAGATTTACAAGTGTAGTATTACGGTGTCAAGGGGGTTTGGAGGAAGTTGAGCCTCTAAACCGCGAATGTCTTCCGTACGCCCGCAGCGTAAACGCTCCACGGGACGACACTCCGGAGCCGCGGCAACCAGGTGGCTTGTCCGCCCACACGATAGCGCAATCCAGGATCGGGGCTCTCGATGATCCGCAGCACGCGCTGCGCAACGCGCTCCGGAGGGATGCCCCCCGCGAGTGCGTGACCAAATGCCGTCAGCATGCGTGTGCGGGTGGCGGCATACGCGGGGAGCGGCCGCGCCGCAACCGGCGACGCTTCACCAATCGGCGTGTTCACAAATCCAGGCTCGACGAGGCTGACATGAATGCCGAGGGGACGGAGCTCGTACCACAGCGACTCGGAGTATCCCTCGACCGCAAACTTGCTCGCCGAGTAGAAGGCGCTGAATGGAATGGCTGTGTTGCCCGCGAGCGAGCTGATGTTGATGATCTTGCCTGTGCCGGCCGCCCGCATCCCTGGAAGCACCGCGTTCACCATTCGGACGACGCCGAAGAAGTTCGTCTCGAGCTGCGCCTTGGCCTCCTCGACACTCGTCTCCTCCGCGGCCCCGGTAAGGGAATAGCCCGCATTGTTGACGAGCACGTCGAGCCGGCCGGTCTGCGCGACGACCTGAGCGACGCACGCTCGGACCGAATCATCCGAGCGCACATCGAGCGCCAGCATCGTTACTCCTTGCGACTGCGCGCTCTGGGGCTTGCGCGCCGTACCGAATGCGGTGAACCCACGCTGGGCCAGCAGGCGCGCCGTCGCCTGACCGATACCCGATGAAGCGCCTGTGACCAGGATTGTCTTCGACATGCAATCTCCAGAAGGTTATGCTCCCACAACAATACCGAGCCGTTCGAAACGCAGCGAGCCTCCACGCGTAGGACGAGACACGCATGACCGCGCCGATCAGCACCGAATTCCTCGCGCTTCAGGATCTACTTGCCGGCCGCTATTCGATCGAGCGCGAGCTCGGCCGCGGCGGCATGGGGATCGTGCTGCTCGCTCGCGATGTGGCGCTGGACCGCCCGGTCGCGATCAAGCTGCTGCCACCGCACCTCGCGCGGCGCCCGGAGGAACGCGATCGCTTCCTGCAGGAGGCGCGGACCGCCGCGGGCCTCTCGCATCCCAACATCGTGCCGATCCATCTGGTCGAGGCGCGCGGCGATCTCGTGTTCTTCGTGATGGGCTTCGTGGACGGCGAGACACTGCGCGAGCGGGTGGAGCGCGGCGGCCCGCTCTCGCCGCGCCTGGCGACGAAGCTGCTCCAGGAAGTCGCGTGGGCGCTGGGCGCCGCGCATCAACGCGGCGTGATTCATCGCGATGTGAAGCCCGACAACATCATGATCGAGCGCGCGACCGAGCGCGCGGTCGTCACCGACTTCGGCATCGCGCTCGGCAGACAATCGGTCGGAATTGGAGACGGCGCCGTCACCGGAACCGCGCGCTACATGAGTCCCGAGCAGGCGTGCGGCGAGCCGGTCGATGCGCGCAGCGACCTCTACTCGCTGGGCGCGACGTTCTTCTACGCACTCACCGGCCGGGCACCCTTCGAAGCCTCCAACGTGCCAGCGATTCTGACGAAGCATGTCTACGAGATCGCGCCACGGGTCCAGCAGCTCCGGCCCGAGGTGCCCGCCAAACTTGGCGGCGTGATCGAGCGCTTGCTCCGCAAAGCGCCCGTGGAGCGGTTTCAGACGGCGGACGATCTCGCGCGGGTCGCGGGCGAGCTCGTGGGACGGGACTTTCGCGCACCGCCGCTGGTGCGCGCCTTTGTGCGGAACGCGCAAATCTCGACCCTGGTGCTGCTCACGTCAGTGCTCGCGGGGAAGGGGATGGGGATCATCGGCGCGATCTTGCTCTTTCAACTGGGCGCGGTGGCGCGGCGACTCCTGAAGGATGGCTACACGTTCGCCGACATCCGGGCGGCCCTGCTGGCCGAGCGGCAGGTGCAGCAGGAGGAGGCCGAAGTCACCAAGCAGCGCAGCTGGTTCCGGAAGCTCGACGCATTGTGGTATCGGATCTGGGCCGGAAGGGCTGGACGCTCGTTCTTCTGGCTCGCGGGGCGGGGTGTCAAGGCAGCGCCACGCACGGCCCTGCCGTCGGTCGAGCGGACCGAGCTCGTGCTCGGACGCTCGGCGCTCTCCGCTTACGAGGCGTTGCCGGAGGAGGAGCGGCGCCAGGCGCGGGATCTCCCGGCCGTGGTCGAGCGCCTGGAGGCCGGCTCAGAGGCGTTGCGCGCACGGGGCGATACGGGCGAATCACTCACCGAAGCCGTGGCCGCGCTCGAACATCTGCGTCTTGCCCTGGTGAAGCGGCAGTCCGGCATGGGGTCGCCCTCGGATCTGACCCTCGTGCTCGGGCGCGCCAGGGCTATTGGGGACCACGTTGACCGCCGGATTGCAGCGGCGGCGGAAGTGGAGGCGCTGCTCGAGCCGTGAGAACCGTACGCTTTCCCGTCCGCCGCTCCAGGTAGGCCCGGTACCCGCAGTCGCACTGCGCGTAGGTACGTCCTTGCCGGTCGCACTGAAAGAACTGCTGCTCGCCACACCCGGGACAGCGGGGCGCACCGCCGTCCTGCACGAGTGTCAGCTGTTCTTCTTCGGCCCTGCGGTTCACGGTCCCGATCCCGCGTCGAGCTTGATCGGCAGCCCCGGCCACGACATGTAGCCGGCCGGCGGCCCGTACACGATCGCCGGCGTGCAGGGACACAGTGTGCTGTGAGGCGCCGCCGGAACGACGGCCGAGGACGCCAAACGATACGAAACCGTGGCGGGATCGGTGATCCGTCCGCCGCAGACGTGGCAATGGGTCTCCTGCATGGTCGCCTCGCTTGAAAAAAAGAAAGGAGCGGCATGCTGCCGCCCCTGATGTAGCTCCTGCTTCGCTTCGCTTATCGCGCTACTGGCTGACTCTGATTAGGATTCCGGGCAGCGATCTTGTGGAACGTCGAGTTCGAGACTTCGTAGCCGTCGATCTCCGGCGTCCCCTCGACCACGCGCTCCAGCGTGTGCAACACGGTGGGATAGGTGTCGCGGCCATAGGCCTCGGCGTTCTCTTTGTTCTCCCACAGGCTGATCGCGAGCGCTTCGGTGCTATCGGGTGTGAGGAACGTGATCTCATCCTTGAACCCGGCCTGCTTGCGCAGCATCGGGAGCACGTCGTTTTCGAGGGTGCGGGTGAATTCGGCGGCCTGGTTGGCCTTGAGATGGAGCGTAACGTTGCGTGCGTACATACCGGACTCCTTGCCCTGCGCCAGCGTGAACTTCGGTCCACTAACACAACTCGACTAGCCAACGCTATCCGACTGTACTAGGTTTGTCAAGTTGCGCAAGCACCATAAGGTGCAACTTAACAAGAAAGGTTAATACGCCGCTCACCTTCAGCCGCCTCTCGACGCCGATCGGCGAGCTCGTCCTCACGGCCTCCGATGCCGCCCTCACCGGCGTCTACTTTCCGACGTCGCGCCGCGGTCCGGCGCCGACGCACCAGGCGGGCTGGATCCAGGCAACCACCGGGCCGGCCGCCGAGGTGCTCGCGCGCGCCCGGCAGCAGCTCGAGGAGTATTTCGCGCGAAGCCGCACGACGTTCGAGCTGCCGCTCGAAGCCCTCGGCTCGGCATTCGAGCACCGGGTGTGGAACGCGCTGCGCACGATCCCGTACGGGACCACCACGAGCTACGGCGCGCTCGCCAAGCTCCTCGGCGACAAGATGGCCACGCGAGCGGTCGGACTCGCCAACGGCAAGAATCCGATCCCGATCATCGTGCCGTGTCATCGGGTCGTGGGCGCAAACGGCGAGTTGACGGGCTTCGGCGGAGGATTGCGGGCGAAACGCTGGCTGCTGGAACACGAGGGGTCGCTGCTGGAGCTGGGCGGCTAGCTCATTTGTGGCGGTAGACGATCCGGCCTCGCGTCAAATCATACGGCGAGAGCGCCAGTGTGACGCGATCGCCCGCCAGCACGCGGATCCGAAACTTGCGCATCTTGCCCGCGATCGTTGCCAGGACGGAATGCCCGTTGACGAGCGTGACGCGAAACGTGGAGTTGCGAAGCAGCTCCGCGACCGTCCCTTCCATTTCCAATGCCACTTCTTTCGTCATGTCTTGGGCTCCGGTGGCACGTCGCGCTGGCCGCTGCGGCGCTCTACGAGCGCGCGATGCCCGCAGGCGCAGTGCTCGAGCGTGCGGCCGACGCGATCGGTGCGGAATTCGAGAAACTCGCGGCACGTGGGACAGCGCGCCGGGCCACGATCGGCGACCAGCGGGCTCCGGGCCGCGGAACGGTTCGCGTTAATTCCGCGACGCGGACCGGATTTGATGCACGCCTCGCAGTTGGCGCTCGCGCTCCGCCTTGGGCGAAGAGCCATAAATGAGCGCGTGATCGCACAGGCACAGGGCGCTGTGGGGAATAGCGACTGGCGTCACTCCCGACGGCTCCCGATAGGTCGTGCCGCCGGGACTCGCAATGAAGCCCCCGCAGCGATGGCAGTGCGTGTGCATATGGCCCAACGTAGCGGACTTTACTACTTTTGTCAACTTATAGGCACACACATCGCGGTTATTAACCGAGGTTAGTTAACAATGGATGTCGCCCTGGTGATCCGGCAACGCCTCGAGGAGCTGCAGCTCGATCAACGCGATCTGGCGCGCGCGGCGAGCGTCACGGAGTCCTACGTCTCCCAGATTCTCACGCGCAAGAAAGCGCCGCCCGCCCCCGAGCGCACCGACATCTACGACCGGATGGACCGGTTCCTGAAGCTCCCGCCGGGCGAGCTCGCGCGCGTCGCCGATGCGCATCTCAAGGAAGAGCGCATGCGCGTGCTCGGCGAGGTCGCGCCGCTCTTCCCCGCGCTGCGCGCGCTGCTGCTGCGCAAATGCGGCCCGGCCGAGCGCGCGGCGGTGCGCGCCGTCATCGAGCGGCAATCGTTCGGCGAGCTGGAGCGGCTGCTCGCGCAAACCCTGCTGCACGTGGCGCGGCTCGGCGGTGACATCATGCACGTCACGCCCAAACAGCAGAGCCGGCTCGACAGCGCGATCGCGTCGTGGGACTGGGATCCGGCGACCTTCGCGCTCACGATTCGCACCACGGCCGGAGAGCAGAAGCACTTTGAATACAGCGAACGCGACGTCAGCGACGATCACGAGAAAGGACTGCTCGAGTTCCTGCGCGACCCCCTCCTCAGCGGCACGGCGACGCCCGCGGAGATCACGTTTCTCAAGTCGCTGCGATTCAAGGATCACCGGCCGACCGCGCTCTACTATTACCGCGAGCTCCAGAACCTCAGGGACCCGCTGCATTTCCGCGCGTAGCCAGGGCTACAACGACGAATACACGATCTTCACAAAGTCGTCGCCCTTGTAGCGCCCCGAGCCCCAGTCGCTCTCGAAATCGGTGAGCGGCTTGGCGGCGATGCACTCCTCGAGCGATTTCCCGGCCGCCTTGAGCTTCCGCACCCGGTCCGCCGCCGCGGAGAGCATGTCGCGATACTTCACGAGCTGGTCCTTCGTGGCGAGCGGGCCGTGCCCGGGGACGATCGCGGTGTCCGCAGCGGCCATGCCCAGCAGCCGGTCCGCCGCCGCAATCATGCCGTCGATCTTGCCGCCCGTGGACCAATCGATCAGGGGATAGCGCCCGTTGAAATAGGTGTCGCCCGCGTGCAGGACGTTGCTTCGCTCATAGCGCACGATCACGTCGGTGTCGGTGTGCGCCGGCGCCACGTGTGACACCTCCACCCGCTCGCCGTTCGCCTCGAGCTTCCAGCCCTCCTTGAACACACGCTCGGGCAACGCGGCCGCGGGCGATGGCGGGAAGTCGAGCTGGAGCATCTCAATGCGCTGCGGCTTGCTCATGCGCCGCTTCGTATTCTCGTGCGCCACCACCGTCGCGCCGGCGGCACGGAACGCAGCGTTGTTATCGGTGTGATCGAAATGCCAGTGGGTGTTGATGACGAACTTGACCGGCGCGCCCAGAGCTTTGAGCGACTCCTCGAGCTTCGGCCACGCCGGCGCGACGAACGTGTCCACCACGATC
>QHUB01000041.1 GCA_003221035.1 Gemmatimonadota bacterium
CGGCCGATCGGAATCATCGAATCGATCGCCTTGATGCCGGTCTGCAGCGGCTCCTTCACGGGCTGCCGCTTGATGATGCCGGGAGCCACGATCTCGACCTTGCGTGTCTTGGTCGTCTGGATGGGACCGAGGCCGTCGACCGGCCGGCCGAGGGCGTCCACCACCCGGCCGACCATCGCCGCGCCAACCGGAACTTCGAGCACGCGCGCGGTACGCCGCACTTCGTCGCCCTCGCGCAGCTCGAGGTAGTCGCCGAAGATGACGGCGCCGATGTTGTCTTCCTCGAGGTTCAACGCGAGCCCGGTGATCTTCTCGCCGCTCGCCGAGACCGTGAACTCGAGCATCTCGCCCGCCATGGCGGACGTGAGCCCGTAGATGCGGGCGATGCCGTCCTTCACCTCGAGGACGGTGCCGACTTCGCGGACGTCGATGTCCGCCAGGTCCGCCGCCTGGATTTCTTTGAGGAGGAGGTCTTTCAGCTCGCCGGGACGCAGGATCGAATCGGTGGCCATTAGGATACCGGATTAAAGTTTGTGAAAATTATCACAAGAATGCGGAATGCGAAATGGGGAATGCGGGACTTGTCAGCCTGCTTCGTTTGCCTGGTGGCACACACCTGCCCAATACATTCCGCATTCCCCATTCCGCATTTCGCCTTAGACCCTGGATCTCGTCCTTCCTCTCAGAAACCTGGTCAACACACCGCGCGGCCCCAGCTCTCGTAACTCCGCGGGCGTTGCCCCCGCGACCCGGCGCGCCGCGCCCGCCAAATGGCTCGGCGACGCGTAGCCAAGGATGCGCACGACGCAGCGCACCGTATACCCCGGGTTTCCCAGCAGGTCAGCGGCGCAGGCCGCGCGGGCGAGGTCTATGACACGCTTGAGGTTGGGCGCGCCACCGGCGCCGAATTCACGCGACAAGTGCTCGCGCGTCACGTGCAGCGCCTGGGCGACGTGCGCGGTTTTGGTCGGCGTGCCGGCTCGCCGGAGAACTTCCTCCCATGCGGCGAGCTGCAACCGGTCGGTGAGACGCAACAAGCGCGGTGCGTCCGCAAGGGCGGAGCGGCGCGCGACCTGGGCGGTGCGCGCAGCGATCCATTCACCGGCCATCGCGTTGTCTACTCCCTCGACCAGCATCGTGAAACCGGCATCTCGACATGATGCCAGGAGCGCGCCGTCGTCCGGGCGCAGCGCCGCGAGTGCGTACATGGGGATGCGCGGGAAGCGCGCGGGCAGCGCGAGTCCGATGCCGTCGCAATTGCGCACGTCGAGCACGACCGCGTCCACGAGGCGCTGCTCGAGCAGACGCTCCACTGCCTGAATGCTGCGACAGAACCGCATGCTCCCCCGGCCGCGGGGATAACCCTTCTTCAGTGCCCGGCGCGCTTCGCCTCGCGGGTGAAACACCGGGACGATCGGGTACGCGGCGGCGGTCATGCCTGCACCAGCGCCTGTTGCATTTCGGCGGCCTGCTGCAAGACATCACGTGCGTTGTCGTAGCTCACGACCTGCTGCGCTTCGTCAAAGGGATGCCAGACACAGGCCGTGATCCCCTCGGCCTCCTCGGGGACCGGCTCCCCGCGGCGGGACTCAAACAGAAAAAAATGGCAGTACTTGTGAATCGTCTTGCCCCGAAACCGGAAATACCAATCGATCACCTTGATCGGCCCGTGGAGCACAAGCTCGTTCAACCCTGTCTCCTCGGTAACTTCACGCCGCGCGGCATCCGCCGGCGGCTCGTTGGATTCGAGGTGCCCTTTGGGAAATCCCCAGTTCTTGTAGGAATCACGAATGAGGAGAAACCGCACGTGGCCATCCGGCCCGCGCCTGAAGACGACGCCACCGGCGCTCGTCTCCCGCTGGGCACGCGGCTGGGATTTGCGGTTCTTTTTTCTTCGACGGGTCACTTGAATGCGAAATGGGGAATGCGAAATGCGGAATCGCTCAAGCGAACACCGTGCCTACCAAAGTGTACGAACCTGTCTCGAGATTTCGCGTTCCGCATTCCGCATTCCCCATTTGTCAGAAGACCGAGAACGTAAAGTACTTCCGCGGATTTGCCTGGATATCGGACAGTAACTGCCGCAGTTGGATCATGGTAAGCGTCGTTTCGCGATACAGCGCTGAATCGGCCACGAGCAGTCCCAGCGTTCCGCTGCGGTTTGAGATTCGCGACAGAATCGTATCGGCGTTCTGCAGCACGCGCACGAGGCTTTCCTGATTGCGATTGGCCGCCGCCATGAGCTGCCGAAAATCCTGCGACGCGCTGCGGAGATCGGTGCTGGTCGCGGCCGTGTTGTTAAGGATAGTGGCGAGCTGGCCTTGATTGGTGGCGGTGTCGACACGGCCCAGCGTCGTCCTGAGGTCGAGCGCCGCGCGCGACAGGGCCTGCGAGCCTTGCTGCAGATTGGAACCCACATCACCGATGACGTCGGCCTGTTCATTGGTGACATGCGCGAGCCGATCGGCCACCTGGCCGAAGTCGTGGATCGAGCGGCGCAGGTCCATGACCGCTTCGGAGTCGAACGCGCTCTGCACGCGCGCCGCGACGGTGCCGATGTCGGTCGCAATGCGGCTGGCCTGCGCCGTCAGCTGGCCGATGTCGGGCAACGTGGCACCAGGCCATTGCCCGCCGCCGACCGCCTCTGCTTCCGCGAGCGCCTGCCGAATGTTCGGATCGACCGGGGGTGGATCGCTCGAGATCAACGTCGCGGCCCATTCGCCGAACAGTGACGCCGATGCGGCGATGACCGCGGGCTTCGCGGGCGGAGTCACACCAGAATAGATCTTGAGATCCGCCTCGACCCAGTTCCCCGGCGCCAGACGGATCGCCTCCACGCGACCTACGCGGACACCGCGCAACACGAGCGGACTGCCCGCGCCGAGTCCGCCCACGGTCCGGAAGCGCGCCGTGTAGACGGTTTCGGTGCGGCCCCAGTGCGCGCCCGACAGCCAGAGCGCCCCGCCGATCACGACCGCCAGCGCGGCGATCACCACAATCCCGACCGCGAACTCGTTCTCCCGCCTCACTCGGCTCGGCCCTCGATGAATTGACGCACCACCGGGTCCTCCGTCTCCTGGATCTCGGCAACGCTGCCCACCTGCCTGATCCGCCCCTCGTAGAGCATCGCGATACGGTCACCTACGGTATAGGCACTGCGCATGTCGTGCGTCACCACGACTCCGGTGACGCCCAGATGCTCTCGCGTGCGGACCATCAGACGATCGATCACCGCGGAGGTCACGGGATCGAGACCCGTGGTCGGCTCGTCGTACAGGATGTAGCGCGGCCGTAGCGCAATCGCTCGCGCGATGCCGACGCGTTTGCGCATGCCGCCCGACAGTTCTGCCGGCATGCTATCCCCAGTGCCCGACAGGTCCACGAGCGCCAGCGCTTCTCGGATGCGATCCTCGATTTCATCGTCTCCCAAGCCACGCCGTCGCAGCCCCAGCGCCAGGTTCTCCGACACCGTCATCGAGTCAAACAGGGCGGCGAACTGAAACACATAGCCAATCCCCTGGCGCACCCGCGTCAATGCATCCCGCTCCAGCGTGCCGACGGCTTGGCCGTCAACGATGACGTCGCCCGCATCCGGGTGCAACAGCCCGACGATGTGCTTCAACGCCACGCTCTTGCCGGTGCCCGAGTATCCGATGACGACCACCGTCTCTCCATCACGCACTTTCAGCGACAACCCCTGCAACACGTTTTTGCCGTCGAACGCCTTGTACAGGTTCTGGAACTCGATCACAACAGGATGACCGCCCAGAAGGCGTCGAGCACGAGAATGAGAATCGCGGAAAACACCACGGTACGTGTCGTGCTGCGACCCACACCCTCCGCGCCACCTCTGGTCCCGAGTCCGACGATGCAACCCACGAGCGCGATCGTGAGTCCGAAGCTCGCGCTCTTCAGCAGTCCGAACCATACGTCTTTGAACACATAGAAGAGCTTCAGCCCTTTGATGAAATCGGACGTCGAGAGATCGAGCAGCGCGAGGCTCGTGAGCCACCCGGTGACGATGCCGACGGCGATCGCGAAGGCGACGATGACGGGAAACATGACGGTAGACGCAAGCACGCGCGGGACGACGAGATAGCTCTGGGGATCGTAGGCGAGGGTCTCGAGCGCATCGACCTGCTCCGTCACCTTCATGGTGCCGAGCTCGGCGGCCATGCTGGCGCCGACACGCCCGGCGAGCGCGAGACCGGTGAGGACGGGGCCGAGCTCGAGCATCATCGTCTTGCCGACGAGCGTGCCGACGAAGTACAGCGGCACGGCGCCGGTGAAGGTGTAGGACGCCTGAAGCGCGAGCACGACGCCGGTGAAGGCGGCAATGAACAGCGCGACCGGGAGTGAATCGACGCCGATGCGGCGCATCTGGACCACGACGAGGCGGGCCCAGATGCCCACATCGCGGAGGCCGCGCACCATGTCCATCAGGAAGTGGCCGAAGCGCCCCAGGGCCTCGATGGCCGAGATGGAGCGGCGGCCGATGGCTTCAATCACGGGGAGCAAAAGTAGACCAAAAACAGTAGGGGCGCAGGATGTAAAAAAAGGTAGGGGCGCAGCATGTAAAAAAAGGTAGGGGCGCAGCATGCTGCGCCCCTACCTTATTTCAGTGCCGCAAACGATTACGCGGCGAAGCTCGCGAGCGCCTTCCCGACGTCTCCGTCCCGCAACCGCTTCAATGCGCGGTCACGCAGTTGCCGGACGCGCTCCCGAGTGACGCCGAGCATGCCGCCGATCTCTTCGAGCGTGTGCTCGCGCCCGCCGTCGAGACCGAAGTACAGCCGCAGCACCTTGGCGTCACGCCGCTGCAGCGTGTTCAGCGCCTGCTCGATCTCATCCGACAGGAAGCGATCCATCGCCTGATCTTCCGTATCCGGGAGATCTTCGGCGATGAAGCGCTCGATCAGCGAACGATCGCCGTCAGGATCGAGGGGCGCATCGAGCCGGACATCGCCCGTGTTCAGCGCGGCCAGCGACTGCACGACC
The DNA here is from genome assembly GCA_003221035.1 of Gemmatimonadota bacterium. Taxonomy (GTDB): domain Bacteria; phylum Gemmatimonadota; class Gemmatimonadetes; order Gemmatimonadales; family GWC2-71-9; genus 20CM-2-65-7. The sequence continues at coordinate 4,999 of QHUB01000041.1, forward strand.
TCCAGCGACAGCTTGGTCGCGTCCGCGATCTCTTCGGGCGTCGGCTCGCGCCGCAGCGTCTGGCGCAGATATTCCGCCGTGCGCACGATGCGCGACAGGTCGGCGGTGCGGTTCAGCGGCACGCGGACCGTGCGGCCCTGCCGCGCGAGCGCGGCGAGGATCGCCTGGCGAATCCACCACACGGCGTACGAAATGAACTTCACGCCTTGATCGGGATCGAACTTGCGGGCGGCGGTGAGCAGCCCGACGTTGCCTTCGCCGATGAGATCGGTGAGCGGCAGCCCGCGGTTCTGATACTTCTTCGCGACCGAGATCACGAACCGGAGGTTGCGCTTCACGAGCTCCTGCATCGCCTCCTGATCGCCGGCGCGCACCTTGCGCGCGAGCGCGATCTCCTCCTTCTGCGTGAGCAGCGGAGTCTTGGAGACCTCGTGCAGGTACTGGTCGAGGATGTCGCGCTCGTGCTCGTGAGACCCTAGACCCGTAAGCAGCCCGCGGCGCCGGCGCCCACCGCGGCGCTTGGCGACGCGGCGGTCAGGCTGAGCCTTGGGTGCGGCTTCCGGAGCGGCTGCTTTCAGTTTCTTACGAGTGCGAGGCATTGGGTCGCCCTAAATGGGTGCTCTTTAGTACGCAGGGGCTACAAAAATGTTCATGGAACAAGCGTGAAATCGCTTGACACGCCTTCAACGCGCCGATAAGATGCCGTGTTCCCGCCGGGCGGCTAGAGCCCTTTTGGGGGCGGGAATATACGGGGGGCGTAGCTCAGTTGGGAGAGCGCGTGAATGGCATTCACGAGGTCAGGGGTTCGATCCCCCTCGCCTCCATGTCGGGAGGCCGGACGCCTAGTCTAAGTCGTTATGGTGCGGTTACATTAGGGCGTCAGGCAAACGCGGGAATAGCTCAGTTGGTAGAGCACAACCTTGCCAAGGTTGGGGTCGCGGGTTCGAGTCCCGTTTCCCGCTCTCCAAGGCGATACGAAAACCGGGACACATCGACGCGGGGTGGAGCAGTCTGGTAGCTCGCCGGGCTCATAACCCGGAGGTCGTGGGTTCAAATCCCACCCCCGCTATTTCAACAAAAAAGACGCCGAGACGCCGAAGACGCTGAGCGGTACGAGGGGCGAGTGACGAGGCGGCACGCATCACCCCTCAGGTCTCATACCTCAGCGTCCGCTCAGCGGCTCGGCGTCTTGTGCGTCTCGAGGTCGGGCGGTTAGCTCAGTTGGTTAGAGCGCCACGTTGACATCGTGGAGGTCACAAGTTCGAGTCTTGTACCGCCCATCGCGCCCATAGCTCAACTGGATAGAGCGCTTGACTACGGATCAAGAGGCTGGGAGTTCGAGTCTTCCTGGGCGCATTTCACGGGGCGTAGCGCAGTCCGGTTAGCGCGCCTGGTTCGGGACCAGGAGGTCGGAGGTTCAAATCCTCTCGCCCCGATTTTGTAAAGCACTCGCGGTCGCGCTCTATCTCTCCACGAGCGCCGCCGCGCAAACACGCGTCCGCGAGCTCCTCGGACGCATGACCCTCGAAGACAAGTTCTGGCAACTGTTCATGCTTCCGGGTGCATTGGACGATTCGTCCAATGACTACTCGCACGGCGTGTTCGGACTGCAAGTCGCCGCCGCCGACAGCAGCTCGCGCAATCACGCTGCGCGCATCAATGCAATCCAACGCTATTTCGTCGAGCGCACGCGCCTGGGCATTCCCATCATCCCGTTCGACGAAGCGGTGCACGGGCTCATGCGGCCGGGCGCCACGGTGTTTCCGCAAGCGATCGCGCTCGCCGCAACCTGGGACACGGCGCTCGTCGGTCAGGTCGCCATGGCCATCGCGCGCGAAACGCGGAGCCGCGGCGTCCGGCAGGTGCTCTCTCCCGTCATCAACATCGCTACCGATGTGCGCTGGGGACGCGTGGAAGAGACGTACGGCGAGGATCCCTACCTCACCGCGAGCATGGGAAAGACATTCGTCGCGGCCTTCGAGCGCGCCGGCGTCATCGCGACACCCAAGCATTTCGTCGCGAATGTGGGTGAAGGAGGCCGAGACAGCTATCCGATCGAGCTCGACCGCCGCACCCTGGAGGAAATCCATTTCCCGCCGTTCGAGAGCGCCATTCGGGAAGGACACGCGCGTTCGGTGATGTCGGCGTACAACGCCGTCAACGGTATTCCCGCCACGCAAAACCGCGCGCTCCTCACTGACCAGCTCAGGCGTGCCTGGGGCTTCAAGGGTTTCGTCATTTCCGATGCGGCGGCCACCGGTGGCCCGACCGTGCTGCAACACACGGAGTCCAGCACGGCGACCGCGGCGCAGCACGCCCTGCTCGCGGGACTCGATGTGATCTTCCAGACGTCGTACGAACAACATCGTCCGTACTACGACGCCTTCCGGCGCGGGCTGATTCCCGTCTCCGTGATCGACTCCGCCGTCGCCCGCGTCCTCCGCGCCAAATTCCAGCTCGGCCTGTTCGATCATCCGTATGTCAACCCCGACAGCGCCGACTACTGGAACGGGAATCCGGCGCACCGCACACTCGCGCTCGAGGCGGCCCGGGAATCGATCGTGTTGCTCAAGAACGAGCGCGATGTCCTTCCGCTTGCCCGTTCCGTGCCCTCGATCGCCGTGATCGGCACCGATGCCGTCGAGGCGCGGCTGGGTGGCTACAGTGGTCCTGGTAATCGGCCGGTTTCCATCCTCGACGGCTTGCGGGCAGCGCTCCCGTCGGCGGCCATACGGTACGCGGCTGGTCCCGGACGCATTATCCTGGAGTACGAGGTCATTCCAGCAACCCAGTTCGAAAGCGGGATGAGCGGCGAGTATTTCGACAATCCCAATCTCGCCGGGACCGCCGTACTCACCCGTGTCGATCCGCGCATCGACTTCCACTGGACCCTGAGCGGTCCCGCGCGCGGGTTGCCGTTCGACTGGTACTCAGTTCGCTGGACCGGGCGAATCACTGTTCCGGCGGCAGGTGTTCACCACATCGGCGTCGCCGGCAACGACGGATACCGGCTGTACGTGGATGACAAACTTCTGATCGATGACTGGCACAAACGGTCATACGACGTACGACTCAGCGACGTACGGCTCGAACCGGGTCGTTCATATGATCTCCGGCTCGAGTATTACGAAACGACAGGCCCGGGACATGTGCAGCTCATCTGGGATGCCGGCATGAAGGATGACTGGCGAGCCGCAATCGACAGCGCCGTGGCGCTGGCGCGGCACAGCGCGGTCGCCGTAGTGGTCGCCGGAATAGAAGAAGGAGAATTCCGCGATCGGTCCTCGCTCGCCCTGCCCGGGCATCAAGAGGGGCTTATCGCTGCGGTCGCCGCGACGGGCACACCGGTCGTCGTGGTCCTGGTCGGCGGAAGTGCCATCACCATGAGTCGCTGGCTGGACAACGTCGCCGCGGTGATTGATGTGTGGTATCCGGGCGAGGTCGGCGGCCAGGCGGTCGCCGAGGTGCTGTTTGGCGACGTGAATCCAAGCGGCCGAATCCCGATCACCTTTCCCCGGAGCGAAGGCCAGCTGCCGCTCGTCTATAACCACCGGCCGACCGGCCGCGGTGATGACTATGTCGATGGCACCGGACAGCCGCTGCTTCCCTTCGGCTACGGTCTCAGCTACACCTCGTTCGCCTATTCAGGGCTTACGATCGAGCCGGCGGTACTTGGTCCCACGGGAACCGCGACCGTGCGGTGCCGGGTGAAGAACGTGGGCGCACGTGCCGGCGCGGAGGTGGTGCAGTTGTACGTGCACGACGAGCTCGCGACGGTCGCTCGGCCGGTGATGGCGCTGGCGGGGTTCGCGCGAGTCCAGCTCGCACCGGGCGAAGAACGCGAGGTCGTGTTTCGGCTTGGTCCGGAGCGCCTGCGACTGCTCAATCAGGCGATGCACTGGGTGGTCGAGCCGGGTGATTTTCGGATCCTGGTGGGAAGCTCGTCGCGAGATATCAGGCTGCGGGGCGTGTTGACGGTGCAATGAGAGTACCGTGCCGCCACGTCGGTGAATAGATTACGGCCCTCGCGCGCCAGTAGCTCAGCTGGATAGAGCGTCGGCCTCCGGAGCCGAAGGTCCCGCGTTCGAATCGCGGCTGGCGCACTCAGTACTAGAAAGCGATCGCGAGCCCCACCCTGCCGAGCGATTGCTGGATCGGCGCATCCAACGGCCCACTGCCGTTGTCCACCGTCCGCGCGAAGGTCTGGAATCCGTAGTCGCCGGTGACCTTCATGCGCCCCTTGAGCGCGTCCACAGTCAGCCCGAGGCCGAGCTGCACCGCACCGAGTCCTGAGGTCGTACCCCCGCCGGAGTACTTCGCGCCGAACAACAATCCGCCGTTCAATGACATGTGCACGCCTGGACCCAGCAGATATCCCATGTATGCGCCGAGCGTGACCGCGCCCACGGACTGGGCCTCGAACTCCGGATCGGCCTTCCGGTTCATGAACCCGACCTCGGCCGAGAACGGACCGCGGATGTAGTAGCGCATCCGCACGTCGATTTCGGATGCATCGAACTCGCTGGCTCCGCTGTTCGATTCCGTAGGCTTGTACTTCACCTTCGAGAGCACGACGTCGGCGGACAGCTTCTTCCATTCCACCGTCGCCTTTGCGGCGAGGCCGTTCCCGCGATAATGCAGCGCAGACGAAACCTCGCGATAGTCGCCAAAGGCGATCTGCGGACCGATGGTGACATGCTGCGCCGCGAGTCCCACCGGCCAGAACAGGAGCAGCGCCACCGCGAGGGCTTTCATCGTCCGCCTCCGGTCCGCGGCAGCGGTGTCACCGTCACCGCCACTTGCTGGCGCCGGCGGGTGTTCTCTTGCGCGATCTCCGTGTTGCGCCGCGTGATCTGTTCACGCAGCAGCTGATTGTAGAGAATGTTGCCGCGGGCGGGCTGAGGCGCCGGCTTCTTGAGGGTCATGACGAATCCGGCCGTCGCGATCCCGACGCCGATCACGGCTCCCTCACGCATCGAGGGTGAGCCGAGTTCGCCGTGCGAGAGCGCCGAGGTGCCGGCAAGCGCCACGCCCGAATACACCAGCGCGAGACCGAGCGGCTTCCAGCTCTTCGGCGGGACCTCAGTCTCCGGTAAGTAGGTGTACCCGGGCAGACTGGTCAGATGCTCCAGCGTGTCGACCGCGCCGTGGGTGATCCGGATCGGCTGCGAAGTGGAGAAGTTGTTCTGGCCGACGGTGGCCTCGACCACGACGTTGTAATTCCCGGCCGGCACCGGATCGCCACTCGGCAGGCGCGCCGGCCAGCGAAGGTTGACCTGCCCGTTCGCCACCGTCGAATCGATCCGCATGCTCGCGAGCGGTCCCGTCCCACCCGTAATGCGGGTGACGACACGCGACGGCTGAGTCACGATGTACCGGATCGGCACCGCGCCCTGACCGCCGATGAAATTGCTGCTGTCCACGCGCAGCTGGCGGACGACGAGGATCTGCGTGAGCGCGACCTGGAACGCGCTGAGCGCCTTGGGAGACGTCCGGTTGGGATCGAGGTCGCGCTCCGGCTCGATCAGCACGACCTGCTTGAACGCCTCCACCGCCTTGAGGATCGAATCCATGCCGGAGTAGGTAAACCCGAGCAGCTCGTACGCGCGGCCGCGCTCGAATCCACTGAGCCGCTCGCGCAGCGACGCCTGCGCCACGGTCAGTGCCTGGCGGTAATCCAGGTTGTCGAACGCCTGCTGCGCGCGACGCAAGGTGGCGTTCTGAATCGTCTGCGCCTGCCCCATCACGGGCAGCACGAGAACCAGGGCGGCGAACCACGAGGTCGAGCGGTGCATGAGCCTCATCCTTCCGGATCGAGCACGTATCGCCGGCGTACGGGATTATTCGCGGGCACATCGATCGTTTCGGTCTTCGTCTTGAAGCCCGGTCGCTCGACACGAATCGTGTGACGTCCAACGGAGACGGGCTCTTCGATCACCGGGACCGATCCGACGTCACGGCCGTCGATGAACACGGTGCCGGGAGGCTCGGAGTTGACGGTGATAAAGCCCTGCGCGGCAGGCGCGGCCGGCGGCGCGGACTGGCGGCGTGCTGGTGCCGGAGGCGGCGTGGCCGCCACGCGCACCGTGTCGTGCACGACAGCCACGGGCGGAGGTGCCGGTGGCTGAGACGCCTGCGGCGCTGGAGGCGGCGCCGCGGGCTTCCTGCCGAGCGCGAGATATCCGCCGGCGCCGAGGGCCACGACGACAAGGGCTCCGATCACCATTCCCAGGGGAGACCGTTCCCGCTGCGCGGCTGGAATCGCCATGCCGGCGCGCGGAATCGGCGTCGTGGGCGCCGTCGTCACTTCCGTCGGCGCATCCGCCGTCGCGGTGCGCGCGGGCGCCGGCGGCAGTCGGCGTCCCTTCGTTTTCTCGCCCGGCTTGGGCGCGGTGACGGGCTGCTCGGGCCACACCGCCGTCGCGAACTCTTCCATCGTCGCGAACCGCTGGTCGGGCTCCTTCGACATCGCGCGGCCGATCGCGAGACTCAGGAATTCCGGCACCAGCTCGCGTTTCGCGCTGATGCGCGGCATCTCCTCGAAGATGTGCTTATAGAGGATGGTGTGGACCGAATCGCCGGTGTAGGGCAGCTCGCCGGTGATCATGCGGTACCCGACCACGGCGAGTGAGTACTGGTCGGCGCGGCCGTCCACCACGCCACCCTTCGCCTGTTCCGGCGCCATGTAGTGCGGCGTGCCGATGATCATTCCCGTGCCGGTAAACCCGCTCGCCGCCTGCAGCGCCTTCGAGATTCCGAAATCGGTCAGCATGACTCGGCCGTCGTGGTCGAACATGATGTTCGCGGGCTTCACATCGCGGTGCACGACGCCGCGCTGGTGCGCGTGGCCGAGCGCGCACGCTGCTTCCCAGAGGACGCGCTGGATATAGTCGATCGTCAATTGCTGCTTCTGGTCGAGCACGTCCTCGAGCGACGTCCCCGCGATGTACTTCATCACGAAGTAGTTGAGGCCGCCGTCGCTCTCGACGCGGTAGATCGGAATGATGTTCGTGTGGTCGAGCTTCGCCGCCGTCTTGGCTTCCTGCTGGAAGCGCTTGACGATCTGCGCATCCATCGAAATGTCGGGCGGCAGAACCTTGATCGCGACTTCGCGCTCGAGTGTCAGGTCGTGCGCCAGGAACACCGCGCCCATTCCGCCTTTGCCGAGCAACCGCTCGACTTTGTACTTGCCTTCGACCAGGCGCTGCAGCTTTTGCATCAACCCTTCGGTCCCGGACGAATCGCTGCGCATCGTGCCGCCGCCGGTGACGTCGGCGCCGCACGCGTAGCAGAACTTGCTACCGTCGGGTAGCGGCGTGTGACATTTCAGGCATTCCATGGCGGATCCGGCGGTTCCCATCCTACTGGCGGCGCGACCCGAGGAGCGCGCGGCGGCGACCGTTCGTGGCGGGAGCGGCGCCCTGAGGGCGGGCCTTGGTACGGCCGGGCACCGCTGGTCCCGGCAGAATGAGCGAACAGGTCCGAACGGCCGCGAGCAGCGGGACCGCGCGAACGCACATCGAATACCGCATCGCCACGCCGGCGTAGTCGACGACGGCGACGTAGTAGGAGCCCGCGGGCAGGTTCAACATCAGGTCTTCCGCCGACCCTGCGTTGATGGACGACCCGACTTCAGTCACGTTGCCGGTCGATCCAGGCACCGTTTCCACGTAGATGTCGATATCGGATGTGTCGCGCGCGGCCGGCGCGAACGGCCTGCTCCGAACCCGGAACAGCACGGAATCCCCCACGGAGTGCGACGGCACTTCGATCCGATACCAATCGATCTCGAATGGATTGTCGATGTTCATGGTATCGCTGAAGCCGGTCGTCGTGACGTGGATGTGCGCCGGCGGGTTCGGCTGGCCCGGAATGCTGTCGGCATAATGACACATGTCGTTTTCTTCGTACTTGTCCGGCTGAATGCGCGGATCGGCGGTCACATAGCCTCGGAACACGGCGAGCCCATAGCGCTGCGGGCGCGTAAAGAACGTCATGACGTGGAGCGCATGACCGGGCTGCGTTTTGAGCGCGATCGTCGTCGATTCCCGTTGCGCCTGCGTCGGGCTGAACTCGAAGCCTTTGCACCGCTGGAAATCCGAGCTGATAAAGTCGGCCGAATCTCGCCCAAAGAATTTCTCGATCGGATCCAGGGTCGGATCGCCGTTGGCGACATAGCCGAGCGAGTCGAGCAGGAATGTCCGCGTCGTGCTGGCGCTGGTATCGCCCGTCGAGGGATAGTTGATGAAGAACGTGAGAGACTGCGTCGTGTCGTTCGTGCTGAAGCGGAACCAGTCTTCGCCGGCGGCGCCGCGATCCTGCGGCTCGAACGCCAACGCGGGATTCAAGAACAGAAAGCCGCCGAGCGCAGTCCCGGGCCAGGGCCCGCCCAGATCCAGGTTGATCGCCGCGGGAATCGTGTCATTGGGCTCGAAAATGTCTTCTTTGAGCACGGTCGTCATCGCGCTATCGAATCCAAACACCCCTGCACCCAGGTAAAACAGGGAGTCGCTGCGCGCCGGTGGAGGAACCCAAAACGAAATCTGCCCCAGGCCGGTCGTGTCATGGCGGATGCGCGAAAAGGGATACTCGATCAGGTTGACGCCGCCGAGACTCGCGACGAACATCGAATCGACACCGACGCCATACACGGTCAACACTTCGCCAAAGCGTGCGGTCGAGGGACGCACGCTGTCGATCTCGAGCGGATTCGCGACGCGCAGCACCAGGTCAGCCTGCTGCGCATGCTCGAAGGGCACGGCGCGGGCCGTGATGTCGACAGTGCCGCTGTTCACGCCTGTGACAGTCGCGTACCCCCCGCCGTCGTTTTGGATAATCGCGGTGCTCGAGCTGCCGGTGGTGAACGCGAATTGGACGTTCGTGATGGGTTGGGTGTCGGCGCCGGACACGCGAAACGCCTCCGCGTACACCGACACGTCCTGCCCGCGCAGGACGATGCCCGAGGGGGCCGTCAGCCTGACGGTGACCTGATCGCTTTTGTCGGTTGGGAAGGCGCAGGAGGCGCCAGTGAGCGCCGCCGCAATGGTCACGAGAGGTGTGGCCCGACGGAGACCGTGCATGCCGTCCAGTCCAGATACGTGAGGTCCGAACATACAATGCGCAGGATGGTCAGGCCAGAAGTGACTTACAGCGTGCCCCTCCGTTTGAGATCGAGATACTTCGCAACTACCGCCTGCGCCGCGCGTTCCGGTGTGACATCAATCACCAGCACGCCCGCGCGACGCATGTGGCCCAGGGCCTCCTCGCGCGCATGTAACAACTCCTCGGCCGCGGCCTTGCGATACGCGTCGCGCGGCGTTGCGGGTCGCTGCATGGCGGCCGCGTCCAGCTCTGAGTTGCGGAGCGTGACGGCGAGCGGCAGGTGGCGGGGCCGAAGCGTCGCGACATTCGCGACGAGCGCATCGGACGCAAAACGATCGATCACGTCGGTGAACAGGACGGTGAGCGCGCGCTTGCGATTGCGCGCCGCGAGATACCGGAACGCACCCGGATAATCCGGCTCCACGAGCTTGGGCTGTACCTCCGCCAGGACGTCCATCACTCCTCGAACGCCCGCACGGCCCCGCTCGGGCGCGACGAAATGCTGGACGCCGTCGGCAAACGTCATGATCCCGACGTTGTCGTCGTGCTGCGCCGCGGCATAAGCCAGCTCCAGCGCCGCCTGCACGGCATAATCGAGCCGCGACACGCCGCTGCCGCCCGGGCCCCCCCCGGCCACTTCCGCCGTCATCAAGCGTCCGGCGTCGAGTACGAGCAGCACCTGCTGGCGCCGTTCCGCTTCGTACTGGCGCGTGATGACCTTGGCACGCCGCGCCGTCGCCTTCCAATCGATGTGCCGCAGGTCGTCGCCCGGCACCCATTCACGCAGCGATTCGAACAGCCGCCCCTCGCCCAGCCGCCGAATCGCTTTCAGGCCCACGTCGCGCCGTCGCAACGCTTCGGCCACCGACGCGCGCAGGCGCACCGAAACGAGCGGCGGATACACGACGACTTCCCAGGGGAGCGGCACCTGCATGCGGTGGCGGCCGAGTCCGAGCGGGCCGGTGCTGTCTACGACAAAGCCACCAGCGCCCCCCGCTTCGCGGCCGCGGCGCCGCGCGACGACGGGTACCGTCTCGCGTCCCACGGATCGGGGTGGAATCCGAAGCGTCCGCGCGGGCTGGGCGCCGCCCAGGATGTCAGGCCGCACCTCGCGGATCAGCAGGCGCGCGCGGCGGCTCGAGGGATTGGTCCAGCGATACGTCACTTCGCCGGCGTGACCGACCGAAAAGGCGGGCAATGGATCCCGCGCGACGGCCACATGCTGCGCGAGCGTTGCGTCCAGCCAGATCAGGGCGACCAACACGACGTCCGCGAGCAGCATGAGGTCGAGGCCCCACGGGACCCAGAAACCGGCGACGCCGACTGCGGCGAGGACTCCAGCGACGACCAGCGCGCGCCGGGTCCAGAGGATACCGGCGACCGTGCCCACCACATACCACAGTCCGATGAACGCCGCGATGACGGCGCCCGCCCGGAGCATGGCCGGCGGGTTCACGCCGTCGGCGCCTCGACGCGATCGAAGATCGCCTTCAACGCCTGATCCGCGGTGACACCTTCGAGCTCGAGCTCCGGCGCGACATTCACGCGATGCCGCAGGATCGCGGGCGCGAGCGCCTTCACGTCATCGGGTATGACATAGTCGCGGCCCTCGAGCAGCGCCGCGGCGCGGGACGCCTTGAGAAGTGCCACGCCCGCGCGCGGGCTCGCGCCGAGCGTCAGCGATGCGGCCTCCCGCGTCGCGCGCACGATGCCGCTGATATAACCGGTGATGCGCGGCTCGACGCGCACCTGATCGACTGACTGGCGGAGCTGCTGCAGGCCATCCGCATTCATGACCGGGGTAACGCCGTACGTGTCGATGCGATCGGCCTCGAAGCCTTCGACGTACTTCGTCAGAATGCCCTGCTCCACGTCGGCCGCCGGATAGCCAATCTGCACTTTGGCCATGAACCGATCGAGCTCGGCCTCGGGCAGCGGATAGGTTCCTTCAAATTCGATCGGATTCTGTGTGGCGAACACGGTGAACGTGGGAGAGAGCGGATGGCTCTGCCCGTCGACCGTGACGGTGCGTTCCTGCATCGCTTCGAGCAACGCGGCCTGGGTTTTCGCGGGGGCGCGATTGATCTCGTCCGCGAGGACGAGATCGGCAAATACGGGACCGGGCCGGAACGTGAACTGCTGCGTCCCGCTGCCGGTGAGCATCGTGATGCCCGTGATGTCGGCGGGCATCAGATCCGGCGTGAACTGAATACGCACGAAACGCACGTCGAGTGCGAGCCCGAGCGTTCGCACGAGCAGCGTCTTGGCGGTTCCGGGAACGCCCTCGAGCAGAATGTGACCGCGCGCGAGCAAGCAGACGAGCACTTCGCGCGTCGCCGCTTCCTGACCCAGCACCACGCGTCGCAGCGCTTCTACGATCCGTTGCGCGTCGGGCGGGGACGCAGTTCCTCCCACACATCCTCCACGGCTTGGGCGGCAGCGAGCACGCGTTGCTCATCGCGATCGCGTGCAGTGAGCAGATGCTGTAACCGGCGGACGGCGCCACGACCCCGCGGCCGTCGCATTGCGAGCTCCAGGCTTTCGAGCCACGGCAGGATATCGCCGTCGCGGGTGGCGCCTCCCGTGCGACTCAGCCGGCGCCGCAGCCCCAGCGCCAGACGCTGGACGGCGGTGTCGGCGTCGGTCGCACTCTCCAGTCCGGCGCCGAGCGCTTCGAGATGCTCGAGCGGTGAGCGGCGTCGGCGCTCGATGACCGAGCGCGCCGGGCCGAAGCGCACCGCCGTCATCGCGAGCCACGCGAGCCCGACCGCAATGAGCTGCAGGATCGCCCAGCCCGCGGGACTGCCGCGCAGCCAGGCCCATGTGCGGCCCGAGAATGTGATCTCACTGTCCGATCCGAATCCCTGGTGATACTCGTCCCAGGCGACGCGGCCGGGACGCTCGGGGCGTGGTGTCAGTAGCGGCAACAATGCGAGCGGAAGGTTCGTATCGCGCCACGCGCGATTGGTGAACCAGACGGGATCCGCCGCGAGCGTGATCGTGCCGCCGCCGCGATAGCGCAGACGCAGGATGACGGGCCGATTGTTCAGGGCGATGGCGACGGTATCGGTCGCGAATGGGACCAATGTGCTGCAGGCGCCGGGAAGGTCCTCAGCGTCGTCATGCTCCGACGCCTTCCGCAATCGCTCGAGCGGCATCTTTCCGGCACTGTCGGGTTTCACGACGATGCGAGCCAGGACATTCGCCGTCGACGGCAGCTGCACCGGGGTTTCGAGCGCCCGGACTCCGATGCTGTCGCGTCCGCTCGCCCCGACGACGCCCCATTGCGTGCGCCAACCGGCACATCCCGTCACCCCGCCTCCGTCGCCCGCCGCGAGGACGGCCCCTCCGGTCCGGACGTACCGCACAACCTGCTCGAGCTCGGCATCCTCGAGCTCCATCACGGGATCGAGCAGGACGAGGATTGCGGGTCGATGCGCGCGCTCGGTGGCGAGCGTCGTCAACGGCGTGCGCCGGCGCTCCGATGGCCGGCCGAGAGCCACGAGAATCTCGTGCAGTCCCTTGCTGCCGTTGGGGCCGCTCAGGTACGTCGATCGGCGAAAGTCGAAGTCGGCAGTCCCGGGTTTTCGCCCGGCCTCCCAAATCCCGACCACAATCGCGAGAGCCAGCAGGATCGCCGCACTGATTTCAAGCCGGTGCGACATGCGCACCCCGCACCAGCTCCTGCGCTGCTGCGCCGAACGCAGCGTAGCCGTCGGCATCGCAGGGAACGGCCGCGAACAGATAGCGGTACAGACTGCCGACCAGGTCGGCGAGCGAAGCCTTGCCCTGCTCGCTCAACCGCGCTTCCCAGACATACTCGGCGGGCGTCTTGGAGACATGAAAGCGAAGCGCTTTGCGCCGGTCGAGCTCGAGCACGAGCGCGAGAAAACGGTGGCCAAGGGCTTCGGCGTACCGGCCCGCGCTGGCGAGTCTGTCGGCGATGGCGAGGTGCGCGGCGGCATCCATGACCTTGCCGGCGCCCAGGCCGGAGGTGTGAGGTCCGGTGCGCACGCCGGGACGCACGATGCGCCACATCACGTACCCGATGTGGACGATCAAGGCGACGAGCGCGATGACGACGAGGGCGAGCCCCAGATCAAAGCCGACCGGATGTGCCGCTGCGGTGCGGTTCAGCCAGTCCATCAGGTGGTGCCACTGGCGCGCAAGCCACGACAGGACGCGACGCTGCTCCACCCACCGGAATTCGGGGCGCGAAAACACCTGGCCGACCACGTGCCGCAATGAATCGGCGGCGGGCGGTTGCTGGACGACGTTCAGCGTGTCCCTGAGCTCCCCGGAATTTCGGCCCCGCCACCAAGCTGCGCGCTCAGCACCTGGAGATCGAACGCCTCACGCCGCACGCGGAGATCGTAATACAGCAGCGTGAAAGCGCACGGCAGAATCGGCGCCAGCACGATGCTCAGCAGCGACGCAAAGACGACAAAAACCGGCTGTAGTGACGTGTTGCCGGCAACGCCCATGGCTGCACTCATCGCGCCCACGATGATCTGCGGCAGGGCCTGCGAAATCAGCGCTGCCACGGCGACCGTGCCGAACAACTTGCCGCGCGCGTCGCGCGTGAGCTCCCAGGAGCGGCCGAAGGCGTCGAAAGAGCTCGACAGCTCCTCGAGCACAACGATCGGCGTGGTAATTCCATAGCCGCAGGCTACCCAGACCACGAACCAAATCGCGCCGATGACGCCGACGACGGCCATGAGCGCGGCCAGCGCAGTCCCCGCGATTTTGCCGATGAAAAAGAGCAGGGTGACGCAGAGCGCGCTCACGAAGTAGAGAATGATCAGCAGCAGCCCTTTGCTCAGTGCCACGACCAGCAACGGAACGATCTTCTCCATGCCGAACCGCAGGGAGGCGCCGAGCTCCGGCTCCTGGCCGAGATACGAATCCGAGATGATGCGGATCGTCCCTGCCTTGAGCAGCAAGCTGCAGGCGCTCCAGATCACGAGCGCCGCCAAGGTCAAACCGATCGAGCGGCCCAGGTTCTCCTGGAAGAGCGCGAGTACCTCGAACGGATTGTTGCTGAACCGCAGGTTCAGGTAGATGCCCGCGGCAGTCGGGAGCCATACCAGGATCAGGCTCAGGCGCATGAAGAGGCCGAAGTGGCGCCGGTAGATGTTGAAGCTCCCGTCGAGTATTTCGCCCAGCCGCATGGGACGGATGTTCGAGTTCATGGGTCGCTCCACGAAGGGACAGGCGGTAAAATGAGTGGATGGCGGCCTCCGCGCGAGACCTCGACCTCCGAGAGCACCACGGCGTAGAGACGCCCGAGCACGTTGACGTCCAGTTCGAGCTGGCGGGCGTAGGCTCACGGGTAGCGGCCGGGCTGCTGGACCTGTTGCTGCAAATGCTCGCGCTGCTGGGCGTCTCACTCATCGGCAGCACCGTCGCGGGCGACTTCTTCTCCCGTGGGACCGCACGGGGCTGGTTCAGTGCCGTCTTGATTCTGCTGATGTTCTGCCTCTTCTGGGGGTACTTCACCCTGTTCGAGGCCTTGAACGGCGGTCGTACGCCCGGCAAGCAGGCGCTCGGGATCCGCGTGGTGATGGACACGGGGCGCTCCATTACCCCCACGGCTGCCGTCGTCCGCAACCTCGTGCGCCTCATCGACTGCTACGTCCCCGTGCCGCTCCTGCCGGCCGTTCTCTCCATGCTTCTCCATCCCAGCAACAAGCGTTTGGGCGACATGGCGGCCGGCACGATCGTCGTTCGCGACCACCCGACCGACTGGACACTCGGCGCGGCCTTGCCGGCCGAGGAGGCCGGGACGTCGGAGCCACTCGACGCCGGGCCACCGGAGCTCTCGGAAGATGAATTCCGCCTGCTGGACCGGTTCCTGGGCCGGCTCAACGACCTGACTCCCGAGGTCCAGGTCCGAATCACGAGCGATCTGGTCCGGCGGTTCGAGCAGCGTATTCCGCGCCGCACGAGCGACGGGGAGGCCTACCTCATTCAGGTATTCGGCGAGGAGCAGCGGAAGCGGCGGAGCCGCTTTGCCACGCGCGCCAAGGCTGGTGCCGCCGGTCGTGTCACAGTTCCGGCGGAGCGATTCGTCCAGAAGAAACGCGAAGGATGGGAGGCGTTCCGCACGACGGCGCTCCGGATGGAACGCTCGGGAGTGGGTGCGCTCGCCGCCGGTGAGATCCCCGAGTTCGCCGCGCAGTACCGCGAAGTTGCGGCCGATCTTGCGCGCGCGCGCACGTACCAGGTGGACCCCAGAGTCATCGCGTACCTGGAGCGTGTGGTGACGGCGGGACACAACGCGCTGTACCGGGCCCGCGGCAAAGAGCGCACGCCGCTGCCCCAGTACCTCCTGCGCGATTTTCCCGCCGCCGTGGTCCAGTCGTGGCTCTACGTCGGTCTCGCGTTTCTTCTGTTCGCGGTTCCCGCGGCGATCGGCTACGTGATGATCCGCGAACGCCCCGCGCTCGCCGAGGAGCTCTTGCCGCCGGAAATGATTTCGCGGGCGGAGGCAGCGGCGGAGAACGTGACGGAAGGTCGCGGCTATGCGGAGACGCGCACAGAATACCGCCCCGAGATGGCTGCGTTCATCATCGCGAACAACATCCAGGTTTCCTTCGGCACATTCGTCGGCGGCATGACCGGTGGCCTGCTGACGGGGTGGCTGCTATTCACGAATGGGATGATGCTCGGTCTCGTGATGGGCCTGTTTCAGAACTATCACGCGCTTTCCTATCTGCTCACCTTCGTTCTCGGCCACGGCGTACTCGAGCTGACCGCCATTTTTATTTCAGCCGGCGCGGGCTTTCGCCTGGCCAGGGCGCTGATCGCGCCGGGCGACCGCACGCGGAGAGATGCGCTGGTGGTCGAAGGAAGGATCGCCGCGCAGATGATCGGCGCGGTGGTGACGCTGCTCGCGATTGCCGGCACGATCGAAGGCTTACTCTCGGCTTCGTCGGCAGCACCAGCCTGGAAGTATGGCGTCAGCGCGGCGACCGCGGTCTTTCTGGTGCTTTATCTCGTCAACGGTTATCGCGCGCTCAGGGCTGCAACTTTCACCGCGCCCACTCAATCACTGCGCTGATACGCGGGCCCACGAGAGAAACGCTCGTTCCTTCATCATGCAACGTACCGAACGCGATCTGGGCCTGCAGCACGGCCGTCGCCCGATCAGTCAGGTGGTAGCGCAGATCGCTGCCGGCGCGCAGCAGGTAGCCGAGCAGCTCCATCGACGGCCCGGGCCCCGTCAGCTCGTGACGGAATTCGATGAGCGGTGAGACGACGGCCTTGGGGCCCATCGGACGATCGAGCCGCGTGCCGATCGCCAGCAGATTGCCGCGCGGGACGACGACCGTCTTCGGCGCGTCGTAATCGCGCGCGCGCAGCCGGCGCATGTCCCAGCCATACATCGTCAGATGGGAGCGACCGGCCGGCATGCTGACCGAGGCGTACGCGAGGAACCGGTCGCCGATGACGCTCTGCTCGCCACCGCCGAGATCGTTGGCGGAAGTCATCGAGTACACGAACGCGCCGCGGAAATACTTGCCGGCGCCAAATGGTCCTTCGAGTCCGAGACGCCCGCGGATTTCGCCGCCGGGCATCATCTCGTTCACCCCCTGGACGGGCACGTAGCTCGCGGCGTAGCGATAACTGGCTCCTGTGCCGACGGCCCAGTTCTGCCCCATCCGGAACGCCGATGCGAACCCGGTCGAGAGGCCGCCGCCCGATCCGAAGTTGGGCGTCGTAAAGCCGAGCAGGTCGGTCGCGAGGGCGCCCAACAGCGGGATCGTCGTATCAGCCACCGCCGTGGCGCCGGTCGGAATCGTCCCGACCAGGTTGAACACGAACTTTCCCGGCACGATGTTGATGGTGGCGCGGAGATCGGTATCGATCAGGCCCGAATGCGTGATCGTCCCGCCACCGGCGTCGCTGACGGAGGCGCTCGCGTATGCGGTGCTGAGATCGATGGCGAGCCGGCTGCCGACGCGCTGCGAAACGCTGATCGGAATCGTCAGCTCGCTGATGCGGTTGAACGCCAGCCCGGCGCCGAAGCTGTACGATTCAAAGGTCGCACCCGTGCGCGCCAGCGTGGTCGCGGCCTGCCCGGCGACTGCGACGGGCACAAGAAGGAGCACTGCGGCGAGACGGCGGGCGCGGAGTGACGTCACGGACGGCGGAAGATGATGCGAATGACCGCTGTGGCCTGCACGACGCTCGAGATGCCCTGGCTCTCAGGCGTGGTGTTGGACACGGTGCTGCTGATGGGATTCGCTCCCGTGGCGTCGCCGACGGTCGTCGATACATCGACCGTGATCTGCTTCAGCGCGCCTTCAGCGGCGGGCTCGGCCGGAGCCGCCACATCCTGGACCGCCTGAACGACCGTCAGTACGTCGCCGCCCCCCGCCTGCACGGCCGGCGCGGCGGCTGCAGCCTGTTGCTGCTGAACCGCCGCCTGGAACGACGGATCGGCACGGACCGCGGCATTGAAATGCATGAGTGCCGCGCGATAATCGCCCCGATCGAGGGCTTCGAGTCCGTTGCTGTAGGCGAGGAACGCGACCAGGTTCTTCGGCCCCTGACGCTGAATCCGCTGCCGCTCTGCTTCCGTCGGCTGAATGCCGAGCTCGGTGGCGAGACCAAAGACGAGCTGCTTCTCGAGATCGAGTAGCTGCTTGAAATTGCCGTTGACCTGCGCGCCGCTCCGCACCGTCCCATCGCCCTTCACAACGGCCGCCGACATGCGGACGGGACCGTTTTGCTGAATGCTGGCGACGCCCTGGACCATGCGTTCCGCCCTGAGCAGGCGGCCCACCCGCGCCGCGGTGGCGGGATCGGCACGACCGCTCTGGCTCAACTTCAGCTCATCCAGCAACGCGCCGACCTGAATGCGCTCGAGCATCCGCAGGCTGCGCACCATCGCAAGATCGGTGAGGAGCAGCTCGGCGAGCCCGCGAGAGAGCGGTTGCAAGCTCGAGTCGCCCGCGATCGTCATCGGCAGCACGGCTACTGTGAACGGCTCAGGAGGAAGCGCGGTCAGGCTGGCTTCGCTCTGCAATGCAAGCTTGGCGGTCTGGGTCGCCTGCGTGCGGAGCGCAAACTGCGCCAGCGCCCGGACGGCCGCGACGCCTCGCGCCCGCGGATACTTGTTCGCGAAGTCGGTGTAGGTGCCGAACGCCAGGTCGTAGCGGCCGTCTTTCTCCCGGCAGCCACCGATGACCATGGGACCCAGCGCGTCGCCCGGCGCCAGCGTTTGCGCCGCGCCGGCGACAACGACGGCGGTATCACAGCGGCCTGCGGACATGAGGCCGGCCGCGAGCCGGAACCGGATCTGCGCGTTGTTGGGCTGCTGTGCTGCCTGGGCTTTCAGGGTGGGGATTTCGGCGGGGGTAACGGGCCGCGCTCGTGGCCCGCCAGCGCAAGCCACGATCAGACCGCTCATGCTCAAGAGCAGGGACCTGCGACCAGCCACCACTACGACTCCCGCCTGTGAAGGGGACTTAAGATGTCCTGGCTCTAGACCCGGGCAAGGGTGGGTTATTTACGGCTGGCTGACCAAAACGGCTATGATGCGGATCACGAACACTGACGAAGCGCACGGCGGACCGAGTAATAAGGAAAGCGAGGCGCACTGGCCGTGGTGGCCACCACACCGTCGACGGGGCGAGACGGGGACGGTGCTGCCGGCTCACTCGATGGATTGCAGAGTCTGGCGCATCTTGCGCGCCAGTTGCTCGATCTGCTTGAGCCCAGCCACCGTCTCCGCGTCATACTTCTCCTCCGCGAGGAGCAGCAGCTGCGTCTCGGCGAGAATGGCTGAGAGCGGGTTGGACAAATCGTGGCGCAGTTTGGCCAGCTTCGACTGATCGAGCATCTACAGCAGGGAGCGGTACAGGTCCCGCAGGTGATGATCCCGCAGGTCCCGCACCGACTGCCACAAATCCTGCTCCGTGCCGGCGCAGAAGATCTCGGCGCTGGAGCGCTCCGCCTCCGTTCCCTCGGCACCAAAGAGGATGCGACCGCGCCAGACGCCGTCTTCGGTGCGGCGCAGGGAGAGTCGGATATCGATGGGTTGTCCGTCAAAGCGAATCGTGGGGAGGTCGTGAACGACCGTATCAGTCGCGGCTGGCGAGTATCGAGCCGGTTGTGCTGGCATCTCGTTCCAGGGCTAGGTTTTAAAGAACATTATAAATGCCTTAGGGTTGCGCAATAGGCGGCCGCGGCCGGCCGTCCTCTACCCCTATCTGCGAATGGGAATCGGGACGAAGGTGAGGACGAACAGGATCACGCTGATCAGCAGCATCCAGACCCGCGACCGTGGAAGCGGCCGATACGCATCGAGCACAGGTGGGTGATCCAGTCTCCCGCGCGAGAGCAGCAGAACCAGCACTCCCCAAACCAGCCACGTCATCGACAGCCAGGCCAATCCGATCGTGACGACCCAGAAGAGACGCGCCACGCGA
Organism: Gemmatimonadota bacterium; assembly: GCA_003221035.1. GTDB lineage: Bacteria > Gemmatimonadota > Gemmatimonadetes > Gemmatimonadales > GWC2-71-9 > 20CM-2-65-7. The sequence continues at coordinate 24,540 of QHUB01000041.1, forward strand.
CGGTGCCAACCGGGAAACGCGCTGTACAGAATGTGCCCGCCATCGAGCTGAGCCATCGGGAGCAGATTGAGCATCGTGACGAACATGCCGAACCACCCGGCAATCGCCACCGGATGGAGGGCTATTGTCGACTCGCCCCGCCAGATGAAATGGCGCAGGAGCAGCGTGATGAGAGACTCACCGAACATTCCGAAGGGCGTGTCCAGACCGGTCGCTCCATTGACGGGCGCGATCGGATGACTGTGCGCCATGCCGATCCACAAAACCGGCAGCGCCACCACGAATCCGGCGATGGGACCGGCAGCCCCGACATCGACGAGCTGTCGCCGGTCGTTGACGATGGTGCGGAGTCGAATGAAGGCGCCGAATGTCCCGATTCCAAATGGTGCCGGCAGGCCGGGGATGAAAAATGGCGGCGACACGCTGAGCTGATAGTGACGCGCGGTGAGGTAGTGGCCGAGCTCGTGACACAGCAGGATCGCGATCAGCGGCAGCGAGAACCACAGCCCGCTCGGCAGCGCGTGTAGCAGACGCTCGCGGCTCCAGCCGGAAAAGTCCCCGGGCAAGGCATCGGCGATGACCGCGCCGGTGATCGTCACAAGCAGCAACACCACCAGAAAGAGCACGGCGTGCACCATCCACGCTTCACGCACCCGCGCGGTGGGACGGGTGAGGACGAGGTGGCGGCCGTCCCGCTCGTCCGACCAGTAGTAGGTCCCCGGCCAGTCGCCGAGAGCGGCGGCGAGCTGCGGCGACGCGGGGGGGCCCGCGTAGGAAGGATCTACAAGTGCATCAATGACTTCGCGGTCGTGGAGGGGGGTGGTGCGCCACGCCACGAGGAACGGGGCGAGTCCTACACCCACTCTTGACTCGCCGCCCGGCGCGTCCTACTATCCCTCGGTCGCACACCGCCAAAATCCCAAGTTTCCATTATCAACCAGGACCATCTCCCATCCCGGGGTTTTCCCCGCCGCTCAAGCAAACGGAGTTGAAGCACAAGTGGATATCGCCGAACTGAAGAGAAAGTCCGTCGCGGAACTACATGCGATGGCCGAGAGCCTGAACATCACCAACTACTCCGGGCTCCGCAAGCAGGATCTGATTTTTCGCATCGAGCAATCACTCCTCGATTCCGACACCGTTCTGCGCGGCGAGGGGGTGCTCGAAATCCTGCCGGAAGGCTACGGCTTCCTCCGCAGCGCCGACTGGAACTACCTGTACGGTCCCGACGATATTTACGTCTCGCCCAGCCAGATCAAGCGCTTCGATCTGCGCACCGGCGATACGATCACGGGGCAGGTCCGGCCGCCGAAGGAAGGCGAGCGCTACCTCGCGCTGCTGAAGGTCGAAGTCGTCAACGGCGAAGAGCCCGAGAAGGCCAAACACCGCGTCGCCTTCGACAACTTGCGGCCGCGGTATCCGGAAGAGCACCTCAGGCTCGAACGCAAAGACGGCGACCTGTCGATGCGGGTAATGGATATTCTGTCGCCGATCGGCAAAGGGCAGCGCGGGCTGATCGTGTCGCCGCCCAAGGCCGGTAAGACCATCCTGATGCAGAAGCTCGCCAACTCCATCATCGAGAACCATCCCGAGGTCTACCTGATCGTGCTGCTCATCGACGAGCGGCCCGAAGAGGTGACCGACATGGAAGAGAACGTGAAGGGGCCGAACGTCGAAGTCGTGTCCTCCACGTTCGACGAGCCGGCCGACCGGCACGTCCAGGTTGCCGACATGGTGATCGAGAAGGCGAAGCGTCTGGTCGAGCACGGGAAGGACGTCGTCATTCTGCTCGATTCGATCACGCGCCTGGGCCGCGCCCACAACGTCGTGGTGCCGCACTCGGGCAAGATTCTCTCCGGCGGCGTGGACGCGAACGCCCTCCAGAAGCCCAAGCGCTTTTTCGGCGCCGCGCGCAACATCGAAGGCGGCGGCTCGCTCACGATTCTGGCCACGGCGCTGATCGACACCGGCTCGCGCATGGACGAGGTCATTTTCGAGGAGTTCAAGGGCACCGGTAACTCCGAAGTCATCCTCGACCGGCGCATCGCCGAGCGGCGCACCTTCCCGGCGATCGATGTGCAGCGGTCCAGCACACGCAAAGAAGAGCTGCTGCTCTCCAAGGAAGAGCTCAACAAGGTCTATCTGCTGCGGAACTTCCTGTCCGACATGCCGCCGGTGGAGGCGATCGAGTTCCTGCTCGAGCGGCTGAAGCGCACGAAAACGAACAACGAGTTCTATCAGACGATGTCGCAGGGATGACGGAGGGACGGACAGTCGGAAGGCTGTTGGCAGTAGACTGGGGCGAGCGCCGGATCGGGCTCGCCCTTTCTGACGAAATGCAGGTTCTCGCGGGGCCGCTCACCACCCTCACCCGCCGCGCCGGGAAGCGCTTTCCCATGGCGCAGCTTCTCGAACAGGTCAAGCAACACAATGTTGTGGGTATCGTCGTCGGCCTGCCCCTGGACGAATCGGGCGCCGAAGGTGATGCCGCTCACGCCGCGCGGGCCCTGGCCGATGATATCAAGAGGCGCGCTGGGGGTCTGGAGGTCACGATGTGGGATGAGCGGATGACGACGGCGCGGGTGCTCGGGGCGATCAGAGAAATGGGCGGCAAGACGCGCGGGCGCAAAGAAGACGTCGACGCGATGGCCGCTGCGTTGCTGCTGCAGCACTACCTGGATGCAAGGAAGGGAACGGCGCTGTGACAATGCGGAATGCGGAACGCGGAATGCGGAATGGCGGTTCGACGCTCGCGCGTCAATTCCGCATTCCGCATTTCACATTCCCCATTCTGTTAGTAGCCAGCGCGGTTTCTTGCAGCTCACCCGAGCCGGCCAAGTATCAGTCAGTTTCCGCGCAGGAAATGGTCATCATCCCGCGCGGCGCGACGTACTATCAGGCGCTCGACTCACTCGAGGCGCATGGGCTCATCGCGCATCGCGACTGGTTCAGCCTGTACGCCCGGATTCGCGGCCTGCCGTCCAGTCTCAAGAGCGGCATCTACACCTTCGACAAGGACGAGAGCTGGAGCAGCATCGTCAGCACCCTGAAGAAGGGTCGCGGCATGGAAGCCCGCTTCACGGTCACCGAAGGCATGATGGGCTTCGAGGTCGCGGAGCGCGCGAGCTCCTGGCTGGGTGTGCGGAAGGATTCGTTCCTGGTCGCCATGCGCGACACTGCGCTCGAGCGCGAGCTCGGCATAAAGCCGTATCCGGCGGGCGTCGAAGGTTACATGTATCCGACCACCTACGTCGTGCCGATGCGGATGCGCGCGCGCGATCTCGTCAAACTGATGGTGCACGAGTTCATCGCGCGCTGGCAGCCGGAATGGGATGCGCGTTGTAACGAGCTGCACATGACGCGGCACGAGATCGTCACGCTCGCGTCGATTATCGAGGCAGAGGTGCGGTATCGGCCGGACCGGCCGTACGTCTCAGCGGTCTATCACAACCGCTTGAAGCGCGGCATGGCGCTGCAGGCCGACCCGACGATTCTCTACGCACACGGCCGGAGATTGCACCGGGTGTGGGAGCGCCAGCTGCAGATCCAGTCGCCGTACAACACCTATCTGCACCCAGACCTGCCGCCCGGTCCGATCACGCAGCCGAGCGATTCCAGTATCATCGCGGCGCTATACCCTGCTCCAATTGGATATCTCTATTTCGTCGCGCAGCCGGATGGCAAGCACATCTTCTCGGCGACGTACAATGATCACCTGGCGGCGATTCGGAGGGTCCGATCGAAAAGGCAGTAGCTGTAGCTGCAGACTACGGCTTATAAGCTTCTACCGTCGGCAAGGCTAAGGACGTGTCGCTGTAATTGAGGCCTCCGATGACGTAGAGGACGCCGTCCAGGACGCTGGCAGTTGCTTCGCTACGAGTTGTACGCATCGGCGGTTGAACGCTCCACGTATTTCGCGCGGGATCATACGCATAGACATATGGCCTCTGTTGCCAATACAGAGGCCCCCCGCCGACAACGTAGATGACGCCATTCATGACGCTCGCTGCGGCGTCCACGAGCGGGCCCGGCAATGACGCTTTTGGAGACCACGTGTCGGTCGCTGGATCGTACGCTTCGACGGAGGCCAGGCTCTGCGACACCTCTCCACCTGGTCCCTTCCCTTCTCCGCCGATGACGTAGAGCATGTGGTTGACGGCCGCAACAGCCATGAAGCGGCGCCCCGTTTTCATCGGAGCCTTCAAGGTCCACATGTCCGTCGCCGGATCGTACATTTCCACGGTGTTGAGGTAGCCCTGCCCCCACTCTTGGCCGCCGAGTACGTAGAGACGTCCCCCGACCGCCACCGCTTCCACATCGGTGCGGGACGTCAAAGGGGGGGCATGACGCATCATGGTATCGTTGATGGGATCGTACGAGTCGAGCCACGGAGCCACGGTCGTGCTACTGGTCTGGTCGGCACCAACGATGTAGAAACGACCGTTCAGCGGCGCGATGGCCGTGCTAGACGGAGGCATCTGCCGGCGCGCGGTCCACGTATCGGAAGCGGGGTCGTATTCTTCGACTGGGAGGTACCGATCTCGCTGATTATATCCACCCAGCACGTACAGCGTTCCGTTAACGACGCCACTGCCTGCCTTAATGCGGCGGACGTTCAACGCCCCTTTCGATTTCCAGCAATCACACATCGCGGTCGCAATGAAGACAAACGGAGCGACGTCGCTGCCGGCGACCCTAGCGGTCATCGTGTTCGTGCCGAGCTCCGGTCCGAGCGTCCATGAGCCGACGCTCGCAAAGCCGGCGGAGTCCGTCACGGCTTCCGAGCCGGTCGCACTGCCACCGCCTGACGTCACTGTAAACGTGACTTTGACGCCTTGTGCGGGCCCGCCCGCGCCGTCCAGCACGACTACAGTCGGGTTGATAGGGACAGGGTGTCCAACCGTGGCGAATTGACTGTCACCTGCCTGCATTTCGAGCGCTGCCGCTGCATGGACCTCTGGCTTGTTCGGTAGGCTCACGGCATCGCTGCAGGAGAGTATGGCCATCGCGGCCGTGATGGCGCCGAGAGGCTTGGCGGCAGGACGCAGCATCGGGTCTCCACGGGAGGTAGTGGCAACTGCCGTCCAGCCAGCGCGGCAATTCCTATGCCGGTTGGGACCCCAGAGTTAAGCTCAAGGTCCGCGCTGCAGACTCGGGATCGGCCGCGCCTAGGACCGCCCCAATGACCGCCACTCCGACGGCACCAGCCGAAACGATTGACGCTGCATTATGCGCCGTGATCCCACCAATACCGACGACAGGCGTTCCCTCGGGTTTTCGTCCGACCAGGGCGGCGAATCCTTCCGGACCCAGCGCCTGCCCGGCATCGGCTTTGTTCGTCGTCCCAAAGCACGGCCCGACGCTCCAGTAGTCCGCTCCCAAGCCGAAGGCGCGGGTTGCCTCCTCCTCTGAGCCGATGGACAGCCCCAGCAGAAACCCTGCCGGTACGTGTGGGCGCAGGGCCTCGAGCGGCGGATCATCCCAGCCGAGGTGGGCGCCTGCCGCCTCTGCAGCGAGCGCGATGTCCACCCGGTCATTGACCAGCACGGGCACGGGGAGAGCGGCAACCAGGGCGCGGGTCAACTCCAGAACTTCCGCCGGCATGCCATCTTTCCAGCGCACCTGAATCATCGTCGCGCCCCCGGTAACAGCAGCGCGACACACCGCTACCGGATCCCGCCCCTTGAGCAGAACGGGATCCGTGATCACCATCAAGCGCAATTGATCGGCTAGTGCCATGACCAAGGTCCTGCGCGGGTTGCGTGGCGCGACCACGGCGACCGCGAACACGAGTGAAGCGATTCTCGAGGCGACCGAGGAGCTGCTCGCCGCGCTCCGCGACGCCAACGGCTTCGAGCCCGCGGACGTCGAGAGCGCGATCTTTACGTCGTCGCCCGATCTGACGGCCGAGTACCCTGCCCGTGCCGCCCGTCGCCTGGGTTGGACCGACGTGCCGCTGCTCGGCACGGCCGAGGTCGCGGTTCCAACGGGCCTGCCCCGATGCGTCCGCGTGCTGTTGCACTTCTACACGACCAAGCCCCAACGCTCGCTCAAACATATGTATCTCCGCGACGCCGCGAAGCTGAGGCCGGATCGGTGACGGTCAAAGTCACCGCGCGCGGTGCTGAACGTTGGAAGC
>QHUB01000013.1 GCA_003221035.1 Gemmatimonadota bacterium
AGCTTGCAACGGCGCTCGCGAAGGTGACGCCAGCGGATACGACGGCGCACTAAGGGCGGCGATGGGGCGGCGAAGGGGCGGCGATGGGGCGGCGAACGGCCGTCTCCAGCGCCGCCTCGATGTTTTGGTCCGCGCCGACGCCCGTATACACCACCTTGCCCGTCGCATCCAGCACGGCAACGTAGGACGTCGCCGGCGCCTGGAAGGCTCGCACGGCGGCCCCGTTGCCGTCCCAAAGAAACGTGAACGGCATGGGGTGCTTATCGAGATGGCGCTGCACCGAATTCTTGCTCTGATTCACCGCCACCGCGACGACGAGGAATTCCGCGCGATCGCCGTACTTCTTTTGCGCCGCTTCCATGTGCGGCAGCAGCTCGGCACAGATGGGACACCACGTCGCCCAGAACTCCACGATGACCGGCTTCTTGCCGATCCACTGCGACAAGGCGACGGAGTCGCCGTTGAGATTCTCGAGAGTGACGGCGGGCGGCGTCTCGCCGACCGGAATCCCGATCACATCCTGAGCGCGTAGCACCGCAGGGGCAACGAGCAACGCCGCGACGAACGACACACGACGCACGACGCACGACTTCACCATACTTGCCCCGCTTTGACGAAGTAGTATTCGGCCATCAGGAGTAGAAGCACCCCTGCGACACGTTTGATCCAGGACATCCAGGCGCCAGCGCGCGGCAACGCCGAGATTGCTCCAGAGAACAATCCTACCACGACGAGCAACGCGCTCATACCCAAGGAGAAGATGAATAGATAGACGAATCCCCAAACGGCACTGCGGGTGGTTGCGACCCAGGTGAGCACCGCCGCGAAGGCCGGAGCACCGCAGGGCGCGGCGACCAACCCCGACGTCGCGCCCAACAGAAACACCGCCGGGTACGAGCCGCCGCCGAGGCTGCCGGCCCACGTCGAGAGCCGTGTCGGGAGGCGGACCGGGATGACTTCGAGCATCGCCAACCCAAAGACGAGAAGCAGGTTGCCGATGATGAGGCGCGCCCAGAAGCTTGCGCCGATGGTCCCGAACAGCGTTCCACTCATGCCCGCGATCATGCCGAGCAGGGCGTAGAACAGCGCGAGGCCGCTGACGTAGGTGAGCGTGAGGCCGACGGTGCGCCGCCGCGTGCGTCCCTCCGGATTCACACCGGCGAGCGTACCCGCCGTGATCGGGATCATCGGATAAATGCACGGATTGAGGCTCGTCACGAGGCCCGCGACGAACAGCAGGCCCATCGCGACCAGTGGTTGATTCTGCAACGCCTGGGAGATTCCCACGGGGGAGATAATAACTACCTTATGGCCGTTGAGCCGCACCGCACTCGTCGCCGGCGCGACCGGCCTGATCGGCAATTACGTGCTCCAACTCCTGCTTGCGGACGACACCTGGGCGCGAGTAGTCACGGTCGGCCGTCGCCTTACCCCGAACACCCACGAGAAACTCGAGCAACGCGTCCTCGACCTCGGCGAACTCGAGGCGGTGAGCGACCTCCCGCACACCGACGACGTCTTCTGTTGTCTCGGCACCACCATCAAGCGGGCGGGCTCTCAACCGGCGTTTCGCCGGGTGGACCACGCATTTGTCGTGGGACTCGGCCGCGCGGGACTGCGCGCGGGCGCGAGCCAGTTCCTGCTCATCAGTGCCATCGGCGCAGATCCCGCGTCGCGCGTGTTCTATAGCCGCGTCAAGGGCGAGACCGAAAACGCGATCGGCCGGCTGCACTACAAGAGCACGCAGATCTTTCGGCCGTCTTTGCTGCTCGGCAAGCGACAGGAGTTTCGCATCGGCGAGCGCATCGCGATGCGGGCGGCGCCGCTGTTTTCGCTCGCGCTGATCGGCCGCCTGCGTCGCTATCGCCCCATTGAAGCCGAAACGGTCGCGCGCGCGATGGTGAACCTCGCGCGCGAGGCTCCGCTCGGCCCCAACGTATTCGAATACGACGCGATGATCGCGAGCGCGGGAGGCAGAGGCTGAACGACGACCCCTTCCTGGCTGCCGCCATCGCCGAAGCCGAGCAGGGACTCAGTGAAGGTGGGATTCCGATCGGCTCGGTGATCGTGTCGAACGGCACGATCATCGGCCGCGGCCACAACCGCCGAGTCCAAAAGGGTAGTCCAATTTTGCATGGCGAGATGGATGCGCTCGAGAACGCCGGTCGCCGGCCGGCCGCGGTCTATCAGGGCGCGACGCTCTACACCACGCTGTCGCCGTGCGCGATGTGCAGCGGCGCGATTCTCCTCTACGGCATTCGCCGCGTCATCATCGGGGAGAACGAGAATTTCCTGGGAGAAGAAGAGTTGCTGCGGAGCCGCGGTGTAACACTCGAGGTGCGTCAGGACTCCCGGTGCATCCGTCTACTGACCGGGTTCATCCGGACGCACCCCGAGCTGTGGAACGAGGATATCGGCGTCTAGCGACTCTTGCGCACCGTCATCGGCCCATTCGTCGTGACCACGCGCACCGGCGCCCCGCCGCTCCCCAGCGTCGTCGAGATCCGATTCCTCACCCGGCCGTTGATGGTGACCGTCATCGGGAACCCGACGTCCATCGGCCCATTCACCGTCCCGAATTCGATTCTCGCGTTGTAGTTGTCCGGGATCGTGAGATCCGCGGGACCGTTTTCCGTTTCGGCATCGAGCCCCGCGCCTTCCCACTTGGTCCCCATCAGCTCGATGGACAAGGGACCATTTTGCGCGCTCGCGTGCACGTCGCCGCCAACGCCCGTCAACGAGAGTGGACCATTCTGAGTCTGGAGATCCATCTTGCTGGCCACGTCCTGGACCGACAGCGGGCCGTTCTCTGTCGCGACGTTCAGGTCCGTCCGGCGAGGAAGCATGACCACGAGGTTGACGCCCCAGTGTTGACGCCGGCCATCGGAGCTGCTGCCGCCGGTCACCTTGATCGTATTTCCAGAGGCTTCGACCTTCAGTTGGCGTGCGATGTCGTCGGCGTCGTCCTGCGTGTGCGCGTTCACCTGAATCCGGGCCGTGATCGCAACGCTGTCCTTGTCCCACCCGACGATATCGACACCGCCGTTCAGCCCGGGGTCGATCGTGAGCGGGCCGCGAATCGACTTCATGCCGAGCTCGCGAATCTCGCAGTGTCGTCCACGCGAGCCGTAATCTCCCCAATGCTCGCGACAGTTATCGAGCCATTCATCGTCGCTTTCCTGGGCACGTGCGGGGGTCGGCAGGATCAAAACGGCTAGAACAACGGCGGCAAGGTAGCGAAACATGACGGGGCTCCGTGAGATGACAGGTTGTGCTGGTTCGACACTCTCTACGGTGGAAGGGTTGGCTGGGTTTGCCGGCTTTAGCCGTGTGTCGGCTCGGCCTTCTCCCCGAAGCGTTTGGCGAGTGCCTTGAGATAGTTGTCGAGCGAGCCATAGTAACCGAATAAGAAGCGTGACATGAACCGGAAGATGGGATTGCCGATCCATCCCACCTCGGTCACGCTCATGTGTGTACCATCACCCTCGGGTGCCAGCTCGTACGTCCAGGTCCCGCCGAATGCCGCGCGAGCCTTGGGATCGATTTGCGTCACGAGCCTGCGCGGCGGGGTTGACTCGAGCACGATGATCGGCACGTCGAACCCGCTCATCTGCTTCTGGCGCCACACTTCCCGTCCGCCCCGGTCCGGTAACCGCTCGACGTGCTTGATCGCGGGCCACCAGCTCGCGCCTCCGCCGATGTCACGCACCACCTTCCAGACGCTGTCGATCGGTTGCTTGAGCGAGATGGTGCTCGTGGCGCGGTGTTCGCGCGACACGAACAGCCCGACGAGTGCCATCGCGACGAATACCGCCGCCAGTGCGCCCATGACGATGAGCACCCATTTCATGGCTGTTGATAATACTTTAGAGGATGACAGTGGATAGAGTGCGACTCGATCGCTGGCTGTGGGCCGCGCGTTTCTTCAAGACACGCGCGCTCGCGTCCGCGGCGGTCGCCGGCGGCAAGGTGCAGCTGAATGGCGGCCGTGCCAAACCCGCCAAGCTCGTGCAGGCCGGCGACCAGCTGCGCGTGCGCGTCGGTCCGTACGACTGGATCCTCACGGTGCGGGCGGTGACGGAACGCCGCGGGTCCTCGAAGGACGCCCAGCTGCTCTACGACGAATCGACCGAAGGCAAAGCCGCGCGCGCGCGGCTGGCCGAAGCTCACCGGCTCGCGCCGTCGCCCCGCTATGAAGGCAAGGGTCGCCCAACCAAGAAGGACCGCCGGAAACTAGAGCTTCTCTAGGTACACGTTTCCTGACCCGGTTTCGACCGACAGGCGGCCTCTGCCGTCTCCCAGCGTTCCCTGCACATGATCGTGCGAGACCTTCCGCACGGTCAGCGTCAGCCCGCCGAGATCGATGTCGCCGCTGCCGGTGTCGATATCCACTTCCGCACCGGCATCCTGCGGCACCTTGAGCGTCACGTCGCCCGAGCCGGTCTCGATGTGCACTGAACGGAACGCCGCGATCAAGGCGACATCGACGTCGCCGCTCCCGGTCTCGAACGACAATTCATCGCCGGACGCCGACGTCGCCCGGATGTTGCCCGATCCCGTGGACACATACACGGTCCCCGCCTTGCCGTCGCTCAGCGTGATCGTGCCGGAGCCGGTTTCGAGCCGCAGCATCGCTCCCTCGATTCCCGACGCGGTGATGTCGCCGGAGCCCGTGCCCAGACTCACGTCGCCGGCGGCGGAGCGCAGATCCACATTCCCCGACCCGGTCGAGACGCGCAACGATCCGCGCGTCCGGTCCGTGGCGACATCCGCCGACGCAACGGAGACGCGAATCGTCCCTTCGACGTTCGTCACAAATGCTTTGCCGACGCCGAGGTTCAACGCGACGTTCTTGCCCTTCGGCACGCTCACGCGGACATCGGCGTACGCCTCCAAGCCGTCGCGCGCACCCCGGCGCCCCGTAATCCGCACTTCGTGGCCCTCATGCGACCAGCCGCGGTGCTCATCACTGTCGTCGCCGAACGTGCCGTCGTCGCGCACCCGGAGTGTCGTGTTCCAGCCCTGGCCCCAATCAGGCATGAGGATCACGTCGTCAGGATAGATCACGCGCAGCGTCTCGCGGCCGCGGATCGGGCCGGTCTGGACCTCGAGCTTGGCGGCATCGGCGCCGCGGCGCTGGATTTCGACGACGACGTCGCTGCCCGTGCCGGCCTCCACGCGCAGCTCGCCGACGAGGTTGTAAACGGCGACGGAGTCGCCCTTGAGGACGTGACTCGATGTTTGAGCGGCGGCGCGACTGGTGAGCAGGGCAACGCTGGAAATCAGCAGCAGTGAGCGGACAATCATGGCGGCTCCATGAGGAGTGGGCGCTGGTTAGATAGCGAAACAGGTCCAGGGGTTGCAGCTTTCACCTTATGGAAGATTGGCTGCTTTGGTTTCTGCTGGCGATTGGGCTGTTCGTGGGAGAAATGTTTACCGCGGGCTTCTGGCTCGCTTGCCTGGCTGTGGGGGCCGGGGTTGCCGGGGTGGTCGGTCTGATTCCGGGCCTCGGATTCGTCAGCCAGGGGATCGCGTTCGCGGTGGCCAGCATCGTGAGTATGGCGGGGCTCAGGCCACGGCTGATGCACTACTTCCAGCTGGGTCCGGGATCCGAGCTCCGCACCGGCGTCGACGCGCTCCTCGGCAAGACCGGCACCGTGACCGAGCGGATTGCGCCGGGCCAGACGGGGCGGGTCAAGGTCGAAGGCGAGGACTGGCGCGGCGCCTCCAGTGACGCGACGGTGATCGAGCCCGGCACCCAGGTCACCATCATTCAGGTGGACGGCACGACTCTCATGGTCGAGAAGGAGTTTTAGGCGATGGGTCCCGGCACAATTCTGGTTGCGGCAGTGGCCTTCGGCGTCATCGTCCTGATATCGAAGTCGATCCGCGTCGTCCAGCAGGCGCAGACGATGATCATCGAGCGGCTCGGCAAATACCACAAGACGCTGAGCTCGGGCATCAATTTTGTTCTGCCCGTCATCGATCGTCCACGCACGGTCGACTGGCACCAGACCCTCATCACGCCGGCCGGCGACAGCTACTCGCGGCGCTTCCGCACCGAGCGGATCGATCTGCGCGAAACGGTCTACGTCTTCCCGCGCCAGAACGTGATCACCAAGGACAACGTCGTCGTCGAGATCGACGCGCTGATCTACTCGCAGATCACCGATCCGGTGCGCGCGACGTACGAGATCGCCAACCTGCCGGACGCGATCGAAAAGCTGACGCAGACGACGCTGCGCAACGTGATCGGCGAGATGGAGCTCGATCATATTCTCTCCTCGCGCGACACGATCAACGCCAAGCTGCGCGCGATTCTGGACGAAGCGACGCACAAATGGGGCTCGAAGGTCAGTCGCGTGGAGCTCAAGGACATCAATCCCCCGCGCGACATCCGCGACGCCATGGAAAAGCAGATGCGTGCCGAGCGCGAGCGCCGCGCGACCATCATCACCGCCGATGCCGAGCGGCAATCCCGCATCCTCTCGGCGGAAGGCATCCGACAATCGGAAATCAACACCGCCGAGGGCGACAAGCAGGCGAAGATCCTGCATGCCGAGGCGGAAGCGGCGGCGCGGTTGAAGGTGGCCGAGGCCGAGGCGCAGGCGATCGAGCGCATCACCGCCGCGATCAAGGGCACCGGCGGCGATCCCGCGCAGTACCTGATCGCCATCCGGTACATCGAGACGCTCAAAGAAATGGTCTCGGGCCAGAACAACAAAGTCATCTACATGCCGTACGAGGCCACCGGCGTGCTCGGCTCGCTTGGCGGAATTCGGGAGATGCTGGCGCCCGGCCCGTCCGACAAGAAGGCGTGAACCCGCTTACCAAGCTCTCCGAAGAAGAACGGATGTTTCAGGGCGCGGTGCGCGACTTCGCCGAGAGCGAGGTCCGCCCGCGGGTGCAGGCGATGGAGCAGGCCGCGCAGCTCGACCCCACCCTCATTCCCAAATTCTTCGAGCTCGGCCTCATGGGCATCGAGACGCCGGAGTCGCTCGGCGGCGCGGGCGGCAGCCTGTTCATGACGGTGCTCGCGGTCGAAGAGCTCTCCGCCGTGGACGCGTCGGCGGCGATCTTTGTCGACGTCCAGAACACGCTGGTCAACGCGCTCCTCCTCAAATGGGCATCGGACGACATCAAGACGCGCTATCTGCCGCGGCTCGCGAGCGAAGTGCCCGGCGCGTACGCGTTGTCCGAGGCGGGCTCGGGGTCCGACGCGTTCGGACTCGCCACCAAGGCCACGAAGCAGGGTGACACGTGGATCCTCGACGGCCGCAAGCTGTGGATCACGAACGGCGCCGAGGCGGGGCTCTTCGTGATTTTCACGCAGACCGATTTCGCCAAGGGATATAAGGGGATCACGGCGTTTGCGGTGGAGCGTGGCTTCAAGGGATTCAGTGTCGGCAAGAAAGAAGACAAGCTCGGCATCCGCGCGTCGTCGACAGCCGAGCTGATCCTCGATCATTGCGAGGTGCCGGCGGCGAATCTGATCGGCGAAGTCGGCAACGGCTATAAGGTCGCGATCGAGACCTTGAACACCGGGCGCATCGGCATCGGCGCGCAGATGATCGGGGTGGCGCGGGGTGCGCTCGACGCGTCGCTCAAGTACGTGAAGGAGCGCCACCAGTTCAACAAGCCGATCGCAGAGTTCCAGGCAGTGCAGTTCCAGCTTGCCCAGGCGGCGACGGAGCTCGAGGCCGCGCGCTTGATGGTGTACAACGCCGCGCGGCTCGAGGATGCGGGCGAGTCGTACACGAAAGAAGCCGCGATGGCGAAGCTGCTCTCGTCGCAGGTCGCCGAGCGCGTGACGTCGCTCGCGGTGGAGCTGTTCGGGGGATACGGCTACACCAAGGAATATCCGGTCGAGAAGTTCTACCGCGACGCGAAGATCGGGACGATTTACGAAGGCACCAGCAATATGCAGCTCAACACGATTGCGAAATTGCTGCTGAAGTAGCCCCTAAGGACAAGTCACTCGCAGCGACGTGCCGGTGTTGACGACCTGACCGCTGGAGCATAGCGGTGGCAGGTTGACCGTACGAATGGGTCCCGTTGTGCTCCCCGGTCCAAACGTCATCACATCGAACGACAGACCCTTCGGATCGAACGCGCCGATCGTCGAGACGTTCAGGGTCCCTTCCGCGAAAATCGCCGAGCCGGTTATCGCCAGCTGATCGTACTCCGCGCCAGGCGTGGGGCCGCCCAGCTCGATGGTGATGATCCCCGAGGTCGGGATCTGCATGTTGCCCGCGATCGTCAGCTTGCCCGGCGACGCGCCCGGAAGGATCTCGCCGTCATTCGAGAAGACGGCGGGCGGCCGCACGTCGAGCGTGCCGAATCCCAGGATCTTCCCGCCTAACGCGTTGCTCACCGGGCCGTTCGTCACCCGGAACACCGTGCCGGCATCGATGTCGATGATTCCGCCCGCCAAGTTGGTGAAGCTCTCATTTGTACCCGACTGCGCGAACGTGATCGCGCCGGCCTTCACCTTGAACGTGCCGCGGTTCGTGTGTTGCGCGTCCGGGTGGCTGATCGTGACAGGCTGATTCGCGGTGAACGTTCCCTGATTGTCCAGCCGCACGACGTCGATCGTCCGCGGTCCATTCGCGCCGGGAAGGATGGCGATCGTCCCCGCGTTTACGAGCGGCAGCGTCTTTACGACGAGCGTCGCGCCGTACGCGGAGCCCACATCCGTCAGCTCGATCCCACCGCTGTTCACCATGCCGCCGGTGACGGTCAGCGTGGCCACGCCGCTCGTGCCGTCACCCTCCACCCGCAGCGTGGAGCCCGCGACAGTCGTCAGCGCGTCCAACGAGCTCGCGCCGTTGGCAATGATCGTCCCCTGGTTGACGAACGGCGCGGAAATCCCGCTGGACCGCATCTTCATCGTCTGGCCGGCATCATTGGTCAGAGTTCCGGGACCGCCGAGGACGGAGCCGGTAAGCGCAAACGCCGTCGCGGCCGTCGACTGCGCGGGCGCGAAGTTGGCGGTCGTGTTGTTCAGCACGATGGAGCTGAGCGTGTGCGACGTGTTGAAGTTCGCCGGATTGACGCTCGAGAGCACGAGGGTGCCGACGCCCAGCGTTCCGGCGTCGTAGCTGAACGCGCCGTTGGTGATCGACAGCGTATCGCCGCCGCCGATATTGATCGCCCCGACGTTCTGGAAGCTCGCCGCGCCCGTAATGGCCAGATCGCCGCTGGTGACGTCGATCGTCCCGCTGTTGGCGTGCACTGCACCGGCCTGATTGATGAGCAGGTCGCGTCCCGGCTGCAGCGCGACAGCCACCGCGCCTTGATTGTCGACCGCGGCTGTGAGCGTCCGTGAGCCGTTGGCGCCGGGGGCCGCGCTGATCAGTCCGCTACTCAAGTTGAGCAGTTTGCCATTGGGCACCGTGAGCGTCGAGCCGTACGCCAACGTCGTGTCGGTGAGCTCCACGGTTCCGGCGTTCTCGAACCCCTTCGTGACCGTGAGGTTCGCCGAGCCGTACGTCCCGTTGCCCTGAATCCGAATGAGCGAGCCGGCGACGGTGGTCAAGGTATCGGTGAACGACGTGGCGCCGGTCGTCAGGATCGTGCCGAAGTTCCGCAGCGCGGTTCGCATGGCGGTCGAATGCAACGGCAGCGTGTTGCCTGCTTCGTTCGTTATCGGTCCGGGCCCGTCGACGAACGAACCGGTGAAGTCGAAGCCGGTTGCCGTGGTGTTCTGCGGCGTTGCGAACGCCACCGTCGAGCTGGTCACCGTCATCGCGCCGAAGCTCTGGTCGACGCTGAACGACGCCGGATTCACGTTGAAGAGCACCAGCGCGCCGGCGCCGCCCGCCGTGCCGCTGGCATGGGTGAACGCACCGCCGTTGATCCGCAGCGTATCGCCGCTCCCGACCGTGATGGCGCCCGCGTTGCTGAAGCTCGGCGTCGTCCCGCTCTGGGTGATCACGAAATCGCCACCGCTGACGTCGATCGTGCCGGTGTTTCGATGATCGGCGCCGCCGTGGTTCAGCGTCAGCGTGCCGGTGGGAGCGAGCGCGACGGACAGCGATCCCTGGTTGTCCAGCATCGCGCCAAGCGTCCGCGCGCCATTCGTGCCGGCGAGCGCGTTGATCGACGCGCCGGGCGCGTTGGTCAGCGTGCCGTTCGTCACGTTCAACGTCGCCCCATAGCTCGACACGATGTCGCTGAGCTCGATAACACCCCGATTGGTGAAGCCGTTGAGGACGGTCATCGTGCCGGTGCTGTTGGTGCCGTTGCCCTGCACCTGGATCAGCGACGTGTCGCCCGTCGTCAGAACCCCATTGAAGGCGCTCGAGCCGTTGACCAGCAGCGTGCCATGGTTGTCCAGATCGGCATTGATGGTACTGGAGCGCACGTTCAGGAAGCGCCCCAGGTCGTTGGTCAGCAGTCCCGGCCCGTTGATGGTCGAGCTGCTGAACTGGAAGCCGGTCGCACCGGTGCTTTGTGGTGTCGCGAAGCTGGCAGTCGAATTGGTGAGCAGCATTGACGCGATGGATTGCGCGACGTTGAACGCCCCCGTGGTGGCGCTCTCCAGGCTCAGCGCTCCGGCGCCGCCGAGCGTGCCCCCGTTATGGGTGAACGAGCCGTTGGTCATGCGCAGCGTGTCCCCCGCGCCGACGCTGATCGCACCCGTGTTCGTAAAGCTCTCGCCGGGACCGCTGATCAGGAGATTGCCGCTGGTGATCACGATGGTGCCGCTGTTCTGATGGCTTACACCGCCGGCGGCGAACGTCAGCGGCTGGTTCGGGGCCGTGGCCACGCTCACCGTGCCCCGGTTATCGAGCTGCGCAAAGATGAAGCGGTGGCCGTTGAACCCCTGCAGCGCGGCTATCGTCCCACCCGCCGCATTGATAAACGGCTGCGTAAGCGACACCGACAGCGTCGCGCCGTACGATGATGTGGTATCGGTGAGCTCGATCGTGCCGGCGTTCGTGAAGGCGGTGGCGATCGAAAGGCTCCCGACGCCGTAGCTGCCATTTCCCTGCACACGCAACGTCGCACCAGCCGGGTTCGTCACCGAACCATTGAAGGCACTCGCCCCGTTCACGACCAACAGGCCCTGATTGAGAAGCGCTGAATTGATCGTGCTCGCCCGTACCAGCAGCGACGTCCCGCTCGCGACGGTCAAGGTACCGGAGCCGCCCCACGTCGAGCTGGCCAGGCTCAGGGCCGCCGTCGCGGTGCTGAAGCTCTGCGCGGCGGTGATGTTGACCGAAGTGACCGAGAACGTACCGGCGCCGCTGATCGTCCCGCTCGTGTAGTTGAAAGCGCCGGAGGACACCTTGACGGAGTCGCCGGTCCCGATGTTGATCGCACCGGTATTCGTGAAGCTCGGCGCCGTGCCCGACTGGCTGATCGTCAGGTCGCCGCCCACCAGGTCGATCGTCCCGCTATTCAGGTGTGCGGCACTCGCGCGGCCGAGTGTCAGGCCCCGGTGCAACGTGACCGTGCCCTGGTTGTCGAGCTCGACGGCGAGCGTGCGCGGTCCCGCCTGGCCGACCGCAGCGTCGATCGTGGCGCCGGATGCGTTGGTCAACCGCGTACTCGGCATGTTGAGAGTCGCGCCGTACGAGGACGTGACGTCGGTCAAGACGATCGCGCCGTTGTTCGTAAAGCTGTTCGCGACCGCCAGGACCGCGGAGCTGTAGCTGCCGTTGCCCTGGAGCTGCAGCGTCGCGCCCGACGCATTGCTGAACGGCCCGTTGAATGCACTCGATCCATTGATGATGAGCGTTCCCTGGTTGACGAGCGGCGCGCTGATCGTGCTCGCGCGCCACACGACACCGGTGCTCGGCGCGACGGTCAACGTGCCTGTTCCGCTCCACGTCGTGCTCGCGAGGCTGAGTCCTGCGGTGGCGGTGCTGAAGTCCTGCGCGAGCGTGACCGCAGTCGATGCAAACGACAGGGTTCCGCCCATGATCGCGCCGCCGTTCCAGGTGAAGGATCCCGAGGAGACCAACAGGCTGTCGCTGGCGCCCATCGTGATGGAGCCAGCGGCGTTCGAGAAGCTGGGGCTCGTGCCCGACTGACTGACGGACAAATTGCCGCTGGTGATGTCGATGAGGCCGCTGTTCGTGTGCGCGGCGCTCGCGCGGCTGAGCGTCAGCGACCGATGCAACGTGACCGTCCCCTGGTTGTCGAGCTGCAGCCCAAGCGTACGCGGACCCCCGGTACCGACCGCCGCGTCGATTGTGGCGCCTGCCGCATTGGTCAGCGTCGCACCCGCCGGCATGTTCAGCATCGCGCCGTATGACGACGTGATATCCGTGAGCACGATTGCGCCGGTGTTCGTAAAGCTGTTGGCGACCGCCAGGATCGCCGTGCTATAGCTCCCGTTGCCTTCGAGCTGCAGCGTCGCGCCGGCGTCATTGCTCACCGGCCCATTGAGGGCGCTCGAGCCGTTCACGAGCAGAGTGCCCTGGTTGTGCAGCGGGGCGCTGATGGTGCTGGCACGCCACACGACCGTCGTCGCCGGAGCGATCGTCACCGTCCCGCTGCCGCTCCACGTCGTACCGGCCAGGCTCAAGCCAGCCGTGGCGGTGCTGAAGCTTTGACTCGCGGATACGGCGACCGATGAGAGTGATAGCGTACCGCCGGTGATCGAGCCGCCGTTATAGCGGAACGTCCCCGACGTCACCTTGAGGCTGTCGCCCGCCCCGCTCGTGATGGTACCGCCCGTGATCGTGAAGCTCGGCAGCGTTCCCGATTGCCCGACGGTCAGACTGGCGCCTGTCAGATTTATGGCGCCGCTGCTCGTATGCGCGGCTGAGGCGCGGCTCAGCGTCAAGGCACGGCGCACCGTGAGCGTGCCCTGATTGTCGAGCTGCGCTCCAAGTGTGCGCTGCCCGCCGGTTCCGACCGCGGCATCGATCGTTCCGGTGGGCGCGTTGGTCAGCGTCCCAGTGGTCACGTTCAGGATCGCGCCATACGACGACGTCGAGTCGGTCAGGACGATGCTGCCGTTGTTGGTGAAGCTGTTAGCGACCGTCAAGGCGGCGGTGCTGTACGACCCGTTCCCTTGCAAGCGGATCAGCGACCCCGACGTCGTCGTGAGACCCGTGGTAATGCTCGTCGAGCCTTCGACGAACACCTGACCGGCGTCGGAGAGCGTGCCGCCCGCGAGCGTCGAGGCCTTGAGCCACAACAGCCCGTTGGCGTTCACCTGCGACGTGCCGGACACGCGCAGCGTCTTACTCGCGGCCAGCAGCGTCTGCGTGCCGCTCGACCCGCCGAGCTGCAACCCCCCGATCGTGTCGTTCACATCGAGGGTGACGGTGTAGGTCCCGGGAACCATGATCGCGGCCGTTTCCGTGGGCCCCGGCACGACGCCGCCCACCCAGTTCGCCGGATTGCTCCAGTTCCCGCTGGTCGCCGCGGCCCAGACAATCGTTCCCGACGGCGGCACGACGTCGAAGGGCGTCGACGTCGCCGTGGCAAGCCCGGACGCCGTGGCGCCCAGTGTATAGCCGATGCCTGGAAGATCGATCGCGAGATCGTCGAACGTCGCGACGCCACCGCTGGCGGTATGCGTGAGCGTCCCCGCCAGCGACCCGGAGCCGGGGTTCGTCCCGATCGCGATCGTCACGTCCCCGGCATAGGCGGGCGTGGCGTTCCCCGCGAGGTCGCGCGCGCCAACTTGGACGGCGGGCGACATCACAACACCCGTCGCGGCAAACGCCGGCGCGACCACGAAGAGCAGCTGCGCGGGCGTGCCCGGGGTGACCACGACGGTCGGCTTGACCGTCGTCACCGGCGTCCCGTCAATGCTGGCGCCGATCGATGTCCCCGTGCCCGCCAGCGCGCCGGTGAACGTCGCCGTATAACCGCCGGTGCCGCTGTCCGCGGTTGCGCTAATGGTGCCGGTGCTCGTCCCCCCCGAGCTCGAGAAGACGACGATCGCACCGCCGGTCGTGACGTTGTTCCCCGCCGCGTCTCTGCCCCGCAGGTGCAGGGTCACCACGGCGCCGGACGTGACCGTGCCGTTCGAAATCGTGACCGGCGACGCCGACGGCGAGATCGCGCCGGGGAAGACGGAGATCGTCGGCGCTGTCCTCGTGACCGGCGCTCCATTGATCGTCGCGCCGATCGCCGTCGCGGTTCCGGCGAGCACGCCGGTAAACGCCGCCGTGTACACGCCGTTGCCACTGTCCGCAGTTGTGCTGATCGTGCCGGTGCTCGTTCCTCCTGAGCGATTGAACGCCACGATGGCGCCGCCCGTCGTGATGTCATTGCCACCGGCATCCTTCGCCTGGAGCCGGAGCTTCACGGTATTGCCCGAGAGTACCGAGCCGCTCGCGACGGTCAGGAGCGACGTCGCCGGCGAAATTACGACGCCGGTCGCAGTCGCGGTGAATGCCGCGGCCGTCACGCCGGGGAACGCGGGAAGCGTCGCCTGGTAGCTCTGGGCCCCAGGGGTCGGGCCGAGGACGCCGGTGACACTGGCCCGGCCCGCGAGATCGCTCGTCACCGTGGTGTCGCTCGGCCTCCCGCCCGACAGGGAGCGGAAGCGCACCGCGACGCCGAACACCGGCAGGTTGTCGGCGCCACGCACTTCGACTTCGAGCTGCGTCGCGAGCGGCAGGCTGACCGGGCCGGTCTGACCGCCGCCTGCGATCACGACGAGCTGGGACGGAATCGGCTGGAACGTCGCGGTCACCGAATCGGCGACCGCTCCGGGCGTTCGCGCGATCACCCACACATTGGTGCGCCACGCCGGCGCGCGCAGCGAGCCTATGCCGTTGACGTGCGCGAGCGCGGTATCACTGGTGCTCCACGAGACGTAAAAGTCCGGCACCGGTGTTCCCGCCTGGAATGCCACGACCTGAAAGCGCAGTGAATCACCGAAATAGATGAAAGGGGCGCGGGGGGAGATGGCGATGCTGTCGACGCCGGCGCCGGGTCCGACGTACGTCGCTACAGAAATTTCAGTCGGTTCTGAAGTGACTCCGCTCGAAACCTCCACGGGAGCCGCGCCCTGGAACAGCGGCACGGCTCCCGCCAAGGCCACGATCGAGACCAGCACCGTTTCGGGCGACGTAACGATGGGTACGCGAAGGTTGAGGTCGAGGATCTGCGCATCGGGGGGCAAATCGACGGTCGTGTCGGCGAGCGTGTCCGGCGGCGCCACCGAACGCACGACGACGAACCGCACCCGGTCGATCGACAGACCGAACGCCGCGACGGTCGCTTCCGACGGAAAGACCGGGGCGACGGCGACGCGGGCGTAATGAAGGGACGGACCGCTGCCGTCACGGCAGGTTACGAGTGTTAAAAGAAGGCCCAACGCGAGGATCGCGCGGGCCCTCCCGGCACGGGACGGCGCACGGCGGGACAACGACGGCACTAGTGGCGCGAGAAGCTACAGCGCATGGGTCGGGTTGCCAGCCTCCGCGAACAAGCGGTCAGAGCGATATCTTTTGCTGTCATGCGAAACCGTACCGCACGCCGCACACACGGCTTTACCGAATCCGTTATTCGTGGGATGACCCGGCTCGCAAATGAGCACGGGGCCATCAACTTGGCTCAAGGCTTCCCGAACTTCCCCTGCCCCGATGTCCTGAAAGAAGCGGCGGCCCGCGCGATCCGTGATGACGTCAACCAGTACGCCATCACTTGGGGTGCTGCCCGCCTCCGGAACGCGTTGGCCGCGAAGTACCAAGATTGGTACCGCATGGCCATCGATCCAATGACGCAGGTCACAGTGACCTGCGGGGCGACCGAAGCCATGGCGTCAGCGCTACTTGGCGTCGTCAACCCGGGCGACGAAGTCGTGGTATTCGAGCCGTTTTATGAGAACTACGGCCCCGACGCGATCCTGTGCGATGCCAAACCGGTATTCGTGCCGATGCCCCCGGAGGGTCAACTCGACCTCGACCGCCTTGCGCGGGCGTTCAACGCCAAGACCCGCGCGATCATCCTCTGCACACCGAACAATCCCACGGGGCGCGTACTCACACGCGCTGAGCTCGAAGCCATCGCGGAGCTGTGTCAGCGCTACGACGCGTTTGCCGTCACGGATGAGATCTACGAGCACATCTATTACGAGGGCGAGCACATCCCGATCGCGACGCTGCCGGGGATGGCCGATCGCACAATCACCATCAGCGGTGCGTCGAAGACCTACAGCATCACCGGGTGGAGGATCGGGACGATCGTCGCGCCGCCGGACGTCACGGACGCCATCCGGAAAGTGCACGACTTCCTCACTGTGGGCGCTCCGGCCCCGCTGCAGGAAGCGCTCGCCGTCGGGATGGAGACGCTGGGTCAAGCGTATTACGACGGATTGAAGCGCGATTACCGGCGCCGCCGGGAGATCCTCTGCACGGGCCTGCTCGCGGCCGGGTTCAAGTGCACGCCACCGCAGGGCGCCTACTATGTGATGGCCGATTTCTCCGGCCTCTCCGAACTGCCGGACGACGAGTTCTCGAAATGGCTGACCGCCGCGCATGGCGTCGCGCCCGTGCCCGGCGCGAGCTTCTACTCCCGTGCCGAGCTCGGCCGGAAGTACGTGCGCTTCGCGTTTTGTAAGACGGAGGACCTGCTGCAGCAGGCGGTCGAGCGGCTGCAGCGCGTGCGCGACTAGAGCACCTCTTCCACCTCGCGCAGCCCCTCGACCTGTCGGCCGATCTCACTCGCGATCTCGCGCGCGAGTCCAAGATCGGTCGTGAGACTCTGCACGGTCCCCGTACCGGCATGCAGCCGGAGCAGATTGAGCCGGATGGTCTCGAGCGCCGCGACGGCGTCCTTCAGCCGCTGTTGCACGACATCACGTTCGGCGGTGAGATCCGCGACGATGCGGTCATGTCGCGCTGCGATTGCGGGATCGGGACTGCGCGTATGCGGGGCGTCCGCCAGCGCCTCCTGCAGCTCCTCCAGTCGCTTGCGCATTTTCTGAGCATCCTGCTCGAGCCGATGGACCACATCCGGCAAATCACGCAGCTGATGGCGCGTGTCTTTGGGCAAGGATTCGAACAGCTGCTCGGCGGCCATGCCCAGCGCGAGCTCGGTAGGGCGATGGGTCAGCGACGCCGGCAGCGCGCGGGCGGGCGTTATCGTGCGGGCAAGTTTGAATAGCCAGCGACCCATGCGGCCGGCCCACACCTTGCCCCAAAACTCCGTATCGACGTCGCGCCGCCGCTGCAACAGGACCAACGCTCCCGTCATCCCCCACAAGCCGACACCGAGTCCCCACACCACCGCCTCCGGCAGGATCACGCCCGTGAGGAGCGGGACAACAGTGAGGTGCAAGCCCGCCGAAATTAAGCCGCCGAGCCCGACTGATTTGGAGATTCGCTCGAACCATGATGGACCGACCCACTTGCCGCCGCGTTCCTCGCGATCGCGATCCAGCTCTGCCTTGAATGCCACCTCGAGGTCGCTGTAGTCGAACCCTGCTTTCAGCAGGCGCCGCGCGCGCAAAATAAGGACGGTAGCCGGCACGAGGGTGATGCCCGCGCCGAATAAGCCGTATCCAAGCGCCACCGACGTGATCGGCGAGGCCGCAACGACCGCGCCGAGGAGAACGAACGGGTACAGCAGCGCGCCGGCATCGTTGAATCGGGCATCGCGCTTGACGAACACGCGCAGCGCCACGGGGAGCTCGCGACGCTGCTCCAGCGCGCGACTCAATTGATCGGCAAAGACTGACGTGCTTTCGAGTCGATCGTCGCGATCCTTGACCAGGGAGCGGTCGATCGCCTGCCCAATCCTGCGGGGCACGCCGGGCGCGACGCTGGCGAGGGGGGGCGCGGGCTCCGTGACCTGCCTGGCCAAAACCTCCGCCGGCTTCTCGCCCGCGAACGCCAATTCGCCCGAGAGCGCGAAGTAGCCGACGAGGCCGAGCGAGTACAAATCGCTCCTTGCGTCCACGATCTCTCCGAGCGCCTGCTCTGGGCTCATGAACTCCGGCGTGCCGATTACCTCATCACTGACGAGTCCCCCGGCCCCGGCGACGACACTCGCAATGCCGAAATCCGCGACGAGCACCCGACCGGTGTTCTCGAGCAGAATGTTGTCGGGCTTGACGTCGCGATGGATGACGCCCTGACCGTGAGCATACGCCAGCGCCCAGGCGACGTCGCGCAGCACGCGGGCGCCTTCTGACGGCGCCAGCGGACCGCGCCGCCGGACGCGCTCGGTCAACGTCTCGCCTTCGATGTACGCCATGGCAAAGAACACGAACTCGCCGATCTCTTCGACGGCGTGAATGGGAATGATGTTCGGATGCGACAGCTTCGCGGCGGTGCGTGCTTCGCGCAGAAAACGCTCGCGCAGTTTTGGATCACCTGCTCTCGAGGGCGGCAACAGCTTGATCGCGACGGGGCGATCGAGCCGCACTTCGCGAGCCAAGTAGACCACGCCCATACCCCCGCGGCCCAGCTCGCGCTCCAGCGAATAGCGGCCCGCGATTGCCTGCTGAAAATCGAGGAACAAGCGGTCAGGAGAGGGATGCGTCATCGCAGCCCTATATTAATGACCGGGCCGGGACCCCTGCTGGCCTCCATGCGTGTTTGAGCACAGATTCCGGCGCCCATGACAAGCATTCCCGCGGCTCATCCAGCGACGCCCGAGGCCACAACGTCGGTCGTCGCGCACCAGCCGTACATTCCCGCCAGTCAGGCCCCAGCCGAGCTCACCGTCCGCGCGATCGTGCTCGGCGTGATTCTCGGCCTCATTTTCGGCGCGTCCAACGTCTACCTCGCACTCAAGATCGGACTCACGGTCAGCGCCTCGATTCCGATCGCCGTGCTGTCGATTACGATTTTCCGCTGGCTCGGCCGCTCCACGATTCTCGAAAACAACATCGTCCAGACGACCGGCTCAGCCGCGGACTCCGTCTCGGCGGGTGTCGTGTTCACGATCCCCGCCATTTTGTTGATGGGCTACGATCTCGACATCTCGCGGGTCACGATCCTGGCGATCGCGGGCGGCCTGATGGGCGTCCTGATGATGATCCCGCTGCGCCGCGCGCTGATCGTCAAAGAGCACGGCAATCTCCCGTATCCGGAAGGCACCGCCTGCGCTGAAGTGCTGATCGCCGGCGAACGCGGCGGCATCCACGCGAAGACGGTGTTCCAGGCGTTCGGCATCGCATTCCTCTACAAGTTCCTGATGACGGCGCTGAAGCTCTGGCGGGAATACCCGGGCGGCATCATCCGGTCCTACCAGTCCGCGCAGGTGACGGTCGAGGCCAGTCCGGAGCTGATCGGCGTCGGCTACATCATCGGGCCGCGCATCGCGGGATATCTGTTCGCCGGCGGCTGCCTCGCGTACGTCGTGCTGATGCCCGCCATCAAGCTCTTCGGGAGCGCGATGACGGAGCCGATGTTCGGGACGACCAAACTGATTCGTGAGATGGACGCGGGCGAAATCCGCGCGGCCTTCGTGTTCTACATCGGGGCCGGCGCAGTGGCGAGCGCGGGGATCATCGCCCTGGCGCGGTCGCTGCCGACGATCGTCTCGGCATTCCGCGCGGGATTCGCCGACATGCGTGCCAGCCGGCTCGGCCGGGCCGTCGCGGCCAGGCTGCGCACCGACGACGACCTGCCGATCAGCCTGACGGTGTTCGGGTCCGTCGTGCTGGCGATCATCATCGCCATGCTGCCGCAGATCGGGGTCAACCTCCTCGGCGGCATCCTCATCATCATCTTCGGCTTCTTCTTCACGACGGTCTCCTCGCGCATCTGCGGCCAGGTCGGCAGCTCGGCAAACCCGATCTCCGGCATGACCATCGCGGCCCTGATCGCCATTTCTTTCATCTTCTTGCTGCTCGGCTGGAATCAGATCGACGACCGCGTCCGCGCCATCTCGATCGCGTGCGTGATCGCGGTTGCGGTCGCCAACGGCGGCAACACGTCGCAGGACCTGAAGACCGGCTTCCTCGTCGGCGCGACCCCCAAGCGCCAGCAGATCGCGATTCTGATCGGCGCCATCGGGTCGGCCCTGGCGGTGGGCTGGACGCTGACGTTCCTGAACAGCGCCTACAGCTACCAGGTCCCCGAGACGCGCGCCGGATTCGTCGCGCCCGCGAGCGGAAAAAGCGCGGACGGGAACGTCGTCGTGCATACCGAGACGATGGCGCACTTTGGCGTCGGCGGGACCGACTCGATCGACAACAACAACTACCAGGTGATTCGGGTCTACGTGGAAACGCAGGGCGTCCCGGCCGGGAAGTACCTCGTTGACCCCGCGTCACACCAGATCCGGTACGTCGTCGATCCCGGGATCGGTGGGCGCGTCCGCGAGTATCGCGGGCACGAGCTGAAGCGCCTGGACTCGCCCAAGGCCACGTTGATGGCGCTCATCGTCGACGGGATTCTCACGCACAAGCTGCCGTGGGCGCTTGTGATGATCGGTGTGTTCCTCACGCTCGCCATCGAGCTGATGGGGGTGTCGTCGCTCCCGGTTGCGGTCGGCGTCTATCTGCCGATCAGCACGTCGGCCGGGATGTTCGCCGGCGGCATCGTCCGCTGGCTCGTCGAGCGCCGTGTCCGCTCCAGTCAGCGCTCGCTCGCCGAAATCGAGTCTGGTCCCGGTGTGTTGTTTGCCAGCGGGTTGATCGCCGGTGGAGCAATCTGCGGTATCGTGGTGGCGGCGATTGCGGGATGGGGTTCACGCACCGGCAAAGCCGCCGATTGGCTCGCCGAGGCGATCCCGCTGTATCACCACGTGGGCCTCTTTGCGACATCGACCATCGTCGGCTTGATCATGTTTTCGATTCTGGGGGCATTGCTGTACCGGACCGGCTTGCGGCGGCAGTAAACACCATAACGACACCACAAAGACACTAAAAGACCAGCGTGGCACTCCAGACCGTCGGATTCCTCAAGCAACTCCTCGATACGGCCGGCCCCTCCGGGTTCGAGCAAGGTCCGGCGCGCGTATGGCGTGACGAAGTCGGCAAGTTCGCCGATGACGTCCAACCTGATGTCCATGGCAATTCCGTGGCGTCTCTGAACGCCAAGGGAAGGCCCCGTGTGATGTTGACGGGGCACATCGACGAAATCGGACTCCAGATCACACATATCGACGAGGACGGCTACCTCTATTTCAGCGGCATCGGTGGTTGGGATTCACAGGTGCTGGTTGGGCAACGAGTGCTGATTCTCTCGCGCCAAGGGCCGGTGCATGGTGTGGTCGGCAAGAAGGCCGTGCATCAGCTCAGGAAGGAAGATCTCGACCGGGTCACCAAGGTGATCGACCTGTGGATCGACATCGGCGCGGCGAGCTACGACGAAGCGGCGAAGCGGATTCGTGTGGGGGATCCTGGCGTCCTGGATAGCCGCGTCGAGGAGTATCCGAACGGACGCATCGTCTCGCGCAGCATTGATAACCGCATCGGCGCCTTCGTCGCCGCTGAGGCGCTGCGACGGCTCGCCACCCAACGGCCCAAGCATGCAGCGGTGTTCTCCGTGGCATCCACGCGCGAGGAAATCGCCTGGACCGGGAGTGGCGCGCGCACGAGCGCCGTGGGCATCGAGCCCGACGTGGCGCTCGTGGTGGATGTAACGCATGCGACGGACTACCCGGGCGCCGACAAGAAACACACCGGCGATCACAAGCTCGGCGCGGGCGTGGTGCTGAGCCGTGGCTCCTCGGTCAGCGCGCCCGTGTTCGACCTCCTCGTCGAATGCGCCGAGCAGGCCAAAATCCCCTTCACGATCCAGGCGGCGCCGCGCGACACAGGAACGGACGCCGATGCGATCTACAACGCGATGCGCGGGATTCCCACCGGGCTCGTCAGTGTGGCCAACCGCTACATGCATAGCCCCAACGAAATGGTGGCGCTCGAGGATCTCGATCGCGCGGCCGAACTCCTGGCCGTGTTTGCCCGCCGGTTGGAACCGGGCATCGACTTCATCCCCCGGTAAAAAACAGGGTCCCGGCGAACTGCCCGGGACCCCGAGTTGGTCAGGAGTCTAAAGCTACGGCTGATAGAAGCCGAAGTTGTTCATGGCCCAGGTTTCGAACGCGCTGTTGAACGAGAATGCGTAGCCTGATCCACCACATCCCGTACCCGCGCCACTCGCTGGCGCGGTCACTTGCAGGCCTGCGTCGTTGACGATGCAGACCTCATACGAGCTGTTACCGAGCCCATCGAACTCGTACGCGCCGCTCGCATCGGCCGTCGTGCTCGCAATCACCGAGCCGTTCCACTTGAGCTGAACCGTGTAACCCGCGATCACGGTATCACCCGCGAACGGATTGTATGAGCCGCTGGCATCGACGTCTCCGAAGACAGTACCCTTCGCCTTATTGATCCCGCTCGGAGGAGCTGACGGAGGCGGAGGCGGCGGAGGCGGCACCGGAGCCGGAGGAGGCGGCGGCGGCGGCACTGGAGCCGGCGGCGGCGGCGGCACTGGAGCCGGCGGCGGCGGCACTGGAGCCGGCGGCGGCGGCGGCACTGGAGCCGGCGGCGGCGGCGGCACCGGCGCCGGAGGCGGCGGCGGCGCCGGGGGCGGCGGCGCTGGGCACTTCTTCGACTGGCCGGGTGGCACCTTACCGCTGGCACCAGCAGTATGGGCCGGCGCCGAGGCCGTGCAGACGGCTACGCTGTTGCCGTTACCATGGCCCTGCGCCGCGGCCGCTACGAGCGGCAGCGCCGACAGGCCAACGACAACGAGAAGGACACGAAGGCTTTTCATGCTCTCTCCTGACCAAAGAAGTCGGGACACGAACAGCACAGACGGCACGGGCAAGAACCGCACCCACCAGCGGCACGCTCGCTCAAACTCTTTGTGGTGCAATGAGATACAGGCGTCGGACAGCGCGAAAAGAAGGCGTGCTGCTGTCTGATAACTTGACGTTGCATTATGCAATTTTAGACGCTAAATGCAAATGACATTACGGCGGGAGTTACTGCCTCAGTTCCTCTTAAGATCGCCCACGGCGTCCTGGGCGGCCGCGCGCACCTGCTTGTCGCCGTCTTCGGTGAGACCTTCGAGCGTTCCGACTGCAGCCGGTGTGGCGGCGACCCGCAGTGCCTCGACCGCGGTCACGCGCAACCCCGATGGTTTGCGGCCAAACACCCGACCCCCTGGCTGCGCGAATTTGATCAGCGCTTGAACGGCGGACGGGCTGCCGATGCGCCCGAGCGCCAGGATCAATTCCCGCTCGACTGCTTCATCTTCTTCCTCTTCCATCGCCACCACGATCGTCATCGCGAGCGCGCTCGATTTTCGGCCGACCCCGATAGCGGCCTGCATGCGCACCTCTGGCGACTTGTCACGCAGCGCGCGGCGCAACGGTTCGGCCGCCGCGCTGGATCCGATTTTGGAGAGCGCCAGCGCTACCGCCTTCCGGACACGCTCGTCCTCATGCTCGAGCTGCTGGGCCAGCGCCGGCACGGCCTCGTTTAAGGCCAGCTCACCCGCCAGCTCCGCCACATTCCGTACCACGAACCACTGGTGATGTCCCAGCATGTGCACGAGTTGATCGGTCCCTTCCTTCATTCCGGTGAGCGCCATGAAAATCCCGCGGCGCTCTTCGATTGTCGGCGCAGCGACCAACAGGTCCAGCAGCACTTCGACCCCGTCCTCTCCCGCGCGCCGCAGGACCAGCAGGGAGTCTTCGCGGTCGGTCGGGTGATTGGCTACCTCGGCGATCGCCTCGAGCAGAGTCTTGCTGTACATGCGCTTCAGCGCGATGGAATACTGCCGCCGCCGCGTCGCGTCGCTCACCTGCTGTTCTGCTCGAACGATGCCGGCGACGATCGTGAGCGCCTGGGTCGTCCGTTTGGCTTTCATCGCGGTCTCCAGCTGGCGGCCGAGAATCGCGAGCAAGTCGCCAACCTGAGGACCGTCGGGCCTTTCCTGCAGCTCGGCGATCAGATCGTGGGTCGAGCGCGTGGCGGCCGTTGACGGCGAAAACCCGATGCTCTCCCCAGTCGCCTCGCGCACTATCGCGGGGATGTCCGCGTCGGGATTCACCTGCGCCGACGCAGAGACTTCCCGAGCGGATTTCTGTGGCGGGGGTGAAGGGGCAGCCGCCGCAGGCGGCGGAGCCGGTGCCGCGAAGTGAAAAGTCTGCATCGTGATCGTGATTCGCTTGGCGCCGTTGCCGCTGAGCCGGCTGGCGATGTTTTCGTCGCCGGGCTGATCGGCGAGCGCCTTCAGTAAATCGAAGACCTCCGCGACCGGCGGATCCGCCGGAATCTCGATCTGCTGGACCGAGTGCAGTTCCAACCGCGGCAGTAGTGTCCCGCCATCCACCGGTGCGCCGTTGACGACGAGCCGCCCATCCTGCGTTGCCAACGTGACCGCGGTGGTCTTCACGATGCTCGCCAGCGTTCGAAACTGCGCCTTCTGTCCCTCTTTCGCTGCGGGATCGCGAAAGAGATCGAGCGTGCGCGTAATCGAAGCGACGACCTCCTGCGGGGTAGCCATTGGGAGGGTCAATCTATAGAGTACGATCCATGATCGCACTGCTGCTGCTCACGGCGAGCCTCGCGGCGCCGTCACAAGACACGCTCACCGCCGCCGCCCGGCGCGTCCTGGCGGACGTCCAGTTTCTCGCCGACGATCGTCAGGAAGGACGCGGCGTCGGCACGGCCGGCCTGGAGCGCGCCGGCGCGTATATCCGGGACGCCTTCAAACACGCCGGGCTGCAGGTCTCCTTTCAGAACTTCGCGATTCCTGCCGATGCGCCGGCCGTGCTGCACACCGGTCTTGGAGGGACGCCGACTCGCAACGTCGTCGCCGTGATCCCGGGAACTGCGGCAACACGGGGGGAGATCGTGGTCGTCGGCGCGCACTACGACCATCTCGGCATGGGCGGATTTGGCGCGCTAGATCCGGACTCGACGGGGCGGGTCCACAACGGCGCGGACGACAACGCCTCCGGCACCGCTGCGCTCCTCGAGATCGGCCGGATCCTCGCCCATCGCCGGCCCGCGCGCACGGTGGTCCTGGTCGCGTTCAGCGGCGAAGAGCTGGGCACGCTGGGTTCTTCCTACTTCGTCGGCCACGCCACGCCCGAGCCGATCGATTCACTCTACACCATGCTGAACCTCGACATGGTCGGGCGACTGCGGAACGCGCGGCTGCTCGCGCTCGGCGCAGCGACCGCGCGGGAATTTCCGGCGCTGCTCGACTCGCTCAACACCCCGCCGCGCTTCGATCTGCGCGCCTCGGGCGATGGCTGGGGACCGAGCGATCACGAGGTCTTCTTTGCGACCCGCCACCCCGTCCTGCACTTCTTCACCGATTTGCACGAGGACTACCACCGTTCGACCGACGATTGGCCAAAACTCAATGTGAACGGAATCGCGCAGGTGGCGCAGTTCGTGGCCGATCTGGCGCTCGTGCTCGCCGACCGTTCGGGGCCGCTCACGTTCGTCGATGCGCCGCGCCCGCAGGCTACTGCCGGTGGCTCCGGGTACGGTGCGTACCTGGGCACGATCCCGGACATGAGCGGCGGCGTGCCGAATGGTCAGGGTGTGAAGATCACCGGGGTCCGGGCAGGCAGTCCCGCGGCACAGGCTGGGCTCGCGGCGGGTGACGTTATCACCACTATCGGCGGCAAGCATATCGGCAATCTGTACGACATGACCGACGCGCTCCGCAGCCATCAGCCGGGCGACACAGTCGTCATCGTGAGCACGCGCGATGGTGTCGAGCGCCGGGCGACGACGGTGCTCGGGAAACGCGGCACGTGACGACGAGTCCCGCATCCGAAGCGACGAAAGTCGTGCGCGCACTCCGCGCCGCGCACTTGCACGACGAGGGACGCCGGTCACTTCTCATGATGGCCTGTGAGCGGATCCGCGCATGGGGCCCGCCCTACACGTCGGTGTACGCGTACATGCTTCACGACGATGAGCTCGTGCTGGAGGCAGGCGCCGGGCGCGACACCGAGCATACGCGCATCCCGGTCGGGCAGGGTGTGTGCGGAACCGCAGTCGCCGAGAACCGCGATCAGAACGTGGCCGACGTCAGCGCGATCGGGAATTACCTCGCCTGCAATGTGTTCACCAAGTCCGAGCTCGTCGTATTGATTCGCCGCGGCGATCACATCCTTGGGCAGATCGATATCGACTCGGACGTTCTGAATGGGTTTGGCGAGCGCGAGCATGCGGACGTAAAAGAGGTTGCCGACGCGCTGGCTGTGCTGTTGTAGTGCATCTCTTCAGCCGGCAGGTCGGATCAGGTCCGCTTGTCGTCGTGCTCCACGGCGGACCCGGCGCGAGTCACGATTATCTGCTGCCACAGTATGACCTGCTCGCCAATGGCCGAACGCTGTTTTACTACGATCAGCGCGGCGGTGGCCGATCACCGGTCTCGCGCGACACGCCGGTGGGATGGCGTGAGCACGTCGCCGATCTCGAGGAGATCCGCGGCGAGCTGGGCCTCGATCGCCTGACACTGTGCGGGTACTCGTGGGGCGGACTGCTCGCGGTGCTGTACCTCCTCGAGCACCCCGATCGCGTCGAGCGCCTGGCACTCGTGTCTCCCGCGTCGATCACCGCCGAGGATCGGGAGCAGTTCGAGCAGGAGTTCGCGAGACGCATGCAGACTCCCGAGATCAAGCAAGAGCGCGATGCGCTGCGGGCGAGCGGGTTGCGCGACAAGGATCCGGAGGCCTACCAGCGACGCGCGTTCGAGCTCTCTGTTGCGGGCTACTTTCGGGATTTTCACGACGCGAGGAACCTCACCCCGTTTCGAGTCGCGGCCCGGACGCAGGATGCAGTCTGGCGCAGCCTCGGGCGTTACGATCTGCGGCCTCGGATTCGGGAGACGATGCCCCGCGCCTCGCTTCTCCCCCCGCTGGTGGTTCACGGAACGTTCGACCCGATCCCGATCGCCGGCTCGCGCGACCTTGCCGCACTGATACATGCCAAGCTCGTCGAGCTGCCGGTTGGACACTGTCCGCACGTCGAAGCCACGGAGGATTTCGTACGAGCACTCGACGACTTTCTCCCTTCGACCTAGCCTTCGCCGAGATCGCGCCACGTTTTCCCGCGATCGCTGAAGCGTTGCAGCAGGACGGCGCCGACGCGACCGACCGCGATCGCTTCGCGCTCCTCGAGCCGGTGGGACGGCTGCTGCAGGACGTCATGCCGGAAGGGTCCGGCGCCGATGCGCTCGAAGCGCACCTGGTCCTCCTGCACCACGCCTACCTGTTCTGGGCCGCCCAGCAGCCTGTCTACGAGATCAGCGAGGCGGCGCTGCAACGCGCCGCCGGTGACCAGCCGATGACGACCGCGACGCCGCATCCCGCGCAGTACCTGCAGTTGCCGGAGCTCCGCGTGTGGGGATCGCCGAACGATTCGAGTGCCGCCGAGCCGCTCGACGGAATGTTTGTGAGCGCGACAGGCGATCCCGGGGCGATCGCCGTGCTGGCCATCTTCGGCATGCGTCCCGACCGGCCAGGGTTCAGCGCGGTCGGCATCGAGGGACGCGCCGATCCCGACGATCCCACGGACAACGAGATCGAAATTGCCGCCGTGCGTGAGGACGGCAGCGCGGCGTTCGGACCCAGGCTTGCCGGCGGCACGGCCGCCGGCCTGTATTCCGTAGCGAACGCGGGGGAATTGCTCTTGCTGACATGCCGGCTCCTGACACTGCTAGATTCCGGCAATCCCATATGAAGACGAAAGTGTCGGCGGCAAAGGCAGCCGAACGGACGTCTCGCGTCCGGAAGATCATCGCGCGCCTGAAGCAGGAATATCCGGATGCGACCTGCGCCCTGCACCATGGCAGCGCCCTGGAGCTCGCCGTCGCCACGATCCTGTCCGCGCAATGCACCGACGCGCGCGTCAACATCGTGACGCCGCATCTGTTCGCAAAGTACCGGACCGCTCGAGGCTACGCCGCCGCCGACCCCGCCGTGCTCGAAAAGGAGATCCAATCGACGGGCTTCTTCCGGAACAAGACCAAATCCATCATCGGGATGGCCCAGGCGCTCGTCGAGAAGCACGGCGGCGAAGTGCCGCAGACCATGGACGAGCTGACCGCGCTGCCCGGCATCGGCCGCAAGACGGCCAACGTGATCCTCGGTACCTGGTTCCGCAAGAACGAAGGCGTGGTGGTCGATACGCACGTGCAGCGGCTTACCGGATTGCTCGGACTCGCGAAGCAAACCGATCCGGTGAAGATCGAGCAGGAGCTGATCGAGATCGTGCCGCGCGACGACTGGACCTGGTTCTCGCATACGCTCATTCAACACGGGCGCCGGATTTGCGTTGCGCGTCGCCCGAAGTGTCCCGAATGTGTCTTGAACCGCATATGCCCCAGCTCATTGGTATGAGTCAGGAGCACATGCCGACGTGAATCTATGACCAAAACACCGCCACCCATCGATCGAGCCGGTCTCATCGAGACGCGACGGGATATCCATCAACACCCCGAGCTCGGTTTCGAGGAGACACGCACGGCGGGGCTGATCGCCGAGCGGTTGCGGGGACTCAAGTACCAGGTCACGCCGGGCGTCGGCAAGACAGGCGTGGTAGCCGTAAAGAAGAAGGACGGCCGCTGCGTCCTCATTCGCGCCGACATGGATGCGCTGCCGGTCGAAGAAGCCAACGCGGTTCCCTATCGCTCGCGAGTGCCGGGAAAGATGCACGCCTGCGGGCACGACGGGCACGTCGCCATCGGTCTTGAGGTGGCGCGCCGCCTCGCGCCGCTGGAGCTCGACGGCAGCGTGAAGTTCGCGTTCCAGCCTGCCGAGGAGGCCTCGAATGGCGCGCAGGCGATGATCTCGGACGGGGTGCTCGACAGCCCCCGAGTCGACGCCGCGTTCGGCATTCATCTCTGGAACGATCTGCCGGTGGGGACGGTGGGCATCATGGCCGGGCCCGTGATGGCCTCGGTCGATCAGTTCGAGATCCAAATCCTGGGCCGGGGCGGCCATGCGGCCGCGCCGCACCAGACCATTGACCCGGTGCTGGTTGCCGCGCACGTGGTGACGGCGCTGCAGAGTCTCGTATCGCGCCGGCGCGATCCTCTCAGCGAGGCCGTCGTCTCGGTCACCGAGATGCATGCGGGGCGCGCGTTCAACGTGATCCCCGACCGGGCGGATCTGCGGGGCACCGTGCGGACGTTCGGCGGCAGCTTCTTTGAGGATGCGCCGCGGCTGGTCGAGGAAACCGCGCAGGGGATCGCGGTGGCGTTTGGCGCCCATGCCAACGTGCAATATCACCGTCTGAGTGCGCCGCTCATTAATAATGAAGAGCTGAGCGCGCTCATGCGTGACGTCGCGGCCAAGGTCCTCGGAGCCGGCAGCGTGCGTCAGGGCGTGCGGACGATGGGCGGCGAGGATATGGCGTACTTCCTCGAGCGCGTTCCAGGCTGCTTCGCGTTCGTCGGCTCGGCGCCCGGCAGCTCCCGCGCTTCCCCGCACCATAGCCCGACATTCGATATCGACGAAGAGTCGCTGGTGATCGGGGCCGAGCTCCTGACCGCGACCGCGATCACGTACCTGAATGCCTAATCAACTGGCGGCCGAAGCGTCCGCGTACCTCAAATCGGCCGCCCATCAACCCGTCCACTGGACGCCGTGGAGCGACGCCGCGTTCGCGCGGGCCCGCGCGGAGCACAAGCCGATTCTGCTCGACATCGGTGCGGTCTGGTGCCACTGGTGCCACGTGATGGATGGCGAATCGTATGAGGATCCGGCGATCGCCGAGCTGCTCAATCGGGACTTTGTGTGCATCAAGGTGGATCGCGACGAGCGGCCCGACGTGGACACGCGGTATCAGCGCGCCGTGCAGGCGCTGAGCGGTCAAGGGGGCTGGCCTCTCACCGCGTTTCTCACGCCTGATGGTGAGGTGTTCTTCGGCGGCACCTATTTTCCGCCCGACAACAACTCCTACGGCCGGCCTGGCTTTCACCGCGTGCTGCTGGAGATCGCCCGCGCGTTTCGCGAAGAGCAGGAGCGCGTCACGACCAACGCGCGGGCGATTCGCGAGCACGTGGTGCAAAGTCTGGATGAAACGAAGCCGGGCTCGGTCAGCGCCGACATCCTCAGCGCCGGCGCCGATCAGATGGCGCGGCTGTTCGACGTGCGCTACGGGGGCTTCGGCACGGCGCCCAAGTTCCCGCATCCCGCCGCGCTCGAGTTCCTGCTCGCGCGCTGGTATGACAGCCCGGAGGGGCACGCGTGGCAGCGCGAAATCGTCGACAAGACGCTCGCCGGCATGGCGCGCGGCGGCGTTCGCGACCACGTCGGTGGCGGCTTTCACCGTTATTCGGTGGACGAGCGCTGGATCGTGCCACACTTCGAAAAGATGTCATACGACAACTCCGAGCTCCTGCGCGCCTACCTGTCCGCGTACGCGGCGTTCGGAGACCCGCTGTACAAGGAAGTTGCGACGGGCATCGTCGATTGGGTTCTGGAGATCATGACGAGCAGGGACGAAGCGGCGTTCGCGACATCGCAGGACGCGGACTTGACCTTCGGGGACGACGGAGACTATTGGACGTGGACGCTGGAAGAGACCAAGGGCGCGTTAGATGCGCGCGAAGGCGCGGTCGCTTCGAGGGTATTCGATATCGAAGAGACCGGCGAGATGCACCATAACGCGAAGAAAAACGTGCTGTGGTGGAAGCAAGACCCCGCCGACGACGAGCGGCCGATCCTGCGCGCGGCGATTCGGACACTCAAGGCGGCGCGCGACCGCCGCACAGCGCCGTTTGTCGATCGCACGGCCTACGTGAACTGGAATGCGATGATGGCGGGCGCGTTTCTGCAGGCCGGCGCGATGCTGGACCGGCCTGAGTGCAACGATCTCGCGCTGAGCGTCCTCGAACGTATTTGGGCAACTGCGTGGGATGCGGGAGGTGGGATGTCTCACGTCGTTGGACGGCGCGAGCCGCGCGGCATGCTCGACGATAACGTGCAAAGCGCGGCGGCATTTCTCGACGGCTACGAAGCGACGGGTGAGAACAAATGGCTCGAGCGCGCGACTCAGATCATGACGTACTGCGAGCAGGCGCACTCAGATGGCAGCCCCGGTTATTTCGACATTGCGGCGACGAGCGGCGCTGCCTATCTGTCCGCGCGCGCGAAGCCGGTGCAAGATGCACCGACGCCGTCTCCGAACGGGGTCGCGGCGCTGGTGCTGGCGCGGCTCTGGGCTTTGACCGACAAGCCCGAATGGCGCGCGCGGCTCGACCGTCAGCTCGGCGCATTCGCCGGCAGCGCCCGCGAGTTGTCACTCCACGGCTCGACCCTGCTGCGCGCGATCGACTGGGCCGTGAATCCCGTCACCCGAGTCGAAGTATCGGGCCCGAACGGCGACGGTCCGGCGTGCGCCATGCATCTGCTGGCACTGCAGCGCTATCGGCCGAGGAAAGTCGTGATCCGGAAGCTCGCCGACCGTCCCGCGGCCACCGTGTGTATCGGGACGAGCTGCTCGCTACCGGTGACGACGCGGGAAGCGCTGGCCAGATTGCTGGAGCGGTGAGCTAGATTCCTACCACCTCAACACGAGACCGTACA
This sequence comes from Gemmatimonadota bacterium, assembly GCA_003221035.1. Taxonomy (GTDB): domain Bacteria; phylum Gemmatimonadota; class Gemmatimonadetes; order Gemmatimonadales; family GWC2-71-9; genus 20CM-2-65-7. Next base: position 31,450 of record QHUB01000013.1, read on the forward strand.
TGCCGAACAAGAAAGCCGTGATCGAAACCAAGAAGGGCACGATCGAGCTCGAGCTGTTTGCGGACGAAGTGCCCAACACGGTTGCCAATTTCGAAAAGCTCGCGAATTCCAACTTCTACGATGGCACCAAATTCCATCGCGTCATTCCGAATTTCATGGTCCAGGGCGGCGATCCCTATTCCAAGACCGGCAAAGGACCGGTGGGCACCGGCGGGCCCGGCTACATGATCAAGTGCGAGACGCAAAAGAACACGCACAAGCACGTCGCGGGCACGCTGTCGATGGCGCATGCCGGCAAAGACACCGGCGGCAGCCAGTTTTTCATTTGTCATTCGCCGCAACGGCACCTCGACGGCGTGCACACCGTTTTCGGCCAGGTCACCAAAGGCATGGACGTGGTGAATGCGATCAAAGGTAACGACGAAGTCACCTCGATTCGCGTCTCCTAGGGAGAGCGCTCATGCTCGCGTTGCTGCTGACACTGACACTGGCCGTGCAGGACTCCGGAGCTTTTGTCGCGCGACTGGGGACCGATACGCTCTCGCTCGAGCGGTACACGCGCACGGGATCGCAGCTGCGGGGGGAGTATGTGATCCGCACGCCGCGCACCGTGCACCGCATCTATACGGCTGACCTCAATCCCGACGGCACGATTCGGCGCGCAGAACTCGTGACCCACAACATCGGCGGCGGGCCAGGCCCGCTGGAGACCAAGCTGACGATCGAGTTCGTCGGCGACACGTCAGTGTGGACGTTCCCGCGCGGGGACAGCACGGTCACGCAGAAGGTGGCAGCGCCCCGGGGTACGTTCCCGTTCCAGTTCTACCTGTTTGGATTGATGGAGCAGATGGGACGCTGGGCCCGCGCCGCCGCTACGGACAGCCTCCGGTTCACCGCGCTCTACTCCACACAGGGCACCAGCGGCGGGTTCATCAAGAAGCTCGGCGGCGACACGCTCCTCTTCATGTTCGACCAGGGCCAACTGGCCGGCGTTGGGCCGTTCACGTTCGCGCTCGACCGCCAGGGCCGGCTGACGTGGCTCACAGGCAAAGGGAGCACGCTGCAGATCGAGGTTCAACGTGTCGCATCGGTGCCGATGGCTCAGGCGGGTCCGATGTTCGCCAACCGGCCCCTGGGCCAGCTGTCGCCGCGCGATACCGCGCGCGCGACGATGAGCGGCGCCGAAGTGTGGGTCGATTACAGCCGTCCCCAAAAACGCGGACGCGTGATCTTCGGCGACGTGGTGCCGTGGAATGCGGTGTGGCGCACGGGCGCCAACGCGGCGACTCAGTTGAGCACCTCCGCCGATCTCGTGATCGGCGGCGCGACCGTTCCAGCGGGCAAGTACACACTCTGGACTCTCCCCACCCCGAGCGGCTGGAAGCTCATCATCAACAAGCAGACCGGTCAGTGGGGGACGGAGTACAGCGCGGCGCAAGATCTCGTGCGCGTCGATGCCAGACTCGAGACGCTGGCTGCACCGGTCGAACAGATGCTGATCGCCTTCGAGCCCGGCACGTTGACCGTTTCGTGGGACAAGACGAAAGTCTCGGTCCCGGTGAGCAGGAAGTAATGCATCTCGACTTCGCGGTCGTCGCCGATTACGCGCTGGTCGATCAATCGGGCAAGATGTCGGTGCTCGGCATCTTTCAGCACATCTGGGTGCCGCAATTTCCCGCGATGCATCCCCGCCTGCATCTGGTGCTGCGCCTGAAAGGCAGGCGCACCGAAGTCGGCGAGCATCAGGTCCAGATCAAACTGCTCGACCAGGACAACGTCGAGCTGCTGGGCGGCTCGGGCACGGTAAATTTCGCCGAGCCGCCTGCCGGGATTACGGAGATCGAGGCGGCGGCGGTGCTGGTGTTCGACGTCCCATTCCCACACGCAGGGCAGTACCGGTTCGAGATCACGGTGGATGACGAGCGTAAAGCGGCGGTGCCGATCACGGTGTCGCAGATGCCCACGGCGCCGGTCCAGCAGCCGCCTCCCCCTCCGCCTCCCTCAACGCCTCAGGCTCCCGGTTCCTAGCTCTCCGTCACACGCACCGCTCGGCGCGTATGTGCGGTTGCCGGCCGTGCTGCTCGCCGCGGCGCTCGCGCTGGCGTACAACCTGGGCGGGTATCCCCTGCTCGAACCCGACGAGGGACGTAATGCGGAGGTCGCACGCGAGATCGCGGCGACCAACGACTACGTGCTTCCCCGGCTCAACGGCCTGCCTTATCTCGACAAGCCCGTCGTGTATTTTGGCGCGGCTGCGGCAGTGATGGAGGTATTGGGGCCGACGGAGACGGCTGCCCGGCTGCCCGCCTATCTCTTTACGCTGGCCACGATCGTCGTCGTAGTCTGGTTCGCGCGGCGGCGCTGGGGAAACGACGCCGGCTGGCTCGCCGGACTTGCGCTGGCGACCATGCCGCTCGTGCTCGCGTACGCGCGCACGACGATCATGGACAGCGCGCTGTCCTTCTGCACGACGTTGGCCATTCTGGCGTTCTGGGACGGGCGCCCGGTGTTGGCGTGGGCAGCCATGGGACTCGGCGCGATCACCAAGGGTCCGGTCGCAATCCTGGTTCCGCTCGTCACGCTCATTCCCTACGCCCTGCTGACCGGCGCAAAGATTCGCCGGCTGTTTCCACTTGCGGGCCTCGGCATCTTCGTTCTCGTCGCGCTGCCCTGGTTCATCGCCGTGTCGCACCGCGTCCCCGACTTCCCGCACTATGTCTTTGTGCGCGAGACGTTCGAGCGTGTGACCACCAGGAGCTTTCATCGCACCGCGCCGTTCTGGTACTACCTGCCGATCGTGCCGGTTGCGGCGTTCCCGTGGACCGTGCCCGCACTGGGTCGGCTGAAGAACTGGCGTTTTACCTGGCTTGCGCGCCGCGTGAATCCGCAGGCACAGGAGTCGGTGCTGCTCGCATCCTGGGTCCTCGGTCCCCTGCTCTTCTTCACGCTGAATCAGTCGAAGCTGCCCCAGTATGTGCTCCCGCTGATGCCGGCGTTCGCGCTCGCCGCGGCGCGCGTGCTCACGCGTGAGGCCCCGGAGCTCGGCGGCGGCATTGGGGTGGCGCGACGCACGTACGTCGCGCTCGCGGGGGTACTGGGTCTCGCCCTCGTGTCGCTCACTATCTGGCTGCACCCGCCGTTCGCACTGACACCGGCAGAGCGAGCGGCGATTCCCCCGACTGCGCTGGCGCTCGGCATCGTGTTGCTCGCGTCGGGCGCCATCGTGTGGCATGCCGGGCGAGCTCAACGTCCGCGACCCGCATTGCTCGTTCTGGGATATGCCCTGATCGTGATGGCCACGCCGATCGTGTCACGCCGGCTGATGGCGGCCGTCGGGGAGGACCGCTCGAGCGCGCGTCTTGCGCAAGTCATCCAGAACAGTGGCGCGGACGTTTTAGGCGTTGGCGCCTTCCCGACGTCGTTGCCGTTCTACCTGAGACGCCCCATTCCTGTCGCAACGGCGACCGGCCGGGAGCTGACCAGCACATACATCGCGGACCATTACGACCAGTTTCGCGCGGACAGCGCCTCGCCGCTCGCGCCGCAGGATTCCTGGCGCGAGCGCGCAGCACGCTGCCCAACGCCGACGGTTTTCGTCGTGCGCGCGGGAGATAAACGACTCCGCGCGGCATTCGACTCGCTGTTGACTCTGCTGGCCGTCGAAGGCCACTACGCAGCCTACGGACCATGTGCGGCATCTTCGGCGCGATAGCGCTGCGGGACGCGCCGCTGCGCGATCCGCAGTCCGTCGAGCGGATGGCTGCCGTGCTGCGCCACCGCGGCCCTGACGGCGAGTGCATCGTCGGCCATGAGCGCGCGCGCATCGGCGCGCGCCGCCTCGCCATCATGGACCTCACCACGGGCGACCAGCCGTTCCAGAATCCGGACCGCACAATCTGGATGGTCTGCAACGGCGAGATCTACAATGCGCCCGCGCTGCGACGCGAAGCGCAAGGCTGGGGCTATCCGTTTCGCTCGCGCGGTGACATCGAGAACATCGTGCCATTCTACGAGCGCTTTGGCGCCGACGCGGTGGCCCGACTCGAGGGCATGTTCGGCCTGGCGGTCTGGGACGACGCGAACCGGCGGCTCGTGCTGGCGCGCGATCGCGCCGGAGAAAAGCCGCTCTTCTGGACCGACATCGACGGCGAGCTGAGGTTCGCGTCCGAGATTCAGGCGCTGCTCGAGTTTCCCGACCAGCCGCGCCGCGTGGATCGCACAGCGCTGTCGCTCTATCACGCGCTGGGTTACGTGCCCGCTCCATACACGATGTTCGACGGCATCAACAAGCTCCCGCCCGCATCGCTCCTGGTTGCTGAAAACGGCCGTGTGGAGATTCGCGCGTACTGGAGCGCAGCCGAGGTAGCGAGCCGGTCCTCAACGCTGTCGCTCGACGACGCCGACGAGCTTCGGGAGCTGTTGCTCCGCGCGGTCAAGCGCGAGCTGATGTCCGATGTGCCGTTCGGCATCTTCACGAGCGGGGGGCTCGACTCGTCGCTCCTCGTGGCGGCAACCGCGCGGGCGGTTCCGGACGAGCGCATTCACACCTACGCGGTGCGTTTCACGGAGCCGGGCTACGACGAAAGCGATTACGCCGAAGCGGTCACGCACGAGATCCGGTCGGTCCATCACGTGGTGACGGCCGACGACGAGTCGCTCGGCCGTGCGCTCGAGGTCGTGTCGCGCTCGCTGGCGGAACCGCTCGGCGATCCAGCCGTCCTGCCCACGTGGCTTCTGGCGGAGGCGGCGCGCGAGCACGTCAAGGTGATTCTGTCCGGCGAAGGCGCCGACGAGCTGTTCGGCGGCTACCCCACCTACCTCGGCCACAAGTACGCCGAGACATGGCAACGAGTGCCCGGCATGCTACGGCGCGCCGCGCGGTGGACCGTCGATCGCTGGCCGTCCTCCACCGGCAAGATGACGCTCGAGTACATGGTCAAGCAGTTCCTCGCGGCCTCCGAGATGCCCTGGATGGAGCGTCACCTCACCTGGCTTGGAGCACTGACGATCGACGCTGGGGTGATCGCGGAGCTCGCCTGCAAGCTCGCCGGCTTCCCGCATGACGTCCCGCTGAACCGGGTGATGTGGTTCGACTTTTCGACCTATCTGCCGGACGACCTTTTGGTAAAAGTCGATCGTGCCACGATGCTGGCGTCGGTCGAGGCGCGCGCGCCCTTTCTCGACCGGGAACTCATGGAGCTCGTTCTTCCCGCAGCCGCGGGCCTCAAGGTGCGGGGCCTCACCACTAAGGCGATATTAAAGGAAGCAGCGCGCGGACTCGTGCCGGACGCGGTCATCCGGCGCAGGAAACGCGGGCTCTCAGTTCCAGTCGCGCGCTGGCTGAATACGGGGCTCGCCCCCCTTGCCGATCGTCTGCTCGACACGCCGCTCCTCGCCGAGCACCGGGGCGGCCGGCGTAACCACGCGCGGAGACTGTGGCCACAACTCATGCTCGCCCTGTGGAGCGAGCGCTGGGGGGTTTCTCTCCGGTGAACCGTCAGGAAGCGCTGTCGATCTTGCAGGAGCACACTCAGTCGGCCTCCCTGCGGCAGCACATGCTGGCCGTGGAAGCCGCGATGCGCGCGTACGCGACCCGGTTCGGAGAGGACCAGGAGTCCTGGGGCATCGTCGGACTGCTGCACGATTTCGACTACGAGAAATTCCCCAACGCCGAGCACTCGGCCACCGAGGGGCATCCAGCCTGGGGTGTGAACCTGCTGCGCTCCCGCGGCGTGGCCGAGCCGCTGCTGCGCGCGATCCTGGGACATGCGACGTACTCCGGTGTACCGCGTGACACACAGATGGCAAGGGCGCTGTTCGCGGTGGACGAGTTGTGCGGTTTCCTGGTCGCGTGCGCTCTCGTGCGCCCGTCGAAGAGTTTTTCGGATCTCGAGGTCTCGTCGGTGAAAAAGAAGCTCAAGGACAAGGCATTTGCGCGCGGCGTGAATCGCGATGAGGTGCGCCAGGGTGCGGAAGAGTTGGGCGTCCCGCTCGACGAGCACATCGCGTTCTGCATCCAGGCGTTGCGTCCTGTCGAGGCGTCGCTCGCTCTTGGCGGAGGGGCGCCCGCCGGCGGCTGATGGATCGTCCGTTTTCCCGAGCGCTGGATCGCGCCACCGGCGCGCGGCCGATTCCCGGCAATCTGGTCCGCCATCTCGCGCTCAGCAGCGACGCGCTGGAGGCGATGCTCCAGATGATCGCGAGCGCGCAGCGCACGATTCACTTCGAGAACTACATCATTCACGACGACGAGACCGGCAGCCGGTTCGCGACGGCATGGGCCGAGCGCGCGCGCGCCGGCGTGCGTGTGCGCATCCTCTACGATGCGTTCGGGTGTCGCAGCACCAGCGCGGGATTCTGGCGCGAGCTGCGCGACTATGGCGTAGACGTCCGGCCGTTCCGCCCGCTCTGGACCAGCGGACCCATCGAAGCCTTCAGCCGCGATCATCGCAAGTTGGTCGTCGTCGATGGCGAGCGGGCGATGACCGGCGGCCTCTGCATCGGTGACGAATGGGCTGGGGACCCCAGGGTGGGGCAACCGTGTTGGCGCGATACCATGGTCGTGGTCTGTGGACCGGCCGTGGCCGCGCTCGAGGCGTCGTTCGCGCGGATGTGGGCCCGCGCCGGTCCGCCCCTGCCCGATGACGAGACCGCGTCCGGTCCGGACGAGTGCGGCCCCTCGGCTGTCCGTGTCGTAGAGGGTTTCCCCGGACAATCGCGCATCTATCGGGCGGTGCAGCTGCTCGCGGCGGCAGTGACCGAGCGATTGTGGATCACCGACGCGTACCTCGTTGCGCCCCCGTCGCTCTACGCGGCTTTCGTGGACGCGGCTCGCAGCGGCGTCGATGTGCGCCTGCTCCTGCCGGGCACTTCGGATATTCCCATCGTGCGCATCTTCACGCGCACCGGTTACCGCGAGCTGCTCCATGCCGGCGCCCGGATCTTCGAGTATCGCGGACCGATGCTACACGCCAAGACCCTTGTGGGAGACCACGAGTGGGCGCGTGTAGGCTCGAGCAACCTCAATGTCTCGAGCCTGCTCGGGAATTACGAGCTCGATCTCGTGGCCGAACAGGATGGTTTGACCGCGACCCTCGCGACTCAGTTCCTGCACGACATGGCGCAGAGTCGTGAAATCGTGCTCATGGCTCATCGCCGTCTACCGCTGCCACCGCGGCTCGTGGTCACCGCGGCGGTCCATCCCGCCCATGCGCTGGCGCCGCCGCAGACGGTCGTCCAGCACTACAAGCGGTCGCTGCGAGAGCGTCAGGCTGCGGCGGCGGTCGCGCTGATGCAGGCTGCGGGAGGCGCGCGCCGCATGCTCGCGGGCGCGGCTGCCGTGCTTTTCTTGGTAATCGGGGTGCTCATCATTTTCTTTCCCATCGTCATGAGCACCGTCCTGGCCGTCGGGGCCCTGGCCAGTTCGTTCTGGCTGTCCGGATTCGCCTTGGCGCGGCGTCGCCGCCGCCGCGAAAGCGATGTCCGGTAGGGGGTTGCGGGTCAGGAACTCAACCTCTCCCTCCCCTCGCGCGTATGGGAAACAGCGAATCCGATAAAGATCTAATCGCCAAAGCCCTGGCGGGTGAGCGGGACGCCTTCGGCGTGCTCGTCGAGCGCTATGCCGCGCAGGCGCGGCGGGTGGCGCGGGCGGTGTTGGGAGACCCCGACGATGCCGACGATGCTGCGCAGGACGGGTTTCTGTCGGCGCTCGTGAAGTTGGGACAGTACGATGTCCGGCGCCCGTTCGGCCCCTGGCTGATGCGCATCGTAGCAAACGCGGCGACCGACCGGCGCCGGCGCCGGACCGTCCGGCGGGCGGAGCCGCTCGACGCCGCGCTCGTAGGCGGCGGTCCCCGGCCCGATGCGGCCGCGGTACGGAGTGAATTGGGCGACCGCTTGCGCTCGGCGCTCGCCGAGCTGCCAGAGCGCCGTCGCACCGCTGTTGTGTTGTTCGATGTCGAAGGGTATTCGCACGCCGAGATCGCCGGAATTCTCGGCATCCCGGAAGGGACCGTACGATCGGAAGTTTTTCACGCGCGTCGCCGTCTACGCACGCTGCTGGCTGACTGGAAGGAGCAAGTGAGATGAAGAACGAGCCCTCCCCGGCGTTCGATCATCGTCCGGATCCCGAGCTGGGCGCCGCCCTGCGCGCCGCGCTCGAGTCGCACGATGATCAGTCTGCGTTCGTTGCCCGAGTCATGGCACAGTACCAGGATGCGCTCGATCGCGCGACGATTCCGGCGCTCGATATCCTGGCCTCGTGGTCCCGACGGGGCATTGCCGTCGCGGCTGCCGCTTTGATCGCGGGATTCCTGTTCGGGCGCAACGTCCTGGTTCACGCACCGTCGCCCGCTCCCGGCTACGACGCCGCGATGGCACCGGTCGAAGGACCGGGTCTGGCGGCGCTCGTGTCGGCCCAAGATCCGCCTGATGCCAGCGTCGTGTTCACATCGCTGGTTGACCAACGATAGCAGAAAAGGAAAGCACGCATGTTGAATAGATCGAAACTCGCCGCCGTCGGCCTGCTCGCCGCTGTGTTCGTGGCGGGAGGGTTGGCCGGCTGGGGCGGACGCGAAGCGGCAGACCGTGAGGACCGCGGTCCTCACCGCGGACCCGACGCGCTGGTCTCGTTTTTGAGTCGGGAGCTGGACCTCAGCGGGGCGCAGCGGGATTCGGTGCGCGCCATCATCGCGCGGCACCGTCCCGAGACCGATGCCCTTTGGGCACGGGTGCGGCCGCAGTTCGACTCGATCAAGGCGCGGATGCGTGCCGAGATCGACGGGCAGCTCACGCCGGCTCAGCGGACCAAGCATCAGCAACTGATCGATCATGCTGAGCATCAACGTAGGGAGCGGGAAGACTCCGCAAAGGGGAGGCGGAACTGATGCGCTGGCTGATAGTCATCCTCGCCGCGGGACTGGCCGCACCTGCCGCCCGGGCCCAACAGGCACCGGCCTCACCCCCGCAGCAGCTTCAGATCACGCTCCCGGAAGCGGTTCAGCGCGCCCTCGACGTGCAGCCGACGATGATCTCGGCGCGCGGAGATCAGCGCAATGCGGGTGCGTCGAAGCGCTCGGCATACGGCGCATTCATTCCCACCGTGTCGCTCGGTTCGTCGGCGGCCCGGTCCAACATCACGCGCATCGACAACACCACGGGACGGCCGGTGCCCGCCGAGTATTCGTATACGGGCAGCTTTAACGCCAGTCTCGAGCTGTTCGATGGATTCCGCCGTTTCGCCAACCTGAAGGCGACCGCGGCGCTCGATCAGGCGGCGGAAGCAGGCGTGGTGAACGCGCGCTTTCTGACGACGCTGCAGACGAAAGAGCTGTTCTATGCCGAAGTGGCCAATGAAGCCTTGGTACGGGTTGCGGACGCGCAACTCGCACGCGCCCGCCAGCAGCTCCAGATCTCCATCGACAAGCTGCATGCCGGGTCGGCGACGCGCTCGGATTCCCTGCGCTCCATAGTCGAGTTCGGCAATGCACGCATTGATCTGCTCCGAGCTGCCGGGAACCTATTGGCCGCACAGGCCGATCTCGGACGCCAAATCGGCGTGGATGAACCTGTGCGGGCGGCGTTCGATTCGATGCTGCCTCCAATGCCCGACACGGCGGATCTGCGGCGCACGGCACTTGCCACCTCTCCCGCCGTCGAACAGGCGGAGTCGGGGGCGAGAGCCGCACGCGCGTTGGTCTGGTCGGCGCGCTCACAGTACTGGCCGACCATCAACGTCAGCTACAGCAACAACCGTCAGGGAACCGAGACGTTAAACGGGGCGCCCAACTTCCCCTTCTTTGGCAACTATCCTGAGACGTTTCAGTGGCGCTTTGCGCTCAGCTTGCCGATTCTGAACGGGTTTGTCCGTGAGGCCAACCAGGTGTCGGCGTCAGTGTCGCGGGACATCGCCGTCGCTCGCGCGTCCGACACGCGGCGTCAGATCAACGCGCTCGTAACCACGCAGCTGGCGACGCTCTCGACTTCGTTCGAGCAAATCCAGATCGCGGATGCCAACCGTGCGGCGGCAGAGGAGGATCTGCGCGTCCAGAACGAGCGTTATCGCGTCGGCGCGGCGACGATTCTCGACCTTCTGACTTCTCAGGCTGCATTGACGACGGCCGAGGTCAACGTCATCCAGACGCGGTTCAGTTACCTCGTCGCGCGCTCGCAGCTCGAGGCAACCGTGGGACGGACACTGTGACGTCGGCCCAGGCGATGACGTTCCGGACGGGCGACACGCCGACGCCCGACATCGTGATCCTCACGCACCATCTGACGCGCGAGTATCAGATGGGCGCCGAAGTCGTGTACGCGCTGCGGGGCGTGGACATTCAAATCAAGAAGAACGAATTCGTCGCGATCATGGGCCCGTCGGGCTCGGGCAAGTCGACGCTCATGAATTTGATCGGTTGTCTCGACACGCCGACCAACGGCGAGTACTGGCTGAACGGACAGAAGGTGAGCGATCTGACGGACGACGAGCTCGCCCGCATCCGCAACAAGGAGATCGGGTTCGTCTTCCAGACCTTCAACCTGCTCCCGCGGGCCGATGCGCTCCACAACGTGGAGCTGCCACTCATCTACGCCGGAATGTCGGCCAAAGAGCGGCGTACCCGGGCGGCGAACGCACTGACGCAGGTGCAGCTCGCCGACCGCATGGACCACCGGCCCAACGAGCTGTCGGGCGGGCAGCGCCAGCGCGTCGCCATCGCGCGCGCACTCGTCAATTCGCCCAGTATCCTCCTCGCCGACGAGCCCACCGGGAACCTCGATTCGGCGACGGGCAACGAAATCATGATGTTGTTCAAGGAGCTGCACCGGCAGGGCCAAACCATCGTGCTGGTGACGCACGAACACGACATTGCGGCGCACGCACACCGCCAGATTCACCTGCTCGACGGCAAGATCGCGCGCGACGAAAGAATGGGAAGCCAATGAACAAATACCTGGCGGGACTGGCGGTGCTCGGCATCGTGGGCTGCCACAAGACGCAGGCGCCGGTGAGCTACGAGGCCGTGCCGGTCGAACGGCGCAACGTCGTCGTATCGGCGTCGGCCTCGGGAGCGATCGAGCCGGTGCTGACGGTCGACGTGAAGTCCAAGGCGTCGGGTGAGATCATCACCATGAACGTCCAGACCGGCGACGACGTGAAGGAAGACCAGCTGCTCGCGACGATCGATCCGCGCATCCCGCGCAACAGCCTGGCTCAGGCCGAAGCCAACCTGCAGGTCGCACAAGCGCAGCTGGGAAACGCGAACGCGCAACTCGCCCGGTCCGACACGCTGTTCAAGGCGCAGGCGATCACGCAGACGGAATACGATCAAGCCAGGCTCGATCATGCCAATGCCAACGCCAACGTCATCAAGGCAAGGTCGGACCTCGAGAACGCGCGCGACCGCATGAACGACACGAAGCTGCGCGCACCACTCGCCGGGACGATCATCACGAAGAACGTGGAGCTCGGCACCGTGATCTCCTCACCGACGACCGACGTGGGCGGCGGCACGGTGCTGTTCAAGATGGCGAACCTCGACACCGTGCAGATTCGCTCGCTGGTCGACGAAACGGACATCGCCAAGGTCCAACCGGGTCTGCGCACGACGATCACCGTGGACGCATATCCGAACCGGCCGTTCGAAGGTTTGGTGCTGAAGGTCGAGCCGCAGGCCACGGTGCAGCAGAACGTCACCATGTTCAACGTCCTGATCCGGATTCCGAATCCGAATCACCTGCTCAAGCCGGGCATGAACACCGAAGTCGAGATTCACGTCGGTCAGGCCAACAACGTCGTGACGATTCCGAACGCCGCGCTCCGCACGCAGCGCGACGTGGCTTCGGCGGCCCAGGTGCTTGGGCTCGATCCGAACGAGGTGCAGCAGCAGCTGGCCGCGGCACGACAGCAGCAGCAACAGCAAGCTCCCGCGAACCGCGACAGCGCCTCGCTCGGCGGGGGCACGGCGCGCCGCGACACGACCGCTGCCAAGCCTGATTCGACCAAGGGAGCCGCGGGCGGCAACACCATGACCACGCCCGACGGCCGCACCATCCAGCTGCCGCCCGGCGTGACTGAAGCGCAGATCCGGTCCGCGTTCCAGAAGCGGATGTCGGGCCAGGAGCTGACCCCCGCCGAACAGAACGCGCTGTCCGCGATGCGGCAGATGATGATGCGTAATGGCGGCGGACAGGGCGCCGGCGGCGGGTTCCGCCGCAATCAGGGCGACCCGACGAGCTACATCGTGTTCGTGCTCAAGCAGGGCAAGCCGACTCCGGTGCCGATCCGCACCGGCCTCACCGATCTCGATTACATCGAGGTGGTGAGCGGCCTGACCGAGCAGGACACCGTGCTCGTGCTGCCGAGCGCGTCGCTGGTCAACGCGCAGCGCGACATGCAGCAGCGGATGCGCAACTTCACCGGCGGCGGGCTGCCGGGAGTGCAACAACAGCAGACGCAGCAACAACGGCCGCAAGCGACGACGCCGGCGAGGCCGTAACCATGCTGATCGGTGAGATCATTCACGTTGCGTTGCAGGCGATCCGCGCCAACAAGTTGCGGTCTTTCCTGACGATGCTGGGGATCATCATCGGCGTCGGCGCGGTCATTACCATGGTCGCGCTCGGCACCGGGGCGCAGAAGGCAGTGCAGGCACGAATTGCGGCGCTGGGGCCGACGCTGCTGTCCGTCTATCCCGGCCAGGCGTTTCGCGGCGGCATCGCGATCGACTTCGGCTCGCGCGTCAGCCTCACCGTGGATGACGCCGACTCCCTGGCCGCCAATGCGGGTCATACCAGGGCCGTCGTGCCTGAGCTGACCCGCAATCTGCAGATCAAACGGGCCGGCCAGAACTCGAACGTGAACATCGTCGGGACGACGCCGAACTATCCGGCGGTCAAGAACTACACGCTGACCGCGGGGCGGATGTTTTCCGCGGGTGAGAACGAAGGGCGCCGGCGCCTCGCCGTGCTGGGGTCGGCCATACCCGACATGTTCAACGCGAATCCCGCCGCGATGATCGGGCAGGAGATCCAGATCCGCGGCATTCCGTTCGAGATCATTGGCGTGCTGTCGTCCAAAGGCTCCGCAGGAGGGTTCGGCAATCCGGACGAGCAGGTCCTGATTCCGCTGCAGACGGCGCGGTATCGCATCATGGGCACGGACCGGTTGCGCACGATCACTGTGGACGCGGCCGACGTGCAGCAGATGACGTTGACGATGATCGAGATCGAGCGCGTGCTGCGGAAGGAGCACAAGATCCGTCCCGGCGGCGAGAACGACTTCCAGATCCGCAATCAGTCCGACATTCTCGCGACGTTCCAGGATACCACCAAGACGTTCACGTATCTGCTCGCCGGTATCGCCGCGGTGAGTCTCCTCGTCGGCGGCATCGGGATCATGAACATCATGCTCGTGTCGGTGACCGAGCGGACCCGCGAAATCGGTGTGCGCAAGGCGCTCGGTGCGACCCGATTCAACATCCTGTTTCAGTTCCTGGTCGAGGCGCTGGTCCTCTGCCTGGTCGGCGGGATCCTCGGCATCCTGTTCGGGACCTTTGGCGCCATCGGGCTCTCGTCGTTCCTGCACTGGAACACGTCGATCAACGTGCTCGCGATTCTCGCGGCCTTTTTCTTCAGCGCCATGGTAGGCCTGTTTTTCGGGATCTGGCCGGCGCGACGGGCGGCACGGCTCGATCCCATCGTGGCGCTGCGGTACGAATAGTCGGCATAAACGGGAGAAAGGAGATGGGAGAAGGACCGTACATCTCCCTTCTCACTTCTCCCGCTCTTAGTTTGGTTCCATGCTCGCCGTTCTCTTTCTTCTCGTTCAGTCGCCAGGCGCACAGCAGGCAGTCTACGACGGCCGTCTTCGGCAAATCAGCGTCACCATTCCGCGCATCGATGCGTCCGTGCGAGTCGACGGCGTGCTGGACGATGCCGTATGGCGCGAGGCGGCGCTGCTCAAGGGGTTTACGCAGTACCGGCCGGTCGATAGCCGGCCGGCGGCCGATTCGACCGACGTCTTCGTCTTCTACGCGCCCGATGCGATTTACTTCGGGATCCGCGCCTACGAGGTCCATGGCGAGGTCGTGCGGGCGACGCTCGCCGATCGCGACAACATCGACGCCGATGACAATATTCAGATTCTGCTCGACACCTTCCACGATCGACGCCGGGCATTGCTGTTCGCCGTGAATCCGCTGGGCGCGCAGCAGGACGGCGTGCGCAGCGAAGGACTCGCGGGAGCGGCGGGCGGCGCGAGCGCCGGATTTCGGTTCGACGGCGTCGTGGACCTGAACCCCGACTACGTCTATCAGTCGCACGGCCGTCTCACGCCGTTCGGCTTCGAAGTCGAGGTGCGAATTCCGTTCAAGAGCCTGCGCTACCAGAGCGGCGAGAAGCAGGACTGGGGGATTCAGATCATCCGCCTCACGCAGCATACGGGCTACGAGGATACCTGGGCGCCCACCGTGCGGTCGAATGCCAGCTTCCTCATTCAGTCGGGTACGCTGCAAGCGCTGACGGGACTCAAACGGGGTCTCGTCATGGACGTGACGCCCGAATTCACGTCGCGCGTCGAGGGCGAGCGGATGTCGGATACCGAGTACCAGTACGGAAACATCGAGCCCGCGTTCGGCGGAACCGTGCGGTGGGGCGTCACACAAAACCTCACGGCCGCCGGCACGGTGAATCCGGACTTCTCCCAGGTCGAAGCGGACGTGGGACGGGTGACGGTGAACGAGCGGTTCGCGCTGTTCTACCCGGAGAAGCGGCCCTTCTTCCTTGAAGGACTCGAGCAGTTCGATACACCGAACTCGCTGATCTATACGCGACGCATCAATGCGCCGATTGGTGGCGTCAAGCTCACCGGCAAAATCGGGCCCACCGGCATCGCGTACATCGGTGCGCTGGACGACCGGCCCTTCTCGCCAACGAACGATTACCCCTTCTTCAATCTGCTCAGACTGCGGCGCGACCTCGGCGCGAATTCGACGGTGGGGGCCGTCTACACGGACCGGATCGATGGCGGCGCGTGGAACCGGGTGCTCGGCGCGGATACCCGATTCATCTGGCGCAAGCTCTGGTACTCTACGGCGCAATTCGTCGGTTCGTGGACCAAGGACTCGACCGGCACCGGGGGGGGCGTGCGGTCCGGTGAGCTGTGGGACGTCACCCTCTATGACCGCACGGGATACTCCTACGGTAATCACGCGGAGATCCTGGGCGTCAGCCCCGAGTTCGACGCGCAGAGCGGGTTCGTCAATCGTGTGAACATCGTGCATGGCCGGTTGTTCAATCGCTTCACGTGGTACGGCAAACCGGGCGCGCGGCTCGAGAACACCACCACCTTCATCGGGATCGAGCCGATCTGGCATTACGACGATTTCTTCAAGCTCAAGAGCACGATCGAAGGAACCCTCTCGCAGCGTGTGCTCCTGACGATGCGCGGCGGATGGGTCGGGACCTTGTACTGGCAGGTCGCGCATCAGCGATTCGACTCAGTCGATTACGCCGGCTACCAGATCGATTCGGCCGGCACCTCCCGGCCATTCGCGCCTCCTCCGAGCCTCTACAACCTGTGGGGAGGCCTCACCGACCTCACGACGCCGAATCGCGCGCTGAAGGCGGAAATCAGCATCGGCTACCAAGCCACCCCGATCTTTGCGGAGGGGTCGGAAGGCCGGGCGCTCAACGTCCTGCTCGCGCTCTCGTGGAAACCGACGTCTTCGCTGCGCTTCGAGGGCCAGTGGCCGCACCAGCTCATCCACCGAGCGCAGGGCAGCAGCTGGTTTTCGACCGCGAACGTGCCCCGTCTCAAGGTTGAGTATCAGCTGACGCGCGACATCTTTTTCCGATACGTGGGACAGTACCTGGCACAGGTGCGCGACACGCTGCGCGACCCGCGCAGCGGAAATCCGTTGATCGTCGACGGGATCGCGCCGGCGCGCGTCACACAAACAGAGTTTCGGAACGACCTGCTTTTCTCCTACAAGCCCACCCCGGGCACCGTCTTCTTCGTCGGCTACGGATCGTCGCTGACCGAAGCCGATCCGTTCAGCTTCAGCAACTTGACGCGCACCGCAGACGGCTTCTTCCTGAAGGCCAGTTACCTGTTCCGGATGTGATGACACTCGAGCACCAACTCCTCGAGGAGCGGCTGGCGAAGCAGCGCCAGTACGTGGTGTCGAACACGCGCGCGCGCTGGGGGTTCGTGGGATTCGGGATCGCTCTGCTCATCGCGGTCCGGCTTGTGGGGCTGACGCCGATCTCGTGGCCGTTCATCATGGTGTTCGCCGTGGGCTTCGCCGGAGCGAATGCCGCCATGCGTCGCCTCGTCGCGCGCGGCGACTTTCAGCCGTGGTACGCACAGCTCAATCTCGTCATTGGGTGTCTGCTGATCTCCGCCGTGCTGTTCGCGATCGGACCGAGCGGGCACATCCTGTACGGCGCCTACCTGATCGCACCGCTGCAAGCCGCCCTGTACCTCGAGCGCCGTGAAGCCTGGGGCGCGCTGATCATCAACCTGACGGCATTTACCCTGTTGACGGCGCTCGCGCAGCTCACGGGACACGGCTGGAGCTGGGGCTTTTATCTCCAGGAGAGTCTGGTCCTCGTGTTCGCCTGCGTCGCGCTCGTGCCGATGCTCGTGCAGATCGTCGATCGCCTGCGCACGGCCCGCAGCGTGCTCGCCGAGATCGAGCGCGGTGATCTCCGGCGGCAGATCAACGGCGGCGCCGAGAACGCCACAGACGAGCTCGGCTTCCTGAGTGTGAGCGTCAATCGCATGACGGCGTCCATCGCCGACATCATTCGCGAGATCGGCCGGCAGGGCGGCGCGCTGGCGGCCATGGCGCGCGGGCTCGCCACCGCGGCGCGCGAGCTCCAGACCGCGTCCCAGTCGATTTCGACTACGACGTTGCAGCTCTCCGAAGGAACGGAGCGCCAGCGGCAGTTGATCGGCTATGGGCGTCAGGATTCCGAGGCGGCCAGCGGGCTGGCCAGCACGCTGCACGTCCGGGCGCAGGAAGCGGAACGGCAAATCAGCGACATCGCCGTGCAGGCGCACAAGCGCGGCGAAGAGGTCGCGCGCGCCGGGACGCTCCTGATGAATCTGATCGTGCACATGGATTACGCGGCGGACGTAGCCGGCGAGCTCGACCGCGAGTCGCGCGAGATCGGCAAACTGGTGGACGGCATCACGCGCATCGCGAGCCAGACCGATCTCCTGGCGCTCAACGCGGCGATCGAAGCCGCCCGCGCCGGCGAACACGGGCTCGGCTTCCGCGTGGTAGCCGGTGAAGTGCGCAAGCTCGCCGAGCAAAGCTCGCGCTCGGCGGAAGAAGTCCGGACCCGCGTGCGCTCGACGCAGGAGCAGATCCATCGCGTCGTCGAAGCGATGAACCAGGGTCGCGAAGCCGCGAAAGGCGTGGGCACCCTCGCGACGACGGTACAGACGGCGCTCGATGCGATCTTCGGCGACCTGAACTCCACCGTCCGGTTCGCCACGACGTTCGCGGCCGAGACCGAGAACCAGACCAAGCGGATGCGTGAGGTGTTGCGGCGGATGGAGGAAGTCGCGGCGATCGCGGAGGGCGCGGCGAGCGGCGCGCGGCAGACCTCCGCCGCGACGGCCCAGCAGATCGCGTCGCTCAACGCGCTGACGGCGACATCGCAGCATATCTCCGATGCCGCGGCAACACTCTCAGAGACGATTCAGCGCTTTCGCGCGTAGGGCGCGCGCGTGCGTGTTGGCCTGCCGGCGAACGGCGCCAAGGTCCGCCGTCTTCAGATCGCCGTCGCGGACAACGATCCGGCCGTCCACGATCACGTGGCGCACGTCCGCGGCGCGGGCACTGTAGACAATTCGCGACATCAGGTCCGCATTGTCGGGTTGCGCGTGCGGCCCGTCCAGATCGAGCACGATCAGGTCCGCGCGCTTCCCCACCTCGATCGATCCAATGTCCGCTTCAAGTCCCAGCGCGCGCGCGCCACCCAGTGTGGCGAGCTCGAGCGCCTGCGCCGCGGGCAGCGCGTCGGGGCCGAGGCGCGGCTTCTGGATCAGCGCGGCGAGCCGCATCTCCGAAAAGGCGTCGAGGCGATTGTTGCACGGCGCGCCGTCGGCGCCGATACCGACGCGGCAGCCCGCCGCGAGCATCTCCGGAATCGGCGCGATGCCGCTGCCAAGCTTCAGGTTCGAGCTGGGACAGTGCACGATGTTGGTGCGTTGCCGCGCGAGCACGGCGATGTCGTCCTTGTCCACCCAGACGCAGTGCGCGAGCGCGGCGCGCGGACCCGAGATCCCGACGGAGTCGAGATAGGCGATTTCGTCGTGGCCGGTCTCCCGTTTCACCGTCTCGAGCTCGAGCGGCGTCTCCGCCGCGTGCGTGTGTATCATCGCGCCGGATCGCTCGGCGAGATCGCTCACCGCGCGCAGCAACGGACCGGTACAGCTCGGCGCAAAGCGCGGGGCAAAGCAATAGCGCAGCCGGCCGTCGGCCGCTCCATGCCACTTGCCGCACAAATCGACGCTTTCGGTCAGGGCTCGATCGGTGGACTCGCGCAGCGCGGCCGGACTCGTCGGCGAATCCATCAGGCATTTCCCTGCCGTCGCGCGAATGCCGATTGTCTCGAGCGCCTCGAACACCGCGCCCGTGTGTCGCACGGTCTCCATGGCGAGGATCGCCGTGGTGCCCCCCAGCAAGAGCTCGGCGGCGCCGAGCATGGCGGAGGCGTGGAGTGAGGCTTCCGTGTGCGCGGCTTCGAGCGGCCAGATGCGTTGGGCCAGCCAGGCCTCGAGCGACAAATCGTCTGCAAGCCCGCGAAAGAGTGTCTGGCAAAGATGGATGTGTGCCTGAACCAACCCCGGAAGGACGACAAGTCCCGTACAGTCAATTGTTGGTTTCGACCGTCCAGCCGTCCGACGATCAGACCGTCCCACGGTCTTGATGCGTCCATCCTCGACCAGCACGTCCGCATCCAGCACGCGCCGGGACGCGTCCATCGTCACCACACGGCCGCCGCGCAGCAGCAACGCTGTGCTCAAGGAAGTTTTAGCAGCTCGGTGGGATCAAACGAGACCGTGCCGTATTGCGCTCCCCAGTGCAGATGTGGTCCGGTCACGCGCCCCGTCGCGCCGACCTTTCCGATGAGCTGGCCGCGCTCGACGGTGTCACCGACCGCGACGAGGGCGCGGCTCAGGTGATGATAGACCGTCATGAGGCCGTCGCCGTGGTGTACGTACACGGAAATGCCGCCATAGAAGAAGTGGCCCACGAGCGCCACCACGCCGCGATTGGCCACGCGCACCGGTGCCCCCTTCGGTCCGGCAATATCCAATCCATAGTGCCGGGTGCGCCACACGCCGTTCACCTGGCGACCAGAGCCGAACAGGCTCGTGATCCGCGCCGAGCGCGGGCGAATGAACGGCTGACTCCAGAGGCGTGGCACCATATGGGCACGCCGCGCCGCGTCTCGCGACAGGACGCGCTCGGCGTCGATCCGCGCCTCGAGCGCGCTGTCGGGCGCCGCCGTGTAACGGTCGTCCGCGCGGACCTGCTCGTTGACCGGCACCTTGCGCTCCGCGACGGGCACAAACGCGCTATGTCCGATCACGGCGCCGTCCCAGCGAATCGAAAGTGTTTGAACGCGGATCGAGTCGCTCGTGGTCAGCGGGATGGCGGCGAGCGCTTTGCCGTCGCGAAAATGCAGCGGCTCACCGGCGACTTGCCCGGTGATCGCGCCGGGGGCCGACACGACGATGAGCGTGCCCTGGCGCGGCGTGGCAGGTTGCCAGGTGAAGTCTTGTACACACAGAGCCGCACCCGCCAGCAGCCACAGCATCACGTCGAAACCCGTGACCTCGCGGCCGACGTGTCGCTCGGGGGCAGGTCGAAGTACGCCTCGATTTCGTCGAGGAGCTCGTCGTCGTCATAGAGACCGGCGAGAATCCGCTCCGCCGTACCTGGTTCGATGAGCACGTAGCCGAACGGGTAGTCGAGTCCGTTGAGCAGGATCATGCGGCGCTGTTTGTTCGGCAAAGCGACGTAGATCGTGTCGGAGTTGGTGGGCATCAGCGCGATCTTGTGGTCGCGCAAGGTGGACGAAATGGCCTCGGTCGTAGAATTCAGCTCGTCGAGCGCCTCCGCCTGGTCGTCAGCCGTGAAGGTATCGGCCGCCGCGGTCCAGAACACGATGACCGTCAGGCCTGTCACGACGCGCGGCGTGAGCAGCGTGCTGTCGGCGGAATCGGCCGGCGTCATGTCGGCGTATGTCGTGGTGTCGGCGTCTCCCGTCGTAACGGCGGGTGACGCGTGTTGCGACCGGCACGATGCCAGTAGGACGATGAGAAACACCGTTGCCGCACGCATGGCTCGCAATATACTTAGCCCATGACCGCCCCGACCGGGCCTCCCCCGGTGAAGCGCCACCATTGGATCGTCCGGCTCACGCATTGGCTTACGTTCGTGCTGCTCGCCGGCATGGTCATGAGCGGGCTACAGATCTATGCGGCGTACGCGCGATTCGGCGAGCGCGGCGGTCCCTACTACGCACCAAATCCATTCGAGAACAAAGCCTTTCCCGCCACCGTGCGGCTCGGCGGCTGGCTCGCGGGCGGATTGAATTGGCATTTCACCCTGATGTGGCCTCTGGTCATCGGCGGCGTCCTGTACGTCGCGTATCTCGTGGCAAGCGGCGAATGGCGGTCGCTCGTGTTTCGGCCGCGCGACGTGAGGGGTGCTATCGAGATGCAGAAGTACTACCTGCGGCTGCGCCGGGAGCATCCGCCGCAGGGGAAGCACAATCCGCTGCAAAAGCTCGCGTACTCGTTCATTATCCTGCTGGGCGTGCTATCGGTGCTCACGGGATTCGCGATCTATAAGCCCACTCAGTTGTCCTGGCTGACCGCGCTGTTCGGTGGCTTCCAGGCGGCGCGTTATTGGCACTTCTGGGCGGTCTGGATCTTTGTCGCATTTCTGATCGTGCACGTCATCCTCGTGTTCGTTGTCGATCCCGCGTCGCTGCGCGCGATGATCACCGGATGGTATCGAGGGAGGTTTCCGAGTCATGACTGATTACAACGTACGACGCTACGACGGTACGTTGTACGACACGGATCGCCGGACATTCCTGAAGCTCGGCCTGGCAGCCGGCCTCGGCTCCATCGTAGCGGCCTGCGGGTGGGACGGCGGCAACGGCGTGCGGCCGCTGTTGTTGGACGTCAGTCGACTGAACGACTGGGTGGGCGAGAAGATTCTGTTTTCCGAACGCCGGCTCGCGCCGCAGTACGACGTCGCCGAGCGAAGCGAGCGGCTGCCGAGCTATTTCATCTCTCCGGAGCTGCCGATGTTGCAGAATCCATCGGCATGGAGGCTGCAAGTCGGTGGTCTGGTGCGCCAGCCGTTGTCACTGTCCGTCGCCGATCTCCAGGCGCTGCCGCGGACGACATACACGGTGAAACACCATTGCGTCGAGGGCTGGAGTGCGATTGCAACATGGCACGGCGTCGCGGTATCGGTCGTGGCCGAGCGTGCCGGGCTGTTGCCGCAGGCGCGCTATGTGCGGTTCGATTCGTTCGACTCGGGCTATTTCAACGGCTGGGATCTCGCGAGCGCGATGCACCCGCAGACGATTCTTGCCTATGGCATGAATGACAACATCCTGCCGCCGACGCACGGCGCGCCGCTCCGGCTGTACTCGCCGACAAAGCTTGGGTACAAGATGACGAAGTACCTCGTGTCGATGACGTTCACGGCCGAGCGGCCGGGCGGATATTGGGAGGATCAGGGGTATCCATGGTTCGGAGGTGTGTAGCCTATGAGCTCAACGAAGACCGCGTCATCCAGCACGGATACGAGCGCCCCGACCCGGAATCTCGAGTCGATCAGCCCGTTCTTCATCGTGAAGGATCTTCAGACGTCGATTTCCCACTACATCGAACGCTTCGGCTTCGAGCTCGCGTTCCAGGGGCCGGCGGACGATCCGTACTACGCTGGGGTGAAGCGAGACGGGATCACCGTCATGCTCAAGGCGATCACTCCCGATGTGCCGCCCCAGCCAAATCACACACGACACGAATGGGCTGGCTGGGATGCGTACGTCTACGCGTTGGACCCCGACACGCTCTTCCAGGAGTTTCGCCGGCGCGGCGCGTCGTTTGTGAAGGAGTTGTCGTTCATCGACGACGGCTTGTGGGGGTTTGAGGTCACCGATGCGGACGGGTATGTGCTGGCGTTCTTTCGGCTCCGCAACGAATAGTCACCCAATCAGCGCGAGCGCGTCGTGCATCGCGGCCGCGGTCGCGTAACGATCGGCGGGCTTTTTCGCCATCGCCTTCAGGACGACCACCGCGAGCGATTCCGGCACCTCACCATTGAAGCTGCGCGGATCCGGCGGCTGCTCTTCGAGATGCTTCGCCACGAGCGCCCAGGTCGTGTCCGCTTCGAACGGCACGCGTCCCGTGAGGCACTCGAACAGCACGACGCCGACCGCGTACAGGTCGCTGCGCGCATCGAGCTCGCCGCCCGCCAGCTGTTCGGGTGACATGTAGTCGGGCGTTCCGATCGACGTCCCTGCCTCGGTCAGTCCCTTCCCTTTAGGCGGATTCGCAAGCCGCGCGATCCCGAAATCCATCACTTTCAGAAAGCCGCTCGGCTCTACCACGATGTTCTGCGGCTTGATGTCGCGATGGATCACGCCCTCGGCGTGCGCGACTTCGAGCGCGCGACACACCTGCTTGCCTACGGTCAGCGTGACGGAGAGCGGGAGATTGCCCCGCGACATGATGAGCTGCTTGAGCGACGTGCCTTCGACGTACTCCATGGTCAGGTAGTACATCCCGTTCTGCTCGCCCAGATCGTGAGTGCGCACCACGTTGCGATGCGCGATGCGGCGCGCCAGCCGGATTTCCTGCTTGAAGCGGTCGAGCGCCGCCGGGCCGCCCGCCATCGCTTCGGGCTTGAGCGTCTTGATCGCCACCGGCTCCTGCAGCTCGCGGTCGAACGCTCGGTACACGACGCCCATGCCGCCCGCGCCCAGGATCTCCTTCACCTCGTATCGTCCCGCGAACACGGCGCCCGGACGCAGCTGCTCGCCGCCGACCGCGCGCACCGCCGTCGGCACGGTCTCGATGCGCTGCGTCGGCGCGCCTCCTGACGTCTGCATCATGTATTCGACGAGCGCCGCTTTCGCCTTGAGATCGTCCACCAGGCTCTTGAACGCCTTCGACAGAATGCCGATCTCGTCGCGCGACTTCACGGCGATCTCGACGCTGTAATCGCCTTCTTGCACCTGGCGTGTCGCGATCGCGAGCCGCCGCACCGGGCCGGCAATCTGCCGCGCCTGCACGAATGCAAAGATCAACGCCAGCCCGATGCCGAGGACGACGGCCCACAGCATCGTCCGCTGCAGCGCGTTGAACACCGCGAGCTCCGATTCGCGCGAACGTAGCGCCACGAATCCGCCGCGAACATCGCCGCTGGGGGAGCGGATCGCGCCGGCGAGACCGATCAGGTGCTGGCTGCCCAGCGACGCGGCGAGCGCCATGCCCTCGCCCCCGGTGTCGGCGGCGAGCGCTTCGGCTTTGACGCCGCTTTGAAGCGCGGGTGAGATGTCCTGCGCGGGCAACGTGCTCCCGACGACGACCGGCTTGTCGAGCGTATCGAGCGCGAAGAACACGACGTCCGAATTGGTCGCCTGCTTGATGGCCGCGGCGAGCGAATCGTCGACCTGGTAGGTGGACACGAGCGCGCCGAGCGGCGCCGCGGTCGGGCGATCGCGCAGCGGCGTTCCGATCGCCATGTACATCGTCCCCCGGACATCATCCAGCCACGCGCCGCTCGTTTGATCGCCGCTCAGCGCGTTGGCGACCAGGGGCGCGATGGACATGTCGCGGTCGTATTGCTCGCGATAGTCCGTGCGTGCGATGAGGATGCCGTCGCTGTTGGTCACGAGCACCCACGCCGCGCCGATCAGCCCGCGGATGTCGTCCGCCTGGTCGAGCGCCTCGGCGCGGGCCCGCTGATTGAGCAGCCGCTGGCGGTATTGGGGCACGTCGGTCGCCACGGTGCTCGCGCGGCCCAGCGTGCGCGTGCGCGCCGCCAGATAATCATCCACGGCGCGGCGCGTCGAAAGCAGCGCGCGATGGATCGAAGCGTCGGCGGTGTGATTGGCCTTGACGGACGTGACGCCGAACGTGATGCCCAGGACCGCCACCACGAGCAGCGTCGAAGCGAGAAAGATCTTCGCCGTCAGCCCGAACGCGGGGCGGACGCTAGTACCGCTCGCGCCCGGCATTCGTGGGATAGTTCCGGCCGTATTTGTTGTGGTGGGGCTGCCATTTGTAGCCGCGGGCATTCAGCGCGATCTGCAGGTCCTCATTGCCGCCGGAGGAAACGTCCTTGACCACTTCGCTGGGGATGCGCTCGTGCCAGGCATGGAGGCGATAGCGGCCCGCGGGCACGTTGTCGATGGCGAAGCTGCCGTCGTTCCCCGGCTGCGCGAAGTAGCGGTTCTCCATCACCAGCACGTACGCCACCATGCGCGGATGCACGTTGCAGTACACGCGCACGAGGCCCGGATGGGCGAAGGTGTAGCTCTTCGCCTCACCGCGCCCGTAGAGCCCGAGGTCGAAACTGTTGGGCTCGCTCACGGAAAAGACGTTGTGATTGAACGGATCGTGGTTCGGAAAGCGGACCGTCGAGCCCACAGGCACGACGACGACATGCGGCGCGTAGGTCTTGTCGGTGATTGCGATTTCAACGGTCGTGGGCTGCGCCGCCGTGGAGACTGTGGCGGGGGCTTCGAGATAGAGCACGGCATCACTGAGGTCGGGCGAGGTCTTGTTGTCCTTCTCGAGAATCACGATATGCCCAGCCACCCGACCGGCGGCTGATCCCTTGCCCGCCGGAACGGCCGCCTGTCCCACAAGCGCAAGCAGCGTAATGAGTCCCGCCGACACCCGCATCGCAAATCTCCGGAAAACTGTTGCGTCTAAGGGCGTGGAGCTTACTGTAGTGCTACCTAACTCGCCAGGAGCGAGCCGTGATGCAGGTCTTGCTGCTGATCGCACTTACGACACAACAGCCTGCGTCACCTCCGCCTCCACCACCGGCGGCCAAGCCCACGATCGAATTCACCGGC
This sequence comes from Gemmatimonadota bacterium, assembly GCA_003221035.1. GTDB lineage: Bacteria > Gemmatimonadota > Gemmatimonadetes > Gemmatimonadales > GWC2-71-9 > 20CM-2-65-7. The sequence continues at coordinate 56,581 of QHUB01000013.1, forward strand.
ACCGTGCTGATGAACGGGTTCTATAATAGCGCCCGCACCAACAACAGCGACGTCCCGGTCTTCGCCGACACCGACGCCGTCGGCATCTCGGGCGCCAGCGCGACGATGCGGCAAACGCGGCTCGGCGCCTTCGTCACAGATCCCGACGTCTTGGGCGGCAGTTTCAGCGGTGAAATCGATCTGGACTTTTTTGGAGGCCAGCAACCGGCGCCCGGGAATCGCACCTTTCCGCTGATCCGCTTGCGCCGCGCCATCGCGACCGTGGAATGGACGCATCTGCAGCTGATGTTCGGTCAGGAGACACCGCTCGTCTCCGACCGCAATCCCCGCTCGCTTGCCGGCGTCGCGATTCCCGATTTCAGCACGGCCGGCAATTTGTGGTTTTGGCTTCCACAGGTGCGGGTGACGGCCCAGTACGGCACCGACATGCGGTTCGCCATACAAGGCGCCGTCCTCGCCCCGATTTCCGGCGCGATCCAGGGACCGGTGGCGACGCAGCCCGACTCCGGCGAACGCACGAACCGGCCTTACCTCGAAGGGCGGCTGCGGCTCGGGTGGGGGCCCAGCGACGATCCGAGTGAGGTCGCGATCGGCGGGCACATCGGCTGGTTGCGCGGCGTCTACAACGCCGGCACCGATTCGATGATCCAGTCGCACGCGATCACCTTCGACACGCGCATCAAGCTCGGGCGCGCCGAGCTCATCGGCGAGGCCTTTTCCGGCCAGGCGATTTCCGGGCTCGGCGGTGGCGGCATCGGCCAGTACGCAGGCACCGGCGGAGCCCCGGTCCACACCACGGGCGGTTGGGGTCAGCTGAATCTTCGTGCCAACCCGGCCTGGATGTTCGGCGGTGGCTGCGGAATCGATGATCCGAAAGACAGCGACGTGCTGGCGACCGGCCGCTTCCGCAACTTCGTCTGCGAGAGCCACGTGGAGTGGCGGCCGCCCGGTCCTCTGATCTTTGGATTCGAATACCGGCGGCTCAAGACGCGGTATGCGGCCGGCGACTTCACCGCCAACCATGTGAACCTGGCGGCGGGCTTCCGCTTCTAGGAGATCTTCAACGCGCGCTGGCAATAGCGGCACGCGACATTGCGCGGCACGTGCCAGCGTCCCCCGGTCTCGAGCTTCTGCGGTTTGCCGCAATCGGGACACGTCCCTTCGACGGCGACGGCGACCTGTTGCGCCCCGAGGCGCTCGAAAAACGTGTAGGCGCCGTAGAGCGCGAAGGACGGGACCAGCAGAAAGTGCGCGACCGGAATGAAGATGCTGCCGATAGCGGCAGCCCAGAACGTCACCAGCCCCTTCAGCGCGCGTTTCATGCGCTCGGGCTTGTCGAATGATCGAATCATCGCGGTCGCGGTACTCGGAGTCGGGTTGTATCCGGTCAGCTGATAGGTCTGTGTGGTCTCAGTCATCTCCGCCATTGCCTCTGCTCTTCCGCCGCAGGCGCATCGCCACCCGGCTGCGCAATCCCTTCAATCCGCCGCTGAGCCATCCCGAATCGCGCGTCTGTTCCTCGCGCGTCGCATACAGCCACACGGCCATCACGCCGGCGCGGCCCAGCAACCCCACGAGTTTGGCGGGATCGGCGCGATCGACGACCGGGAGTCGCCCGATGTCGTGCTCGATCATTTTCGTCGTCGCGTCGTCGAGCAGCTCGTCTTCATAGGTAACGATCAGCCGCTGGCTGCCGATGTCGCCCACCGTCGTATTGTCGTCATCACGCTCGAAGGCCCGCACGAGGTCGCCACGGGTCACGACGCCAACCAGGCGATCGGTCTCGTCCACCACGGGCCACTCTTGTCGTCGCGCGAGCACGGGATCCTCGTCGGCAAGCCGCTCGAATAGCCCATCCACCGGAAGCGACGCCGGAACGGTCGGCACATCCTTCTCCATCACATCCGACACGCGGACGAGGTGGAGCGGATTGACGCTGTACTCGCGGGTCACATGCGTACCGCGTCGCGCGATCTTTTCCGTGAGGATCGAGCGCTTCATCAGCAGCACCGTGACCGCGTCGGCCGCGAACGCGGCGATCAAGAGTCCCGGCAGGATGTTGATGTCGTGCGTCGCCTCGGTCATGAACGCGATCGCCGTGAACGGCGCGCCCATGGTGCCCGCCATCATCGCGCCCATCGCCAGGGTGGCCCAGAGCCCCGCGTCTCCGGACGGCAGCAGCGGCGCGACGAGCGCGCCCAGCGCCCCGCCCATGAGGAGCAGCGGCGCGAGCACGCCCCCGGAGTTTCCCGAGCCGAGCGATGCCGACCAGATCACCGCTTTGGTGATCAGCAGGCCGAGCACGAACAGACCCACCAGGCGTCCGTTCAGCTCGTCGCGGATGACGTCGTAGCCGACGCCGAGCGCGTGCGGGTAGAACAGGCCGCCGAGCCCGACGACGATGCCGCCGATGGCCGGCCACCACATCCAGTGGATCGGCAGCTTCTCGAAGAGATCTTCGCAGACATAGACGAGCCGCGTGATCAATCCCGACGCGAAACCCACGACCAGTCCCACCGCGAGCGCGCCGCCCAGAGCGACGAGACCCAGTGGCGCATGGGGCACGGTGAGGAAGACGGGACCCGGGCCCATCAGTGGAACACGCAGCGCGCCCGCCACAGCAGCGGCGGTGGCGACGGGAATGAAGCTCCGCGGCTTCCACTCGAACAGCAGCAGCTCGACCGCCAGCAGCACCGACGCGACCGGGGCCGCGAAAATCGCCGCCATCCCGCCGGCCGCGCCCGCGACCAGCAGCGTCTTGCGCTCCGGCGCCGACAGGTGAAATGCCTGTCCGAACAACGAGCCGAACGCACCGCCCGTCATGATGATCGGCCCCTCGGCGCCGAACGGTCCGCCCGCGCCGATCGAGATCGCGGATGACAGCGGCTTCAAGACCGCGACCTTCGGTTCCATCCGGCTGCGCCCGATCAGAATCGCCTCGAGCGCCTCGGGAATGCCGTGTCCCCGGATCTTCTCGGAGCCGTAGCGCGCCATCAGCCCGATGATCAATCCGCCGAGCACCGGAATGAACAGCGCCCAGATGCCGAGATGATTGTTTGCGGGAGACGACAGCTCGCCCGCCGTGAAGCGACCGAAGTAGAAGACGTTGGTGAAGAAGCTGATCAGCTTGGTGAGGATGAGGGCGACGCAGGCGCTGGCAACGCCGATGAGGGCCGCCATGGCGGCCAGGACGAGCACTCTTGGATTCGCGGTGAAGTCACCCCGATGGGTATGGGCAACGGCGGTCATCTGACAGCAATCTACCCCGGCAGGGAAGGAGGTTTCCGTTTGCGATATGCCACAATAGCGATGACGGCGCAAAACACGAAGGCCGGCACCATGAGGATGACCATGGCGGTCATCATCGCATGCATCGAGGACGAGCTCAAGGAGAGGTCAGGCGCTGCCGCAACAGCCGAAACGCGTCGAACCAGAAGTGATCCATCAGCAGCACGGTGAGTACGACGGCGAGGACAATGCTCCAGACAAAAATGCGCCGTTCATACCTGAGGTGCATGAAGTACAGCAGGCCGAGTGCCGCCTCGATCAGGGCGAGGAGGAGCAATCCCGAGAGGAGCACGCCGGTCCGAACCCGCAGCAGCGCGAGAGACACCTCCAGCGCGACGATGGCGAGCAATCCGAGCCAGATTACGACGTAGCGTTTCATCTCGCGTTCTCGACTCCGCTCCCGTCAGCGCAGGTTGAGCAAATAGATCAATGGAAATACGAACATCCACACCAGGTCGACGAAATGCCAGTACAGACCAGTCGTCTCCAGGTGCCCCGCGTCAAAGCGCCCGCGCCGATACCCCAGCGCGATGACACCGATCACGGCCACCCCGCTGACCACGTGCAAGAGGTGAAGTCCCGTCACACCGAAGAACGTGGCGCCGACGAGCGGAGTCCCGCCCAGCGGGTTCCGGAAGAGACGCCACCCTGCGCCGATCATCGAGCTCCATTCCCGCAGGTGCAGACCCGCGAACAGCGTCCCCAGTCCCATCGTGGCGACCAGCCAGCGCAGCGCGTCCCGGCTGCGACCTGCCTGAGCCGCCAACACGGCCCCGATCATCGTGAGGCTGCTCGTCAACAGGATCACCGTCATCACAATCGCGTTCGCGATGCTCGGCCAAAACGCGAACGGCCGGGTCCAATCGGGATTGGCGACGCGCACATACCCGTAGGCAAACAGCAGCGCCGCGAATGTCGCCGCGTCCGCAACGATGAACATCCAGATCGCCAGCTTGCGCGACGTCACGCCGAACGGGGACGGCTCACTCCCGGCCGCATGCGCGTCGGCGGCGGCTACGCCGGGCTCAACCACGGAGGGTCAGCAATGTGAGGAGGTACAGCCAGAGGACCGCCATGAAATGCCAGTAGAGGGACGCCGCGTTATACGGGACGAACGAGACCACGCCGGCGCGCATCCGGTGTCGCACGTAGACGAGCCCGCTCATGCCACCCAGCACGTGAGCGGCATGAAGCGCGGTGAGCACGTAGAAGAAAGCGCTGCTGGGCCCCCCGATCTCCTGAGTCATGAGCTGCCGCCATGCGATGACCTGACCCATCACGAACAACCCGCCGAGTATCGTCGTGAGCGACAGCGCGAGAGGCGCCCGTCCGGGGTGACGGCGCCCGGTTTCGAGCGTGAGACTGCTGCCGAGCAGCACGAGCGTGTTGATGTACAGGAGTGCGGGAAGGTGCAGATGGTGCCAATCGGGCGCGTCGCTCGCACGGACCACGAGCGCGCTGGTGAGCGCCGCAAAGGTCATCGAAATCGCGCCGATCCCGATCCAAACACCGGTTTCCGCAACGCGACTCGAGGCGGGCCGGCCAAGCCCGGTCGCTACCGGGACGGCCGGTGGGGCGGGCGGCGGCGGAGCGAGTGCCGTGGTCATCGAGACTCTGCCTGCATGATGTAGTCGCGGCCGCCCGGGCCGGCGACGGCATATTCGTTCGGTCCCTGCGTCACCACCGGCCGCCGTCCACCGAAATTGTCGTGCGGGGGCGGCGACGAGGTTGACCATTCCAGCGTCGTGGCTTCCCACGGGTTATCCGGAGCCTGGGGACCGCGCAGCCGGCTGCGGATGAGGTTGTACAGGAAGATGAGCTGCGCGGCGCCGGTCACGAGCGCGGCGATCGTGATGAAACGATGGAGCGGGATGAGCGGCTGCAAATAGTCGTCGGTGAACGCGGAGTAGCGCCGTACGTTGCCCGCGAGGCCGAGATAATGCATCGGCATGAAAATGCAGTAGACGCCGATGAACGTGAGCCAGAAGTGCCACTTGCCGAGCGTCTCGCTCATCATGCGGCCGAACATCTTCGGGAACCAGAAATACGTTCCGGCGAAGATGCCGAACATGGCGGCGACACCCATGACAAAATGGAAATGCGCGACCACGAAGTAGGTGCCGTGCAGATAAATGTCGGTCGAGGGCTGCGCGAGGAAGAACCCGCTGATACCGCCGCTCACGAACACGGAGACAAATCCGAGCGCGAACAGCGAGGCCGAGGTGAAGCGCAGCCGCGCGCCGTAAATCGTCCCGATCCAGAGCAGCGTGACGATGGCCGCGGGAATCGTGATCACCAGCGTCGGCACGGAGAACAGCGTCGCCGAGAACGGGTTCATCCCGCTCAGGAACATGTGGTGGCCCCACACCGTGTAGCTCAGGAACGCGATCGCGGCGAGGCAGGCGATGAAGACCTTGGGGCCCAGGAGCGGCTTGCGCGCGAACACCGGCAGGATCTGTGATACGATCCCGAATCCCGGGAGAATCGCGACGTATACCTCGGGATGGCCGAAGAACCAGAACAGGTGTTGCCAGAGGAGCGGTGACCCGCCCGTATGCGGCTGCAGCTGGTCGCTGATGACCAGGCCGCCCGGGATGAAGAAGCTCGTGCCGGCGACCCGGTCCAGAATGAGCAGGATGCACGCCGGCATCAGCACGGCAAACGCGACGAGCGCGATGACGGCGGTGATAAACCAGGCCCAGGTCGCCATCGGCATCCGCGCGAGTGACATTCCTCTGGTGCGGAGGTCGAGTGTCGTCGCGATGAAGTTCAGCGAGCCGAGCAGCTGCGCGATACAGAAGATCCCGATCGAGATCGCCCACAGCGTTTGACCCCAGCCCTGCCCCGGCCCCGCGTCTTTGCCGACCGCGCTGAGCGGTGCGTACGCCGTCCAGCCGGACAGGGGCGGTTGATCGCCTACAAAGAAGGCGGCAACCAGCACCAGAAACGCCACGAGCGTCACCCAGAACGACATCATGTTGATCCGGGGAAACGCCATGTCCTCCGCACCGACCTGGATCGGCAGCAGGAAATTGCCGAATCCGGCGAACGGCGCCGTGGTCAGCACGAAGAACACCATGATCGTGCCGTGCATCGTCATCAGCGCGAGATAGTACTCGGGCGTCATCACGCCGCCCGCCGCGCCGCCGGGGGCGATCTTCCCGAGGCCCGGAATCGGCGTGTCCGGCCAGCCGAGGTGAAAGCGCATCAGCCAGGACAGCACCATACCGGTGAACACAGCCACCAGCGCGAGATCGAGGTATTGCCGGCCGATGACTTTGTGATCGACACTGAACACGTGCCGCCGCAGCCAGCTCTCAGCGGGCGCGTGCGCGTGAGAGGGTGGTGCCGCGACGTGCGTCAAAATGCCGGCTGCTGCGCTTTGAGCCACTGCCCGAATTCGGCGGGCGACTTCACCTCGACGTAGGCGCGCATGTTGTAATGCCCCAGGCCACAGAGTTGCGTGCAGACGAGCTCGTACCGTCCCGGTGTGGTCGCCGTGAAATGCAGCGGAATCACCATCCCGGGAACGAAGTCCTGCTGGATCCGGGCTTCCCGCACGTAGAACGAATGATTGACGTCTTTGGCATGCAACCGCAGCGCGACCGGCTGATTCGCGGGAACGACGAGCGTGGCGACCACGATGTCGTCGCGCGCGGTCGTGTCGGTGGCCGGATCGAGTCCAAAGAAATTCTGATCAGCGTCGCTCATTTTTTCAGGATGAATGACGCCGAATTTCCCGTCGGCCCCCGCATATCGGAAATAGAAGGCGAATTGCTCGGCGAGCACGTCGATCTGCAGGGCACCGGGAGGAGGCGGTGACTGATACACGCTGGCCCAGACCTTGGACCCGACCAACGTGAGGACCAGAATCTCGATCCCAACCAGCACCGTGGCGATCACCACCATCGGCGTCGCGCCGCCGGGAAAAATCCTGACGGGCCACGTGGCGCGCGTCCCGCCCCGCTCGCCGAACCGCCACACGAACACCCCGAGCGCCAGCTGGGCCGCGACAAACAGAATCCCGGCCACGATCATCGTCTCGTTGAGCTGGCTATCGATGCGGCCGCCGTGCGTCGAGATGTCGGGCGGCAGCCACCACGTGTGCAGCGCGAAGAGCGTGACCGAGACCAGCGCGATCGCGGTCACGACGACGGCAAAGAGCCTGCCCATCGCTCAGTAGGGTCGCGCCGTCAGGACGAAGTTCGCCGTCTTCGTTTCGCTCCCCGCAATGGTTACTTCCTGGCTCTGCGTTCCGAAGCGCTCATGCCACGCCGTCACCGTGTACTTGCCGGCCGGCAGTCCCTCGAGCTTGAACGCACCGGTCGAATCGGTGATGCTGGAATGCGGCGTCTTCAGCACGACGAAGTACCCGTGCATCCAGGGATGCACGTTGCACTTGACGGCGATGAACTCAGGCTGGTCCCACGCCGTGTGGATCGGCGGCGCGCCCTTCGGCTGCGACTTGTTCCACTCGGCGTTGACCTTGGCCAGGGGGTGAATGTTGTGCGACGTCGGGTCGTCGTTGAGTACGGCGAGCGGCTGATGCACCTGCATCACCGCGACGTGGGGGATGTACTGGCACCCCTTCTGTTCATAGCGCACGGTATCGGTTGCCGCCGCGGCGCCTTCGTCGCCGGCGGAGATGTACACGACGACATAGTCCACGCTGTTTCCGGCGCCGGTCACGGCATCCTGCGTGGTGACTGGCGTGGCGTGCTGCGCGACGCAGGACGGCTCCTTCGACATGTCGATCGGCCGCGCCTTGGGCGGCGTGCCGGTGTAGGTCACCTTCCCGCTGATGGTGCCGCCCGCGGCGCGGTGCCCAGGCGCCGGCCCGCTCACCATAGCGACCAGCGCGACTACTGAGGTGAAGCGCGCAATCATTGCCCTCCTCCTTCTGGACCTATCGGCTTGAGCTCACGACCATGCGTCGAGAACCACGACCGCCACATCGCCGCCTCCGGCGAGTGCAACGGCTGCAGCGTGCGCAGGAAATGCACGAGATCCCACGCCTGATTGGCCTGCAGCTGATCGGCGAACGAGGGCATCGGCGAGCCGTCGAGTCCGGTCATGAAGATCCGGTACAGGTCTTGGTTGGTTTCGCCACACATGAAGCGGGTACCCGTCTGGAAATTGTACGGACGGATGGGATCGTCCTTGCTGTCCGTCAGCGTCTTGGCGGATGGGCCGTCCCCGTGTCCCGCCGGCCCGTGACACTTCCAGCATTCCAGGTTCTGAAACAGCTCCCGGCCGCGCAGAATGCCCTCGATCGTCGGCGCGGGCTCGGGCGGAATCGTGATCGGCCTGCCGGCTTGTGCGGTCCGCCAGCGCGGCGAGAACGTCTTGATGTACGCGACGAGGTCGACCCGGTTTTGTGGCGTGAGCGCGACCCACGGCGGCATGTTGGTCGTGACGAAGCCCCGCGTCACCGTATTGAAGAGATCCTGATCCGTGGGCAGCGCGCCCGAGGGCGTCGAGCGGCACTTGAAAACCCCCAGCGTGAAATCGCGGGGCTTGGGATCGATCCACTGCGCATTTTCGCCCTGCGCGTCGCCCTCGTCGCCGTGACAGCCCGCGCAATACCTCGTGTACAACGGCTTCCCGCGCGCCGCGTTTCCCGTTTTCCCGGCAACGTGCGTCTGCTGCGCGGCCCCGGGCAGGGCCGTTGCGCCACTGAGCAGGAGTGCGGCGCCACAAGCCGATACGAGCGACAACCATCCCGTGAACGGTCTCATCGGCAGCCTCCTCTCAAAAAGCGAAGTCGAAGCCGAGGAACAGACTCCGGCTCCAGATCTTCGTGTCAGGGGTGAGCGCGTCGACGCCGGTCCCGTTGCCGGAGAGCGGCGCCATTCCCGTCGTCTTCGTCATGGCGAACTCCCCATGAAACGCCATGCCGTCACGACTGAACATGAACGGCAACGCGCGGAAGCCCACGGCAACCGCGTCGGCATCGCCAAAGGTCTTGGGGGTCGCCGGATCTGCCTGCTTCGAGTTGCGCAGCATCTCGAAGCGACCCTGCACGAGCAGCCGCGGATTCGCGACATAGTGCGCCTCGAGCATGGTCGTGTTCCACGTAGGCTTCTGCGTGCTCCCGCCGAGCGCCTCATCGTCATAGGCGTGCGAGAACATCGGCAGCAGCTCCAGGTTGCCGATCCAGACCTGTGCCGTCGCTCCGACTCGCACAAACGATTTGAAGTCGCTCGCGGTCCCGGGAATCGGGTCGCCGCCGCTCGTCTGGAACGTGGTGGGACGGTGCCCCAGATATCCGAAGACGCCAACGCGTTGCGGCCCGAGCCCGCTTCCTGCCGCCCAGGCCTGGCTCAACGTGACCATCGCGTCCGCGCCTTTTCCCGTGGATAACCCTGCCTCCCCATCGTCAGTCGCCAGGAGGGAGACGCTGTAGCGCGTGTAGCTGTTCAGAGAATGGCCGGACAGCTCGGCGCCGATCTGGTTGTCGCCCAGACCGAAGACATAGTTGTCGACGCTTCCGGCGGGCTGGTAGTGATAGGCGTACAGGAAGCCGCCGTTGTTCGAGAGCCAGGTGAAGCGCTTCTCCGAGAGCAGATTGTCGAGCTCGAACTTTCCGACCTTCACATTCGCCCAGGGCGAGTTCCCGAGATTGTCGAACCGCACGAATGCGGCCTCGAGGCCCGTGGTACCATCCGGATCGAGCGTCGGGACGAGCCCGAACGTGATGTTCTTGTACAGCGTCCCCAGCATGAGAAAATCGACCCCGGAAAGGTCGAATCCCACCTGGGTGATCGTCGCCTCGCCGGCGTCGGTGGGCTGGTGCGTCGTGTTCTCCAAATGCACCTGCGGCGTCGTGCGAATCGCGATCGGCCAGTACCCGTTGCTCTGCCAAATGGGCGAGTCGCGATCATTGCCGAGCTGGTAGCCGTTGTCCTTGAAGCGCTGGCCGAAAGCCGTCAATTCGGGCCAGACCGTGTGACAGGCGGAGCAGCGCAAGCCGTACTTGCGGGCGAAAGCGGGGATCTTCCTGACCCGGGCGTAGACCTCGCCATACGTCCGCGCCGGGGTGCTGCCGGTGGAATGTGGTGCCATGGCCGCGCAGAGCAACGTCGCCAACGGTGTCGCGGCCCTCAACAACCGCTTGACCATTTGACCTCCCTGGACTGGGAGAAGACCTTGCAAGCCTACGGTTGGTTACATGCTCTCCATCTATTGCTTTTCTATTTTCCTGTCAATCGAAGCATCTCCTGTACTTACGAAACACGCGTTACTCGTCCGCGAAGGGGGACGGATGCTTTCCCCGCCGCCGATACCCTTTCTTCGATCGATGGACCTTGTGTGCGGGAGTCTTGAGGCGCTCCTTGACCGGCGCCTTCGGATTCGGCACGCGCACGGTCACCTTCTCCTTTTCGCGCTTGCGGCTCATCTCCCGACGCGCTCGCGGATCTGCCGCGCGTGATGGCGCGCGTGGATGACGTGAAATCGCATCCACTCTTCCACTGTGAGGTCGCCCATCCGTGGATGCTTCGCGAACAGATTGGCGCGACGCTCGGGCAACAGCGCGCGGTCGACTTGGTCCCAGGCTTCGATGCCGGCCAGGAAGTGCGCTTCGGCCTTGGCGCGGCCGATCGCCTGGGTGGGCATAGTGCGTTCGGGCGCCTTGCGTCCCGGTGGAAACCAGCGCAATCCAAAGATGAGGAATCTGGCGACCTGCTCTGCTGGCGTCCGGCGCCGGCGCGACATGGGCGCGTGATTCAGCCGCGTCAGGAACGTCTGCGCGCTGAGGTTGAGTCCCAGCGCGAGATGCTCGACGATCTGTGCCGGCGTCCATTTTCCAGCCGGCCCGCGCTCCCAGTCGCTGTCGGGACGTCCGCGCAGCGGACCAAGAACCAGCTCCGGTAGCTCGCCGAGCGATTTCATTCCTTATCGCGGGGGGTTCCAGGTGGCACTAGTTTCCAGCGGACCCGACATGCGGGGAATCTCGTGGTGAACCTCTTGCGCCGCCACCCGGTCGCGATCGGCCTGGTGGTCTTGCTGCTCGTGACGGCGATTCACCCCCTGCCTCCGCTCGTTGATGCGGTCACCGGGTCCGCCCCGGGCGATGCCGACCTCGAGCGCCCCGTGCTCTACGTCCTGTTTGCCCCGCTCTCCGACACGCTCGACGCGCTCACGTTCTTCAGCATGAGTCGCGCCGTGTGGACGCTCGTGGTCTGGACGCTCGTCCTCGCGGCGTTCGGCGCGGTGCGCGCGTCGAGTGACTCGCTGAGCGCGCGGCGTGTCATCGCGACGGCGCTGCTCGGCCCACTCGGGGTGGTGTTGCTCGGCGTCGCCGCGCTGGTGATGCCTCGTCCCGTCCCTCGCCTCGTCAGCGACGGCCCCGGCACCGTGCTCGACTACCATGCCCATACCAGGGCGTCCCATGACGGGCGTCCGGGATGGACGCTCGCCGACCTCGCCGATTGGCACGAGCGCCAGGGATTCGAGGCGGCGTACGTGACCGATCACAACGTCGTGTACGACGGCTCGCTTCCCGCCCCGCCCGGCAGATCGATCAGTCTGCTGCCGGGCGTGGAATGGAGCCTGTATCGCCAGCACGTCGTCGCGATCGGCCCGATCGAGCCGCTGTCGCGCGACAGCTTTGGCGGCAGCACGCTCCGGATGGTGCGGGTGTTCAACGCGATCGAGCGCCAGGGCGCGCTCAGCATCGCATCCCTGCCCGAGTACTGGCGCAATCATCAGGAAGAGTTGTCCGCGTTCGTGCTCGCGGGCGTCGACGGATTCGAAATCGTGAACTGCGCGCCCAAGGCGCTCGCGTTTCCCTCGGATCTGCGACGCCAGGTGATCGCGCTGGCAGGACGTCATGATCTGATGGTGGTCGGGGCGAGCGACAACCACGGGTGGGGTCAGGTGACGTGCGTGTGGAACGTGTCGCAGCCCGGCTCGCAGGGGTTCCACACCAATCGCGTGTTTGCCCGGCCGCTCGCACTCGTCCAGGGCGACTGGCAGCCCTGGACCGCGCCCGCGACACAGCCCTGGTTCATGCTCCGCTCGCTGAGCTGGAGCGAGCGCGTCAGCTGGCTCACGTGGGTGGTCGTCATCCTGCTCTACCGCGCGTTGCCCCGGCGCGAAGGTCAATCGGCCGGACTGGGTATATTGGCGCGCTCGCTGTGGGGGGGCCGGCGGCGCCGCCAATCCGCTCCTCACCAGACCCCGACGTGACAGGGCGCAACCAATCGGACAAGTTGCAGGTCACTTCTCTTTAATGGAGAGACAGTCCATGCAGGTAGCACGTCGGTTCTTCATCATCGGCGTATTCGCTGTTGCAGGGTCACAAGCACGCGCGCAGACCGCCTCCTTGCCGCTGAAGCACACGCCCGGGCGCACGCAGACCGCGATCACAGCGGCGGATCTCATGACCCGCCTCTACATCTATTCCGACGACTCGATGATGGGCCGCATGGCCGGCACCGAGTACAACCTCAAGGCCACGGTGTATATCGCCGCGGAAGTGAAGCGGATGCGGCTCCAGCCGGCCGGCGATTCCGGCACCTACTTCCAGAACGTCCCGCTCGTCAAGCGGCAGCTCGATCCGAACGCGAGCTTGTCGGTTGAGGGCACCTCGTTCACTCCGTGGGAGCAGTTCGTTCCGCGCGATCCCGGAGTCGCAACCCGCGCGTTCGAGGGCGCGCAAACGGTGTACGCCGGCGTGCTCGGCGACAGCACCCAGCTCACGGGTGAGCAGGCAGCCGGCAAATTCGTCGTGCTCTCGATCAGGCGCGGCCCGAACCTGCCGCCCTCCGCGCAGGTGAATCGCGGAGCATTGCTCGCCAGGTATCGCGGAGCCACGGGTATCGCGGTGGTCGCGCTCGAGACGTTCCCGCCGCAGGCGATCAATTTCTTCCGCTCGCCGCAGACGACGCTCAAGGACACGCAGGGGCCGGCCGACACCACCAGCCTGCCCGTCTACATCTATGTGAGCTCGGCGGGTGCGCAGACCTTGATGGGTGCATCGCTCGACAGCCTCAAACCCGGCGCGCCCGGCAAAACCGTGCACGGCTCCGTGTCGTTCACCGGGACGGCGGCGCCCGCCCGCAACGTCGTTGCCATTCTCCCGGGGAGTGATCCCGCGCTCAAGGGCGAGTATGTCGCCATCGGCGCGCACAATGATCACATTGGCTTCGACTCGGAGCCGGTGGATCACGATTCGATCCGCGCCTACAACGATGCTCTGCGCAAGCTGCAGCTCGCCTCGGCAGGGCAGCGCATCACGCCCGATCAGATTCAGCAGATCCATGTGAACGCCGACAGCCTGCATCGGCTGCATGCGGCGCGGCGCGATTCCATCTTCAATGGCGCCGATGACGACGGCTCGGGAACGACGGCGGTGCTCGAGATCGCGGAGGCATTCGCCGGGGCGAAGGTCAAGCCGAAACGGTCGATCATCTTCGTCTGGCATACGGGAGAGGAGCTCGGACTCTTCGGCTCGCAGTATTTCACGGATCATCCGACCGTCACGCGTGATTCGATCGTCGCGCAGCTCAACATGGATATGGTGGGCCGTGGCCGTGCCGACGACGAGAATGGCGGTAGTCCGGGTTATCTCGAGCTGATCGGGACGCGGCGGTTATCCACCGAGCTGGGCGACTTGATCGAGACGGTGAACAAGGCTCGCGCGCAGCCGTTTACGTTCGATTACCAGTTCGACGCGACGGGCCACCCCGAACAGTACTACTGCCGCAGCGACCACTACATGTATGCGCGCTACGGCATCCCGATCGCGTTCTTCACGACCGGCAAGCACCGCGATTACCATCAGGTAACGGACGAGCCGGAGTACATCGACTACGACAAACTCGCGCATGTCGCGCAGTTCGTGCACGATGTGGCGACGTCGGTGGCGAACCTGGATCACCGGGTGGTGGTCGATAAGCCAAAGCCCGATCCGCACGGCAATTGCGTCCAATAGGCCGGTGGCTGGCTACTCTGGTCGTTCGCTTGCAGCAAAGCTCGGCATCAAGCCCCGGACGCGGATCGCGATCATCGATCCGCCCCGGGGCTATCGAGCGACGCTGGGCAAACTGCCCGACGATGTGACGGTTGCTTCCCGGCCCAGCGGCAGCTACCCCCTCATTCACTTCTTCACCAGGAGTCGCGCCGTGCTCGAATCCAAACTGCCCGCCCTGCTCGGGGCGCTCGATACCGACGGCGCGCTCTGGATCTCGTGGCCGAAGAAATCATCAGGCGTCGCGACGGACATGACGGAGGACGTCGTCCGTCAGGTCGCCCTTCCAACGGGCCTGGTCGACATCAAGGTCGCTGCGGTCGATGATGTGTGGTCGGGGTTGAAGCTTGTTCGACGCCTCAAGAACAGATGACGGATTCTCGATAGCTACTAGCCGATAGCCGCTAGCCTCCAGTTACTTTGCATTGCAAAGTACTTGACAACATTACCGCCATCCCCTAGCTTCACGCCATGACCTCGCCGCAGCCGCTCCACGATCGGGCGCTCGACAATCTCCAATTCATCCGCTCCACGATGGAGCGCGCCGCTTCATTTACTTCGGTCCCCGGCTGGGGCATGGTGGTACTCGGCGTGACCGCGGTGGCCGCGTCGGCCTATGCGGGCTCGCTGCCGGCGGCGCCGGTCTACGGTGAGGCCCACGCCCGCTGGCTTTGGGTGTGGATGTTCGAGGCCTTGCTCGGCGCCGGCGTCGGCGTCGCTGCCCTGCTCTATAAAGCCATGCGTGCGGGCGACGCCATCGTCAACGGCCCCGGACGCCGGTTCGGACTGAGCGTGCTTCCGCCGTTCATCGTGGGAGCGCTGCTCACGTACGTGCTGTGGCATGCCAAGCAGCTCCAGCTCCTTCCCGCTGTCTGGCTGCTCTGCTATGGGACCGGCGTGGTCACCGGGGGTGCCTTCTCGATGCGCGTCGTGCCCGTGATGGGCATCTGCTTCATGATCCTGGGCGCGCTGGCGCTCTTTGCGCCGCTCGCATGGCAGGTGTGGCTGCTTGCCGCGGGATTCGGCGTCCTGCACATCGTCTTTGGACTGATCATCGCACGGAGGTACGGTGGCTAAGAGCAACACGGCGCGGCTCACTCGCGTGGACGGGGAGCGAGCCGAGAAACCGAAGGCGCAGCCGACGCCGGCAGTACTCGATCGGCTGATTCACGAGCGCGTGCGCCTCGCGATCGTGAGCGCCCTCGCGGTGCGCGAGCGTCTCACGTTCAATGAGCTGAAGGCACTGCTCAAGGCGAGCGACGGCAATCTCAGCGTGCACGCGCGCAAGCTCGAGGACGCGGAATACATCAGCTGCGACAAGTCCTTTGAAGGACGCGTCCCCAAAACCGAATACCGACTCACCGCCCTCGGCCGGCGGGCGCTCGAGCGCTACCTCGACCACATGGAAGCGTTGATTCGCGCTACGCGTGAAGCCGCACGCTGACGTGGACTCTTTTTTTTGCGGGAAAGCTTTATGACACAAAGTACTTCCATGCACGTCGCGATGGTGATGGACGGCAACGGCCGGTGGGCCACGCGCCGGGGACTCCCGCGCGCGGCCGGGCATCGCGCCGGCGCGGAAGCCGTGCGGCGCGTCGTGAAGATCGCGCCCGACTGCGGCGTCACCGCCCTCACGCTCTACGCGTTTTCCTCGGACAACTGGACGCGGCCGTCGGCGGAAGTGTCCATGCTCATGCGGCTGTTCGCGCGTTACCTGCGCTCCGAGACCGCGGAGCTCGCCGGGCAAGGCGTCAAGCTCATGATTGTCGGACGGCGCGATCGCTTGCCGCATTCGCTGGTCAAGGCGATCGATGCCGCCGAGCAGGCAACGGCGTCCGGGACGCGGCTCGAGCTGCGCATCGCGGTGGACTACTCGGCGCGGGCCGCGATCCGCGCGGGTACGCTCCTGCCTGACGTCGATCTCTTGATCCGTACGGGTGGCGAGCAACGTCTGTCGGACTTCCTCTTGTGGGAATGCGCGTACGCCGAGCTGTGGTTCACCGAGCGCATGTGGCCCGACTTCGGCGCGGTCCAGCTCGCGGCTGCCGTGCATGAGTTCCACTCACGCGATCGCCGGTTCGGCGGCTTACCCAACCGGGAGGCAGTATGACGGCTCCCCACATCGCGCCACGCACCAAACTCGCTTTGGAGATCGCTGCGGCCGGCGTGGTTGGCGGTATTGTCGGGGATCAACTCCTCGGCGTCATGCCGTGGGGCCTGAACATGGCGCTCGGCACCACTGCACTCGTCGGCACCGGGGCCTGGCTCGTCCGCCGGCACCAGATCAAACCGGGACCCGACGCGGCGTGGCTCGCCATCACGGCGTTGCTTCTCGGCTTTGCGTTCCTGCGCCGCGACGCACAGCCGCTGGACGCGTTCGATGCGCTCGCACTGATCGGGACTCTCGCGATGGCCGCTGCCAGTGTGCAGGGCGAGGTCATCGCGAGCTGGTACCCCTTCGACGGGATCCGCGGCGTCGTGACCGCGTCCCTCGCGAGCATTGTCGGCGGAGTCCAGCTGATCTTCGGCGACATTCAATGGCGCGAGCTGCCGCAGGACGACCGGCTGCGCAATCTGCGCCGCGCATTCCTCGGCGTCGTCATCGCCGCACCGATACTCATCGTCTTTGCGGCGCTGTTTGCTTCGGCCGATCCGGTCTTCGGCACTGTGCTGTCGAACCTCTTCAACTTCAACGCCGCAGCCGTCATCCGGCATACGTTCTTCATCTGCTTCTGGGGATTCCTGGTCGCCGGCTATTTCCGGTGGTCCTTGCTCGGCCGGCCCTTGCATGGCGTGACACCCACGCTCAAACCGCTCCAAAGCGTCGTGCCGCTCGCGACTGCGCTTGGTCTCGTCGATCTGCTCTTCCTGCTGTTCGTCGTCGTGCAGGTCCGTTACTTCTTCGGCGGCTCAGGCGTCGTGCAGGAAACGAGCGGGCTCACGTACGCCGACTACGCGCGGCGCGGCTTCTTCGAGCTGATGACCGCGAGCATGCTCGTGCTGCCCATCCTGCTCGGCGCCGAAGCGCTCGTGCATACCGGCACCGCCCCGCAGGTTCGGGTGTTCCGCCAGCTCGCGGGTTTGTTGCTCGCGCTCCTCTCGGTCGTGATGATCTCGGCGCTGCAGCGAATGCGCCTCTACGTCGCGGCGTTCGGGCTCTCGACGCAGCG
The DNA here is from genome assembly GCA_003221035.1 of Gemmatimonadota bacterium. Taxonomy (GTDB): domain Bacteria; phylum Gemmatimonadota; class Gemmatimonadetes; order Gemmatimonadales; family GWC2-71-9; genus 20CM-2-65-7. The sequence continues at coordinate 74,014 of QHUB01000013.1, forward strand.
ATTGTACGCCACCGCGTTCATGGTCCTGCTGATCGGCGTGCTTGCCTGGTTTGCGTGGACTGTGTTGCGAGGCCGGCGCGAGCGTTTCGTGTTCGGAGCGCTCATGCAGGGGCTCGCAGTGCTGGCCGGCCTCCATTTGGTGAATCCGGACGCGTACATCGTCAATCACAATCTCAATCGACCCGGGGCTGAGCGCCCGTTCGACGCCAAGTACGCCGTCACGCTCGGCGGTGACGCGGTACCGCCCCTGCTCTCCGCGCTGCCCCGTCTGCGCGCGGAGGACCGCTGCATCGTGATTCGCGGTCTGCTCAGGCGCTGGGACCGGACGGACGTCGATTGGCGCACCTGGAATTGGAGCCGTGCAGGCGCGCGCGCGCTCGTTCGCAACCGGGCGGGATCGTTGAAAGCGGAGCTGGCGTCTTGTCCGGCTCCGAAGGAAGGACGCAATGGTCACTGATGGGCTTGGTGTCTGGTGCCTGGTGTGTGGTGTCTGGAGATGAGCGCCTTAAGTGACCGAACGAGCCCTGCAAGCAGACGGCCCACGATTCTGCTCAGCGCGAGAGCTCGGTCGGCATCACTCTCATGGACATAAGATCGGCGTGCTGCGATAAGAACCTGCGTCTCGAGCTCCATCAAGGAGCCATTGGCAATTCCAAGGTGGTGAATGTACTCACCGAGATGATCCCGCCCGTGGCCCTCGGCGATGTTGCTGGGGATCGACACTGCGCATCGCTGCAGCTGGGCTGTAAGGCCGAACCGTTCGTCTTTCGGAAAAGTCTCTGTGATCTCGTAAACGGCATCAACGAGGTCCATAGCTCGCTGCCACACAGTCAAATCACGATATGATGTCACTTTCGGGCGAGCTGTGATCATTTGACGACAATGCTCGGCAATCTGTCACAATGCCGAACCATTTCGATGCCGCGAGGGGCACTCCGTCGCGACCAGACACCAGGTACCAGGCACCAGACACCGCTTTAGATTCTCTCCATGCCACTCCACATCAGCCAAGTCGATGCATTCACCAACAAACCATTCGCCGGCAATCCCGCCGGCGTTTGCATTCTTCCCAAAGCCGCCGGCGCCGGCTGGATGCTGAACGTCGCGCGCGAGATGAACCTGGCCGAGACCGCATTTCTGGTGAAGCAGCGCGACGGCTACGACCTGCGCTGGTTCACGCCGGCGATCGAAGTGGATCTGTGCGGCCATGCGACGCTCGCCAGTGCGCACGTGCTGTGGGAGGACGGGCACCTGCCCAAGACGGCGCAGGCGCGGTTTCACACGAAGAGCGGCCTGCTCACCGCCGACCATAACGGCGCGTGGATCGAGCTCGATTTTCCCGCGACCCCGGCGCAGCCCGCGGCGGCGCCAGCCGGACTGATCGAGTCGCTCGGGGTCTCACCGGCGTTCGTCGGCAAGAGTCCGTTCGATTACCTGGTCGAGCTCGAGAACGAATCCACCGTACGCGGACTCGCGCCGAATCTTGCTGCGCTCGCGGAGGTCGAGGCTCGCGGAGTAATCGTGACCGCGCGCGGCGCAGGCAAGTACGACTTCGTCTCGCGCTTCTTCGCGCCGCAATCAGGCGTGCCGGAAGATCCCGTGACGGGCTCGGCACACTGCGCCCTCGCGCCTTACTGGAGCGCGAAGCTCGGCAAAAAAGAGCTCGTCGCGTTTCAGGCGTCACCGCGCGGCGGCGAGCTGCGACTACGGGTCGCCGGTGATCGCATCAAGATCGGCGGGCAAGCGGTCACGGTGTTGCGCGGAGAACTCACGACCGACAACTTGGGCGCGTGACGGAACCCGCCACCACCCAATCCTCCCGCAGTCGCGTCGTCGGCTACCTCTTTGCGCTCGGCGCGGGCGCGACGTGGGGCACCACCGGCCCGCTATCGACCGGCCTCTACGGCCTCATGCCCGCCAACACGATCGGTTTCTGGCGCGTCCTCATCGGGACGGTAGCGCTGGCGATTTGGGGCATCCTGTTTCAGCGTGACCTGTTTCGTGCCGACCGCCGAGGCTGGCTGATCGTTGGACTTGGCGGAGGCGCGATGGTCGCGCTCTTCGAGATCGCCTACCAGTACGCGATCGCCGGTGCAGGTGTGGCGGGCGCCGCGGCGCTCCTCTACACGGCTCCGGTGATGGTCGCCGTGCTGGCCCGCGTAGTCCTCAAGGAAGCCCTCACGCCCACGCGCGTGGCGCTCGCGTTCCTCGTCATGGCCGGTGTCGCGCTCACGGTGACCGGCGGCAGCAACGCCGGAGCGGAAGCGGCGCGCATGGGACTCACCGCCGGCATCGCGGGTGGCCTGCTCTCGGCGTTGAGCTACGCGCTCACATCGCTGATGGGACGTTGGGCGGCGCCGCGCTATGGCGTGGCGAAGGTCCTGTTTCTCGAAGCCATCGGCGGCGTCGTGCTGATCTGGATTGCCCTGCTGATCTGGGGCCGGCCGCCCGCGCTACCGCCATCCGGGCCGGCCTGGCGCGGACTGCTCGGACTCGCCGCCGGCTCGGTGATCGCCGCCAACCTGCTCTTCTTTGGCGCGATGAAGCGCATCGAAGCCGCGCCCGCCTCTGTCGCCGCGACGATCGAACCGGTGGTGGGATCGCTGCTCGCACTGCTGCTCTTCAGCCAGAAACTGACCACGCTCGGCTGGCTCGGCCTGCTGATGGTGGTGAGCGGTGTTGCCGCCGGTTATCTGCTCGAGGGCCTCAGAAAACAGCCCGAGCCCGTCTAGCGCGCGGCGGTCGTCTCGGTTTGCTGCAACCGTCCGCTGTAGAAGTTGGGTTTGCCTGACGCCTGCAAGAGCGCGTGCACGACAAACTCGAGCCCCACAAAGAAGAGTCCACCCGCCATCAGAGACGGCAGCTCGGCGGTATTCCGACCGTAGAGCAGCAGCAGCCACCGCGCGACTTCGTAGCACCACAGGCCGCCGGCGAACCAGCCCAGGATGCGGACGAGCTTCCCCGTGCCGGTCTCGATGCCCGGGATCTTGAGGAGGAAGACTTCCACCCAGTGGCCGACGTACGTGAAGCAGAAGGCGACCGTAAAGGCATCCAGCAAATCCCAGCCGAGCGGGCCGTGATGAGGCAGGACCGTGGTGTAGATCAGCAGTGCCAGCGGCACTGCCAGCAGCGTGCTACGGGTGAGGTCTTTCATTCAGATGCACCTCCAACCAATCGAGGACCGTGCCCCACCAGATGCGGCGATTGCGGGGGCGCAGGACCCAGTGCCCCTCGTCGGGGAAGTTCAAGAACTTGGAATCGATGCCCATCCGCTTGGCTGCCGTGAATGCCTGGTAGCCCTCCGACAGGTCCACACGATAATCGAGTTGGCTGTGAACTACCAACAACGGTGTCTTCCAATCACTTACGTGGTTCAAGGGTGACCACTTTTCGTACAGGTCCCGGTTGTGGTAGGGCGACCCGCCGAACTCCCAATCGGTGAACCACAGCTCCTCGGTGCTGCCCGCCATGCTCGTGGTATTGAACACGCCGTCGTGCGCCACGAGCACCTTGAAGCGGTTGGTATGACCGGCGATCCAGTAAATCATGTAACCGCCGTACGACGCGCCGGCCGCCCCCATGCGCGTCGAGTCGACATAGGGTAGCCGCGCGACCGCGTCCACGCCTTTCATCAAGTCGTCGAACGGATAGTCGCCCCAATGCTGTGAGATCGCGTCGGTGAATTTCTGGCCGTAACCGGTCGAGCCGTGAAAGTTGACTTCGGCGACCACAAACCCGCGCGCGGCGAACATCTGGTTGTTCCAGCGCGGGCCCCAGCTGTCGGTCCACGCGCCCTGCGGGCCACCGTGAATCAGGTAGAGCAGCGGATACTTTTTTGTCGGATCGAAGCCGGGCGGCTTCTGCAGCCAGCCGAAGACCGAGTCGCCGAGTGCGCCGACGAAGCCGAACTCCTCGAGCGGCGGTAGCTCGAGCGCGGCGAGCGCGGAGTCGTTGTGATGCGTGAGCGCCTTGCCGCCGAGCCAGACTTCTGCGGGCTGGGAATTGGTCTGATGGAGGTAAACCAGCGTGCGATTGTCCAGCCCAACCTGCACGGCGGTGTTCACGCCATCCGAGACGACGACGGAACGACGAAAGGAGGGAAGGTCAACGCGGTAGATCTTGTCGCGACCGCGCTCTTCCACGACGGCGTAGATGCACTTTGAGTTGGGGCACCAGGAGTACGACCCGACCGAAAGATTCCACCCCGCCGTCGCCTCGACCGGCGTACGGGCCGACCTGCCGAGGGGGTTTTCAATCAACATCAGTCGCAGTCGATCGGCTTCAAACCCTGCACGCTCCATCGACAAGTAGGACATGTAGCGACCGTCCGGCGAAAACCGCGGCGTGTTGTCGGCGCCGGTGCTCGTCGTGATCTGCCGCATTTCCGAGCCGTCGGACTGGATCAGATAGATATCGACGTTCGTATTATCGGCGACCGTGCTGTCGCGATGCATCGCGAACGCAATCGTGCGGGCATCCAGCGCGACGGCCACGTCGCCGTCTCCGCTCGTGGCGATCGTCGGCACGTCATGGTCGATTGGGGTGACGTCGGTGCCCTTCCCCGTCCGGAGATCGACGCGGAACAGATGCTGCCGCTTGCCCGCTCTGAAATCATCCCAATGTCGCCACATGAAGCCCGTCCAGATGCGTGCCTCGGTGGGATATGCGCCGTTGCGCTGATCGATCTCCTGATTCACCGGCCACTTGATGTCACTCGTGACGATGAGTCCCGAGCCGTCCGGGAGCCAGACGGGATCGGAGGCGCCGTCCGCTAACCCCGAGACTTTGCGCGCATCGCCACCGGCGATTGGCAGGACCCACACCTGCGCGCCGCTCTCGCGCGTGGAAATGAATGCAAGCGTCTTGCCGTCCGGCGACCAGCGCGGCTGGCGGTCGGAGCCCGGCCCGTCGGTGACCTGCCGCGTCTTGCCGGTGCGCGCGTCGGCGACCCAGACGCGGGAGACGTTGCGATTGTCCTCGAGCGAGGGGATCGAAACCGTGTACGCGACCCATTTGCCGTCGGGCGAGAGCTGTGGATCGCTCACGCTCTTCAGCGCGATGTAGTCCTCGAATTTGATGGCGCGTCTTTGCGCAGAGACGACGGTTGGAATATTGGAAAGCTGGAGTGTGACGAGGACTGCAAATACGAAGCGCATGGGGTTCTCAGTACTCGGGATGTGTGAGGATCGCTCGGACGAGATCATCAAACAGCTGCGACTCGGGGGTGACATTTCCTTGCGCGTCGCTATGCACGTTCCACGCGGCAAGCTCATTCAACGCCGTCGCTTCTTCGTAGGTGAGATGGAGTACATGGCCGGTGCCGTCCTGCTTGGCCTTGTCGAGCACTTTCTTCAGCACATCGGGCAGGTGCTTGGCATTGCGCACCGCCTCGTACTGTTCTCTAGTCACGGTGAGATCCATGCGGTAATCTTCGTACCCCGGCATTTACCCTGCAACCCAGAGCGCCCATGCCACGCACTGCATTCCTGTCCACGGGCTTTCATGTCCCATCGCGCCTCGTCACCAACGACGACCTCGCGCAGATGATGGACACGTCGGACGAGTGGATCGTGCAACGCAGCGGCATCAAGACGCGCTACTGGGTGGACAAGGGCGACACCGGCGTCGGACTCGCGCGGGTGGCGTCCGAGAAGGCGATCGCCAAGGCTGGACTCGAGGCCAAAGACATCGACTGCATCATCTACTGCACCTGCACGCCGGATCATTTCGAGCCCGGCAACGGCGTCTTCCTGCAGCGCGAGCTCGGCCTCACCGACATCCCCGCCGTCGATGTCCGCAATCAGTGCAGCGGTTTCATCTACGGCCTGTCGATTGCGGACGCCTGGATTCGCGTGGGGCAGTACAAGCGCATCTTACTGGTCGGCGCGGAGGTGCACTCACGCGGGCTCGACAAGACGACGCGCGGCCGGGATACGGCCGTGCTATTCGGCGATGGCGCGGGCGCGGCGGTTCTGGGTCCGATCTCGGAGGACGGTCGCGGCGTATTGTCGACGCACATCTTTGCCGACGGGCGGTATGCCGAGAAGCTGTGGGTGGACGGTCCGGGGCTCGCGCACGATCCGTTCGTCAGCGTCTCGATGCTCGAGCAGGGAGTCCATCGCCCCGTGATGGAGGGACGCGAAGTCTTCAAGTTCGCCTCCACGAAGATGCCCGAATCGGTCGCCATCGCCCTCAAGAGCAACCGTCTCTCGCCCACCGACGTCACCCTGCTGGTCCCGCATCAAGCCAACCTGCGCATCATCGAGATGGTCCAGAAAGCCGCAGGCCTGCGGGACGATCAGGTGTACATCAACATTCAGAAGTACGGCAACACCACCGCGGCATCGATTCCCATCGCGCTCGACGAAGCGCTGGCGGAAGGACGTCTGCGGACGGGCGACGTCCTCGTACTGACGGCGTTTGGATCGGGGTTTACGTGGGGGAGCGCGGCGATTCGTTGGTGAGCTCGGCGTCCTTCAATTCCTTGAGCTCGCGCGCCGCGCCATCCGCGAGCGGCGAGCCGCGGTAGCGTGCAACGAAGCGAGCCAACTCGACCCTCAGGCGGCCGGTCTTCCCGATCTTGCGGTAGACATCGATCAGTCCATTCGCGGCACGCATCAACTCGCGCGGATTCGCCGGCGGAACGGCGGCGCGGATCTCGAGGTACAGCCGCTCGGCTTCCCCATGACCCTTGAGATGCATCTCCAGGAGGTGTGCGAGGCGCAGCCGCGCTTCGTGATCGCCCGGCTCGATCCGCAGATGATCCCGAAACCAGTCCGCGGCCTCCGCATACTTGCCTTGCACGATGAGCACGTCCTGGCGCGGATAACTGCGGGCCGGCGCGATATCGCCCACGGCGAAGATCGTCTTGACGAGTCCGGTGGATGCCGCGGCGACCGAGCGATGAATCGCAAAGATGCCGAGGATGGCGAACGGAATGTTGAGAACGAGGAGCGCGACGAAGACCCAACGAGAGATCCATCCCTGCCGGAGCATGAAGTACCACAACATGCCGAGCAGGACGAAGCAGGCAGGTCCGAAATAGACGACCACCTTCAGCAGCTGCGCGCGGTCGGCGGCATCGATATCGCGGAGCCGATTTGCCATCCGAAACGAGAATTGCGCCTGAAACGGCACCCGCGCAAGTTGCGTAGAGCGCGGTACCTACAGGAGAACACCATGATTGGGCTGATCGTCACTGCCGCCGCACTCGTCGGCGGCTTCGTTATCTCGCGTGATTTTGTCCGGCGCCGCCTGCGGTACGTGGACGCCGTGAAGAAACCATCGGCGCCGCTCGTTGCGGGAGTCGCGGCCGCGGTGGTCGCATTGCCGGTCGCGCTGCTGCCGATCGTGACCGTCGGCACGGCCGTCGCGTTGGGCGTGGGTGTGGCGGGGGGAGTGGCGAGCGGGCGGAAAGCTCCGCCGCCCGATTCGACTAGCTAGCGCGCAGCGCCTCGGGCCGTCCCGCGATCACGCGTAACGCGCGCACCGCTTCGCGCGCGAAGGTCTTGCCGGCGCCTTTCTCCAGCTCTTCGAGTGCGCTCCAGCGCGTGAACGCCGGACGTACCGGCGTCGCCATTTGCAGTGTCTCGAACGCGTCGGCGACCGCGAGCACCTTCACGGTGATCGCCATCGGCAAGGACTCGACATCCCAATCGTCGCCCACGATCTCGTAGTAATGCGAGTACTCGGCGATGATCTCCGCCGCTCCCTTGAGCGCGCGCCCGACCGTCAACGACTCGTTCGTGACCGACCGCGACAACAATTTCAGCAGACGCTGGTCGGCGGTGCCGACTTCGTGGAGTAAAGCGGCGATTCGGAGGTTTTCGAGCTCGACGCTGGACAGCTTCAATTCCGATCCGATCGCGGCCGCGAGCTCGGCCACGCGCGTCGAATGGCCTTCCTGATTGTTCTCGGCGGATTCGATGTGATAGGTCAGAACTTCCAGCGTCGCGAGATAGGCGTTCTTCAAGTCGACGACACGCGCCGCGCGTTGCTCGGCGAGACTCCCCACCACGTATCCCGTCACGACCAGAAAACCGGCCCACGGCACGAGCGTAAGCGCCGCGGCTTGCGTGAGACCCTCTTCCATCCCCCAGCCATCAACGGCCTGGAAGAAAAACACGAGCGCGGCGACGAAGAGACCCGAGACGAAAGCAAATCGCCGGCCCCCGTAGAAGCCGGCGAGAATGATCGGCAGATAATAGAAGCTGAGAAACGCCACCTTCTGGTCGATCAATGAATTGATGACCAACAGCGATGCCACGAGCAGGACCACCAGAATGCGCTCGAAGTTCTTCAGGACGAACTGCTGAATCACAAAGCCCTTTCGGCCAAGGAGATAGACGCGGCACCAAAGTGAATGAGTGGTGGGCAATCTGCAAGTGAGAGAGATCACATTCGAGCACTACGCAACCTGGGGAAACACCCGGCATGGAATTCGCTTGAGAGGACCGTGGGGAGGGCCTGCGCGTCCTAGAGGCCTCCCCACCGTGGGGACGTTCCTCTTTGCCCACATCATCGCGGAAATGCGCGGCGCCCTAGCGCTCTTTGTGATCGCCCCCGAGTTCCGCACCCTCGGAGGGGGCACGCCGCTCGTAGCCCGGACAGCTCCGCACTGGCAGGGGCGGGTAGCGGAGAAACCGCGGGTCCGTATCGGCCCGCAGGCAGCGGTAAAACACCGAGCCACGCCGGTTGGTCACAATTCGCACCCAGTTACAGGTCGCGCAGAGTCCAACGTGAGAGTCGTCACGGTCGGTCATTAGGTCGAAAAACAAGCTAGCTATATCTTGGACCCCGTGAGTCAGGCTCGAGTTGACGACTTCGGGCTGCCGCCCGGGGCCCGAAACCAATACCTCCAAGGCGCTCGTGATCAGCTCGGCGCGATTGCAGAGTTGGCCGAGCGGCTGATTATCGCGGACGTCGACGCGGCCGCAATCGAGGAGCTCCGCCGCGATGCCCATCGGCTGCACGGTTCCGCCGGATCCTTTGGTTTCCCGCAGGCCTCCACCGTCGCCGCCGAGCTGGAAGAGGCGGCCAAGCAGTGGCTCGAGCAGCCGGGAAACGGGACTGGGGAAAGGGGAAAGGTTGCGCGAGCGTTCGTGCGGCGTCTGGCTGCGGCGTTGTTCACGAAACAGCCTTCGCCGCCGCCTCACCGCGCCGCCCCGTTGCCGCCTCCCGCCGCCCCTGAACCGGAGCCTTCCGGTGTCCCGGAAGTGATCGTCGTCGAAGACGATCCCGCGCTCGCTGAGCTGCTCACGTTTGGATTGGAGGCGCGCGGCTACCGCTATCTCCATTTCCGGAGTGGGCGCGAGGCCCTCGACGTTCTCAAGCGGATGGACACCCGCGACAGCCCGAGGCCGCCGTTATTGCTGCTCGACCTGGATCAACCGGCGCTCGACGGCCATTCGATTTTTGCCGAGCTGCAGCGGGAATGTCCCGGAAGATTCCGCGTCGTCTTTACCACGCGTCATCGCAGTGAAACCGAGCAGCTGCGCGGCCTCGAGGCCGGCGCCATGGACTACCTGGTGAAGCCGCTGAGCCTACACGTCGCCCTCGAAAAGATCCGGCGCTGGGTGGGTCGGTGAAGGCGACTTCGCCCCGCTCCAGGGGAAGTGGCGCTCGCACGTCGGGCAGATAACAAACAGCCCGAGCACGTCCCGGCGCTCGTGCGTCGCAGCTTCACCGCAGTGCGGACATTGCAACGTCATTGGTTCCCCCGTGAATGCCAGAAGCTCGCGATGCTCGCTACCGACTGTTCGGTGATCGTCGCGCCAATCGTCATGAACCATCCCGAACCGCCGCGCACCGCAAAATCGGGATCGTGGAGATCGCCGATGCGGTAGCCGCTGGCGATCTCCATCCCGCGCACCGGCAGCAAGACGAGCTGCGGCGCCGCATCCCAGCGGATCGTGCCGCTCGTGCGCTCGTGCAACAGCCGCCCGTCGCCGCGGATGCGCGCCCACGGCGTCATGCCGATATCGAGCCTCGAGCCGATGTAGTCGGCTGCGGACGAGAGCGGCTGAACGACGCTGTCCGAGTGCGTGACTGTCGCGTCGGCGGTGCGAAACGCGTAGCGCGCGCCGAGCTCGAGCCGCGACGTCGGCGACCAGATCGCTTCCGCGGTCAGAATCCGGCGGGCTTCGTGGCCGGTCTGCGCGGTAAGCACTCCACCACCCAGCGGATTGCGCTCGTCAATCAATTCGACTTTGGCGAGCAGGTTCAGCGCGTCGTTGCCCACGGGCCGGAACGCGAGCCCGTTCAGCGACGCGATACGCTGGTGACTGACCCAGCCGGTGGACTGGCGGTCGTCGGAGGCTTGGAACTCCTGGCGCGTCAGCACCGCGAACGACTTCGTGAGATCGGCCGCGCCCGCCATGGACAAGAGCTTGCTGGTGCGCTCTTCACCATCGCGCCACTCGCTGCGGAGGCTGAAGCGATACGGCGACTGCTCCGGCAGATACTCGGCGCCGAAACCGGCCGACCAGTAATTCTCTTCCGACTGCAGGAACGGCAGCGCGCGGATCGGGTCCGCCGTGGGGGCGTTGTTCAAGCCGAAGCGACGCTCAAACAGCGTGTTGAGCGTCCACGCCGTGCCGACATGCAACCGGTTGTTCAAGCCCACGACGGCCGCCACGTGCCCGCCATTGGCGCCGGCAAGTTGATACGAGCCCCAGGCCTGCGTCCCCACGCCGACATCTGAGCGGCCGCCCAGGCTCGTGACGCCGTAGCCCAAGCCGCCGGGCAGCTCGACCTGACGGTGGGTCAGCTCAAAGGTGGTGTGCGGATTCACTTTGAGCGCGACCCCGGCGCCGATGTAGTCGGGCTGCACCGCGCTGATCCCCTGACCCAAGTGACGGCGTGCTTCGGCGCTGAAGTTGAGCGCGGACAGCGGCGCCCAGACGAGCCGGAACTCGCTCGCCTGCGTGGCATCATCGGTCGTGCCGGTATTCAGCCGGCTCGCAGAGATGCCAGCCTCGGCGCGCAGTGCGCCGAAGCGTTGCGCGACAAACGCGCCGGACTTCATGCGGCTCACGTTCTGGAGATCGAAGGATTGCGCCGAGTGCTCGACACGGATCTCACTGCCACCCACGACGAAGCGGGCGCCGAGGCGCAGATCTTCGGTGCCGCCGGTGAGCGCGATGTTCGCCGGGTTCTTGAACTCGCGATCCGTGCGCAGCCAGTCGCCCGAGACCGTCAAGCCTTTCGCCAGCAGCACCGAGCCGCCGATTGTAGTCGCGAACCCGGCCGAATCGGGCGTCTGCGAGTGCGCCAGCTCGCCGTGGAACGTCAGCCGTCCCAGACGCTGCGCGCCGAAATCGATGCCGGCCAGGTCGCGCTCGGCGCCGGGGCGGCCGTCGCGGATGAAGGTCGAGCCGATGCGCAGCGAGTCGAGCGCTTCGTGACCCACGAGTGCGCGCGCGTCGGCGGTGGCACGAAGGCCCCACACCGTCGACTCGGCGCCGCCGTTGTCCGTCCCGTAGGTCAGCATGATGAACACAGGGTTGCCCGACGGATCAGTCGCGGGCACGGGATGCTTGAACAACAGCAGGCCATGCTCGTAGTCGATGTCGTAATCGAGGTAGCGCGTGAGTGTCTGGCGCGCCAGCGCTTGCTGCGGATTGTCGAACGCACGCGTCTCGAGCACAACCTTCTCGGTGCCCGCCACGATGCCGAGGCTGATGTCGTACGGCCCGGACATTCCGGCGCCTCGGATTTGCTGCTGCGCCAGGCGCTCGCTGCTCGTGCTGCCGAAACCCTGCCACACGACCGCGCCTGTGGTCACGCGACCGGCGACGCCCGCGAGCGCGCGATCGTAGCCCGAGAGCGCAAGCCCACTCGCGAACGCGCCGGTCGTGAGATCGCCGAACGCCATCCAGTCGAGTCCCCGCTCGACGCGTGCGGCCACGGCGTAGCGCGAAGCGCTGCGGCTGCGGGTGACGCTCGCGTCCCCGAGGATCGGGTACTGCGCGTCGCCGAGCGGATCGACGGAGCGACCGAACTGATTGCTGCCGCCGTCGAGCTGGCGTGAATCGACGCTCACAAGCACCGAGGTGCGCGCATCCAGGCGGCCGCGCGCGGTGGCGGAGCCGAATGCATCCGGGCTCGCGCCCACACCCACCTGGCCCGCAGCCGTCATCATGAAGGGGCGAGCCTCGGGCAAGATCTCGAGCTGCACATGTGCGTTCGCGTTTGCGGAGCGCAGGACGAGCGACCCCAACCGCACATCGCGCCCGCCGCGCAGCTTCAGCGCCACGACGCCGGTGGAATCGGCCTTCACTTGCAGGCCGACGGACAATCGGTCCTCGTCCGCATTCATCACTTCCGCGCCATCAGCAACAACGGTCACGAGCGCGCCCGTCACTACCGGCACACCCCACTGGTCCAAGACGTGTGCATACGCGGTATCCACCCGCTGGCCGCCCGCGGCGAGTACGAGCTTCGATCCTTCATAGAGGATGTTCGCCGGCCGCCCCGAGACGTGGACGTCGAGACTGTCCCACCGCTCCTGCGACCACGAGTTCACCATCCGCACGCGCAAGCGATGCGGCCCGCGCGCGAGCGGCACCGCGATGAAGTCGTGGACACCGTCGCCGCGAACCTCTCCGTCGGCAAGGCGCGTGGCGCCATCGAACAGCACGACCGTCGCGCCGGCCTCGCCGTGCACGCCGATGAAGACGCGGTCGGTGGTCAGGATCGAGCCGTCAGCCGGCGCGAACACCGTCACGGCGGGCCCAGCCACGATCGCGCGGCGCTGCTCATCGGCACGCGCGGCGGAGTCGCGCAGCGCCGGGATCGTCAGGCCCTGAGGGGCTACGGCGACCGGCGGCGGGCCCACAACGTCCAGCGCGTGCGCGAAGCGCGCAACGCGCGGATGCCGATTCACGATCCGGAGCTCGACGCGCCGCTCGCGCGCCAGGGTCGTATCGCCGGACCCGGCAAACGGCTCCTGATCCGCGCGACCTATGACGCCGTCGATCAGATTCGCCAATCCGTTGAACTGCAGCTGATACGCGACCCAGCGCGCGCGCTCTTCAGACAACCGCTGATTGGTGAAGAACGGGCCACCGACCACGTCGCTCGTGTCGGTATGGCCGACGATCTCCACCCCGCAATCGGGGTGCGCGCGCAAGAAGTCCTGCACCCGCTTGCCGAGGTCGGCGAGGTTCAGGATGTAGTGCGGGCGCGACTCGTTGCGCTCGAAGTAGGCGACCGCCGCGTGGTCGGTCTGCGAGCCCGGAAGGACCGCTGAGAAGTCGCCGCAAAGGGCGGCGGCGGCAAGCTGAGGCGGCGCCGCGGGAGCGGCGAGAGGCGGCAACGGTGGTGTCGCATGTGCCGCCGCTGCACTTGCCGCCGTCGTCATCACCGCCGGTATACCGGTCGCCGCCGCTGTGCTGGCCGCCGCCGAGCTCGCCGCCGCCGTCCCGAGCGCGAAGTTGACGCGCGGCGTCGTCCAGCCCGAGCCGTCACGTGACTGCGCGGGGTCGGGCACACGGAACCCCGCCGGCAACGTCGCCGGATCGATGCGATAGACGTGACGGCCCGGACGCATGTTCTGGAACGAGAACCGGCCATCGGCGTCGGTCGTCGCTATTTCGCCGTCGTCGGTCCACACGTCGACGCCCTGCACGCCCTGCTCATCCGCGTCCTGCTGGCCGTTTGCGTTGGCGTCAACGAAGACCTTGCCGATGACGGCGCGAGTCTCGAGCGGCCAGGCATGACGAATGCGCACCCACGCCGTCGCGGGTGTCGTCTGGATTGTCCCGGCCTCGGCGGTGGCGACGGCGGTATTCTGCAGCACATCACCGCCGGCCGAGACGATCGCGACCTGGTAGCGCACGCGGAACGCAGCGCCCGCCGCGATCGGTCCCGCGAGGTAGAACGTCACATCGCGGCCGTTCGCGACCGCGGAATCGACGCCGAGTGCGCTGCCTGACGCGTAGCGGCCACCCTCGGGCAACCGGTCGGCGATTCGGAAATCGCTCAGTGGCGTCGTGCCGACGTTTTGGAGTGTCAGCGTGTACGGCACCGTCTCGCCGAGTCCCGCTTCAAGTACGTCGGCGGCTTTGCCGAGCGTCAGCTGGCCGGTCCCCGCGAGCAAGAGAAGCACTGGCGGCGCCGAATTGCTCACCGCGGGACCGTTGTCCAGCGCCAGCTCGGCGCGGTTGATCACACTCATCGAGTCTGGCAGCGTCGCGGCGACCTGCGTCTGGATCGTGATGTCCGCGGTCGCGCCGGCCGCGATGTCACCGAGCGTCCAGGTCAGCACGGAGCCGGACACCGAGGCCGCAGGAACCGAGCCCACATACTGGAGGAACGCCGGCAGGGTGTCGGTCACGATCACGTTGCGCGCGATCACGCTACTCGCGGGGTTGTCGTAGCGGATGCGGTACTGCACGGCGTCGCCCACGCGCGCGATCGCCGGGGCCACCGGCAGATCGAGCAGCTTGACGACTGAGATGCTCGAGAAGAGCAGCGTGGTCTGGACCGCGTTGGACGTCGCGGAATCGGGACCACCCGGCGTCGTGTATGCAACCTTCGCGACGTTGAGGGCCGACGCGGTACCGTCGAGACGGGCGCGGAACGTCACCGTGCCGGCGTCGCTGCCGGTCACAGTCGCCAGCGTCACAGTCACGCGCCGCGCCGCGGCGTTGAACGAGCCGGCGTCATCGCCGGTGACATCGGTGAGGGGCGCACCGTTCAACGCGATGCTCGCCGGGACGTACACCGCGCCGGCAGGCAGGACGTCGTTGATCGCGACGTTCGTCGCGGTCGCGCCGCCGAGGCCCTGGTAGGCAATGGTGTAGGTGACGATGTCGCCGAGCGTGCCGCTCGCGAGATCGGCGGACTTCGTGAGCGTGACAGCGATACCGAGCGGCGAGCCAACGGTGACGAATGCGGAGTCGGAAATGGGGCTGAAGCTGACGCCGGTGGCCGCCTGATAGTTCACGGTGGCGAGGTTGCGAATCACGGTGCCCGGAGGGGTTTGCGCATTCAGATCACCGGCGAAGACAGCAAGCAGCGAGCTCAGGATCACCAGCATCCCGCTCGCACCTCCTTGCGTTGTCTTCAGTCCAGTGACTTGTGCCATCGTCCCTCCGCACAGCCAGAAAGCACGGGTCGTGCCGCAGCGAGCTGCGGTGCCATGCCATAAGCCTATACCACTCAAAGGTTTAGAAGCACGATCCGAGGTGCCGCTCCACCGCTTTTGCGGTCGTTACCGCGCGGAAACGATGCCGGTAACCCGGAAAGCGAAGCCCCGCCGGTCCTTTGGCGGGGCTTCCAAGGAGAAGCACCAGTTGATTCTCAGTTCACGCTCGCGCGAACCCAGAAGAAGCGGCTCGCAGCGATAGCGAGGTTACCCGACAAGTCGCCGGTGACGTTGTTGCCGACGTTGGAGAGTGTCCAACCCGCCGCATCCGCCGTCGTCGAGGAGAACGTCAGTTCCGGGGGCAGGGCGTCGGTCACCTGCACCGTTGTCGCCACGGCCGAGCCGGCGTTGGTGACGGTGATGCGGTACTGAATGAACTCCCCGGGCACCACGGTGCCGGCGCCGACGGGCGTCGTCTTATCGTCGCGGAACGCGACTTTGACGATCGTGAGCGACGGCCGCACCACCGACATATCAGCGAAGCCGTTGTCGCTCGTCGCGGGGCTCGCCAGCGAGCGGGCTTTCAGGACCAGTGTATCGACGGTCCCTGCCGCCACGTTGCCGATCGAGTACACCACGGCGATGCTCTGCGACGCGCCCGACGCCAGGGCGAGGATACGCGCGCTGTCGCCCGCCGTACCGTTCACCGACACGATCGTGATCGCCGTGCCCGGATGTGACGCCAGCAAGTCGAAGCCGTCCGGCCCGGTCGCGTTGTTCGTCACGGTGAAGGTGAAGGTGTAGTTCGTCCCGTTGCTGGGCAGACGCTGCACGTTCTGCCCGCCATCGGGCGTCACGGCCACGGCGGCCGTGAGGTTCGGCGTCACAGTCGTGGCGTCGTTGTCCGACACGCTGCTGTTGCGCCGTGAGGTCGCGGTCAGCGTGTAGACAGTGGACAAGCCACCGGTTCCGGCCGTCACGCTGTAGACGACCTTGACGGTGATGCTGGCGCCCTGCGCGATGCCCGAGCCCGCGAGCGCCGTATTGAGCGCCGCGAGTGAGGCATACGTGGTCGCGCCGACGCGATATCCCGTCACCGTGATGATGCCGGCGACAGAGATGACCTGGGATATCGTCACGCTGTCGATGCCGTTCCCGATGTTGTTCACCGGGAAGAACAGCGTGTCGTTGGCGCTGGGCGACGCCGGGCCGACGGTCGCCGCCGAGGCGATGACGTCGAGGCCCGCCACGAAGCCGACCGTGACGTCGACCGAGGCGGATACCGTGGCGTACGCGTTACTGTTCGCGTCGGTGAAGCTCACCGTCGCGACGTTGTGAATGACCGTCCCCTCAGGGGTCTGGGCATTCACGGGGACCGCAGCCGTCGCCGCCAGCAACACGGCGACGCCGAGCGTGATCCCCAGTCTGGTGATAAGCCGCTGCAACATGGTGTTTCTCCTTGTGTTCACTACCGCACGCCGTTATGGCGCTCTGTGAGATGACGAATCCGGATGCGCGGCCGGCAGCTCTGCGCGAAACTCCGCCGTCACGCTCGCACCCGACGCAATCGAGCCACGCACCGTCCAGCGAACGTGGGTGTACTGCTGAGGCGAAGCCGGCTTCTGCACCCGCTTGCCTGCAACGACTTCCGACACCATCGGGCGGGTCGAGTAGGTCTTCCCGCCGTCAGCCGAGTATTCGACCAATACGTCCTCGCGATCGGCGCCTGCCGAGCCGTCGACGTAGCGCAATCCCGTGGGGACGGGATTCGTGAACACCACACCGCGCACGTCGCCGGAATTCGTGTTCGTGAAGTGCAGGCGATAGCGCAGCACGTCACCCGGCACGACCGCTTCCGAGTTCGCTCGGTCCTTGGCCATCAGGTTTTCCGCCGTGACAACGAGCGGACGCTGCGCGGGCGCTTGAGCGCGGAGCGCGGCGACGCACGTCACGAGCAGCACTACCAACAGCCTCGAGATCTTCCTCATGTCTTTTCCCCTTTCGAACTGCTGTAAACGCACCTACCATGCCATGTCTAACCCACTGCGAATAAAGCTCTTAGCTTTGACGCCAGACGGTCTGGTTACCGAATGGAAATTGCCGCGGTAACGCCCCAGCGCTCACTTCACCCTGGCCACGAACACGATCTGCGCCTGGTTATTGGGTCCGACGTTGCTGAGCGGATTGTTCAGCGAGAGCCGAATGTCCCGAACGCAGTAGTCGTATCCCGCGGGCGCACTGCAACCCGTGCTCACCGGCACGTAGATCCACGTGGACCCGCCGTTGTTCGAATACGCGACCGTTCCACTCACACCGAGCGGTAGCGTCGTGCTCACCGAACCGACCTTGAACCCCACCTGCGACGGCAGCGAATCGACGTGAACGACGCTCAGCGCGTTCTCGCTCCCGCCGTTTGTAAGGGTGATCGTGTACGTGAGATTGGCGCCCGGGGACGGCGATCCTGGTGGCGCGACGGTCTTCAACACCGAGAGATTGGGTCGCACGACCGTGACCGCGAGTTTCCCCGTATCGACGGTCGCGGCGCTGCCCACGGCGCGCGCTTTGAAGACGAGCGTATCGATCACGCCTGCCGCGACGTTGCCGACCGAGTAGGTCACCGTCGCGACGACGGGAGTGCCGTTCTGGACGTTGGCCATTCGCGCGCTGTCGGGATTACCGCCTTGGGTGACGCCGGTGCCAGTCGTCGACACCGTGGTCAGCGCGGTGCCGGGTCGCTTGGTGGTCAGTAAGTCGTAGCTGGTGAAGCCGTTGCCGGCGTTGCTGACGGTGAACGCGATCGTGTAGTTGGTCCCGTTACTCGGCAGCCGGCTCGCACTCGCGCTGTGCGGGCTCACCGAAACGCCGTAGACCTTCGCGATGATGGTCTTGGTCTTGTCGTCGGTCGCGACCGTCGGACCGCCCGCGGCACCGGACGTGACGAGCTGGAGATTGCTGGCAGCGGAAGCCGCCGTGAAATTGTTGAACTGCAGGCCGGAAACGGTGATGCTGTCTCCGAATGCCAAGCTCGTCGTCACATTCAGTACCAACACCTGGCCGGCATTCTGATAACTCACCGTTGTCGACACCTTTGCCGCGGCGTTGCCGCCGATTGTCGCCGTCGTGATCGCCGTATTCCACGTCATGTTGAAGGCGGCAGGGATGCGGATGCGGATGTCATTCGCTGCGGTGATCGTCGCGGGATTACCTTCGGCGATGGTGATGGCGCTGACCGCACTGGCGGGGTCACTCACGACAAAGGATTGGCTGGCAGCGGAGGAGATGGCCGGCGGAAGAGGGATGATCTGTTTGCTGTGATTGTCCTTTGCGCCGATGACGTTGCCGCCCGTGAATAGCAACGTGTCCGGACCGCTGAGGGCGCTGAAATTCCTGAACGACAGATTCGAGATGACGAGCTGGTCGCCGTTGTTCCAGTTCGCGGTCACGGTAATCATGACGCTGTCGCCGTTTGCCGAGTACGTCGGCGTCAGGCTGA
>QHUB01000042.1 GCA_003221035.1 Gemmatimonadota bacterium
GCAGGCTCATCGACAGCGCCCACGTCACGAACCTGATCACGCGACTTAGCGCCGATCCCGCCACCATCGCGACGCAGAACAATCTGCTCCAGCGCATCGCCGAGAGCACGCGGCTCGGCATTCCCCTGACGATCAGCACCGACCCGCGCAATCACTTCCAGAGCGTGGTCGGCGCGACCGTGCAAACCAATAAGTTCTCGCAGTGGCCCGAGGCACTTGGCTTCGCCGCGATCGGCGACACCGCGCTGACTCGGGCGTTCGGCGACATCGCGCGGCAGGAGTACCGGGCCGTCGGCATCCAGATGGCCCTCTCGCCGCAGGCCGACCTCGCGACCGAGCCGCGTTGGGGCCGGATCGCGGGCACGTTCGGCGAAGATGCCGCGCTGGCCGAGCGAATGGTCCGCGCCTACGTCGCCGGATTCCAGCACGGTGAAACCGGCCTCGATACCGGAAGCGTTGTCACCGTCGTGAAGCACTGGGTGGGATACGGCGCCGCGAAAGACGGATTCGACAGCCACAACTTCTACGGCCGGTTCGCGACGTTCACGGGCCCGAACCTCGATTATCACATTCGTCCATTCCTGGGCGCCTTTGCTGCCCACGCGGCCGGCGTGATGCCGACCTATTCGATTCTCCAGGGCGCCACGTGGGACGGAAAGCCGATTGAAGCAGTGGGCGCCGGCTACAACCGTCAGCTCCTCACTGACATGCTGCGCGGCCGCTATGGATTCCGCGGTATCGTCGTCACCGATTGGGCAATCACATGGGATTGCAATGAGCGGTGCAGGAACGGCGCACCGGCAGGCGAACGGCCCTCGTTTGCCGATTTGGGAATGCCGTGGGGGGTCGAGGATCTCTCGATGCGCGCGCGGTTCGTCAAAGCCGTGCAAGCCGGCGTGGACGAGTTCGGCGGTACCGAGCGCGGCGATATGCTGGTGGAGGCCGTGCGCGCCGGTGAGCTGAAGGAGGCGCAGCTCGACAGCGCAGTCGTGCGGATTCTCACGCAGAAGTTCGCGCAAGGGTTGTTCGAGCATCCGTACGTCGACACCGCGGCCGCGGACCGGATCGTAGGGAGCGAAGCGTTCCGCGCCGCGGGGCTCGACGCCCAGCGCCGGGCGCTGGTGCTGCTCGAGAATAAAGGAGGACTGCTGCCGCTGAAAAAAGGCGCCCTGCGCGTATACCTCCATGGCGTCGGCCCCGAGGCGGTGGCGGGCGAGGGATGGACCGTCGTGGACGATCCCGCGAAGGCGGACGTCGCGATCATGCGATTGAACGCGCCGTTCGAACGCCTGCACCCGCAGTACGTCTTCGGACAGTTCCTTCACGAAGGCAGCCTCGCCTTCAAGGATGGCGATCCCGATTTTGAAGCATTCAAGCGGGTAAGTACGGCCGTACCGACGATCGTTACCGTGTATCTCGATCGTCCGGCGATTCTGACGCCGATCAAGGAAGGTGCGCGGGCGTTGCTCGCGAACTTTGGCGTCAGCGATGCAGCACTGATCGACGTGTTGACGGGCCGTGGTCGGCCCGAAGGGAAGTTGCCGTTCGAGTTGCCATCGTCCATGGACGCCGTCGCCGCACAGCGGCCGGACATGCCGCACGACAGCGCGCGGCCCCTCTATCCGTTTGGATCGGGGCTGCGTTACTGATTCCTTCATTGGAGGTCACCATGCAGGTACGCGCTTCTCTTCTTCTGATCGCTTGTACCGCGCTGCCCACGGCGCTGACGGCTCAGGCCACGACGGCCACGACAGCGGCGCCCGCTGCCTCGGCCAATCCTGTCTCGGACGCGCTGCGCCAGATGGAGCAGCGCTTCGCGCGCATCCTCGTCGCCGCCGCCGAGGCGATGCCGGCGGACAAGTACACCTACCGTCCGACACCCGCGCAGATGAGCTTCGCGCAGATTCAGGTCCACCTCGCGAACGAGGGCAACGACCTGCTGTGCGGCAAAGTCGCCGGCGTGACCGCACCGGCGCGCGCTACCGCCGCCGATTCGACGCTGGGCAAGGACGCACTCGTCGCGCGGCTCAAGGAGACGTTTACGTTCTGCGAGCAGGCGTTTGCGAAGCTCGACGACTCGAAGCTCAACACGCCGATCCAGCTGTTTGGCCCGAGGCCGTTCTCGATGGCCGCCGCGATGTTCATCACGGTGGGAGACTGGGCCGATCACTACTCGCAGGAAGCGAATTACCTGCGCCTGAACGGCATCCTGCCGCCGACGGCGCAGCCGCGCACGGGCATGTAGCAGCGACAGAGACAGATGACAGTGAGAACCGGCTGGAGGTCGACGTCACCATCGGGCTGGACTTCGTGGGCACGCGCATTCCTGGCTCTCGCGTGCGTGACGGCCCTGGTGGTGACGTCGGCCTGCAGTCACGGCTCCAAGCCGGAAGGCCCGCCCAAGGCGGACTACAGCACACTCACCGCCGCGGAGCTCAGCCAGCGCCAGTTTTATTCCGCGTTCGAGGCGGTCCAGACGTTGCGACCAAACTGGTTGAGTCAGCGCGGGTCCGGCGACCCCGTTCAGGTCTATGTCGACGACAACCACGTCGGCGGGGTCGAGGTCCTCAAGTCGATTCGCATCTCCAGCGTGGGGCAAATGCGGCATATCGATGGCATCCAGGCGCCCGCTCGCTACGGGGCGGGCCACGAAGGCGGGGTCATCCTCGTTTCGACCCGGGCTGTCAGGCACTGAGCACCAGGGCCAGATCTCATGGAAGTCATCGTCCAATCGAATTACGCCGCGATGAGCAAAGTCGCGGCCCAGATCGTCGCGGAGCTGCTCAATACCAAGCCCAACGCCGTGCTCGGCATGGCGACGGGCTCGACGCCGCTCGGTCTGTACCAGGAGCTCGTGCGGCTCCATAAGAAGGAGCAGCTCGACTTCTCGCGGGTGACCACCTTCAATCTGGACGAGTACGTCGGCCTGAACGTCAACCATCCGCAGAGCTATCACTACTTCATGCACGAGCATTTTTTCCAGCACGTGAACATCCCGCCGCACAACATCAACATCCCGTCCGGAACGACCAGCAACTATCCCGCCTTCTGCCAGTGGTATGAGAACCGCATCGTCGAGTGTGGCGGCATCGACCTGCAGATCCTCGGCATCGGGACGGACGGGCACATCGGCTTCAACGAGCCCACGAGCTCGCTGAACTCGCGCACGCGACTCAAGACCCTCTCCAAGCAGACGATCGACGACAACGCGCGGTTCTTCGAGCGGCGCGAAGACGTCCCCGTCTACGCTATCACGATGGGTGTGGGAACGATCCTCGAAGCCCGCAAGCTCGTGCTCGTGGCGAGCGGTCCAGGAAAGGCCAAGGCCATCGCGCAGACCGTCGAGGGGCCGGTCACGAGCATGGTGACCGCGAGCGCCCTGCAGCTGCACAAGGACGCCGTCGTCATCGTCGATGCAGAAGCGGCGAGTCAACTGACGATGCGCGACTACTACGACTTCATCTACGCAGCCAAGCCCGCCGCGCCGAGACCCTAGACGAGCCCCCACAGCAGCCGTACGTTCACCGCCCCTTCGAAACGGAGCACCTACTCGTGGTTACGCAGCGCCTCGGCATTTTTCTGCTCGCATCAGCCGCCATCGCCGCTTGTCTCTCAGCACAGGAGCGCGCCGGTGGCACGCCGGTCCGCGATGCCCGCGTCGGGCTGAAGGCTGGCTGGTGGGATGCCGCGCAGGCGGCCTGGAACATGCGGCTCGTCTCCACGAGCAAACCGCCCGCGGAGTTCATTCCAACCGAGCCGGGCGACTTCAGCTATATGAACTCGGATGTGGCGTTCAAAGGCAATTACGTCATTCAGGGCAACTTTCAGGGATATTCGATCTGGGATGTCACCGACCCGTCCCAGCCCAAACTCGTTCACGCCGAGCGCTGCCCGGAGCAGCAGAACGACGTCTCGGTATACAAGAATCTGCTGTTTCTCTCCGGCGAATCGCAGAACGGTCGCGTCGACTGCGGGCCGCAGGGCGTCCAGGCACCGGCAAGCCCCGAGCGCTTCCGCGGCGTTCGCGTCATCGACATCAGCGATCTCACCAAGCCGCGCATCGTCGCAAATGTCCAAACCTGCCGCGGCTCGCATACGCATACGCTGGTCACTGATCCGAAGGACACGAGCGTCGTCTACATCTACGTCTCGGGCCAGGCGCCGGTGCGTCCCGCTGAGGAGCTGGCAGGCTGCTCCGGTGCGCTACCCTATCAGGACACGGCCTCCGCGCGATTCCGCATCGACATCATCCGTGTGCCGCTCGCGCATCCTGAACAGGCGAGCATCGTCAGCCGGCCGCGCATCTTCGAGGCGCTGAACGCGCCGCCGAGCCACGGGCCGAGCTCGACCGACTCCGCCACCGCCACGCACTTCGCGGACTCGGCGTCGGCGACCGGCGCGTACGTCATCAAATTCCAGGGGTCCCCCATCGTGCTGCCGCCGCCGTTCGTGCAGCCGTTGCTGGACAGCATTGCGAAGAAGAACGGCCGGACGGCGGCGAACGGCGCCGACAGCGCGGCACTGCGCGGCGCGATCCAGGGCATCATCGACGCTGAATTCGGCGCACCGAAAGGGCCGACCGGGCAGCCGATGGGTCCTGATCAGTGCCACGACATCACTGTCTACCCGCAGATGGGCCTCGCCGGCGGCGCGTGCGCAGGGTACGGCCTGCTGCTCGACATTCGCGATCCGGCGCATCCGGTTCGCCTCGCCGCCGCGTCGGACTCGAACTTTGCCTACTGGCACTCCGCGACGTTCAGCAACGACGCCACCAAGGTGATCTTCACGGACGAATGGGGCGGCGGCGTGGCGCCGCGCTGCCGTGCCACGGACAAGCCGGAGTGGGGCGCCGACGCAATCTTCACGCTCGAAAACCGCCGTGCTTTGCAATTCCGCGGCTACTACAAGCCGGCCGCGCCGCAGACGTCTACCGAGAACTGCGTCGCGCACAACGGCAACGTCATTCCGGTGCCCGGGCGCGACATCATGATTCAGGGCTGGTATCAGGGCGGCGTCTCGCTGTTCGACTTCACTGATCCCGCGCATCCCATGGAGATCGCGTACTTCGATCGCGGTCCGATGGACTCGACCAAGCTCGAGATGGCGGGCAGCTGGTCGGCGTACTGGTACAACGGCTACATCTACAGCACCGAGATCTCGCGCGGACTCGATGTGTTCGAGCTCCAGCCCAGCGCGCTCTTGTCACAGAACGAGATCGACGCCGCGAAGCTCGTGAAGGTCGCCTACCAGAACGTTCAGGATCAGCAACGCGCGACGTGGCCGGCGAGCTTTGTGGTGGCGCGCGCGTATGTCGACCAGCTCGAGCGCTCGAAAGGCCTGCCCGCAGACAGGATTAGCGCCGTACGCACATCGCTCACGAATGCCGAGCGCGCGAGCGGGGCGAGCCGGAAGAATGCCTTGACCGCGCTCGCTACCCAGCTCGACCGCGACGCGGCGGGCTCTGCCGATTCAAAAAAGGTCCTCGCCGTGGCTGCGGTAGCCCGGGCGCTCGCGCGGTAGTTCCGCAACAGGCCACGACGCTAATGCCGATAGACAGTAGGGGCGCAGCATGCTGCGCCCCTACCTAGTTTCCCGCCCTACCGGCCGCGAACGACTGAAACAACCATTTCCGGGTTGCGTCATCCAACCAGGAAACCATCTCGCTAAGAAGCAGGTGGACAGCGTCTAACGCAGGCGGTATTGTCGCTCCTCTCGGAAAGGGGAGCGCGTGAACGCCCTGCTGGTTCTCCTGCTGCTTCAGCAACCCACGCTGATCGGTAAGCGTGCGGTGGTCTATACGACCGCCGATAGCTCGGCCCTGCGCCTTTCCCCCGACACGCTCTCGTTCCAGCCGGCCGCCGCGATTTCCGAAGGTCAGGTCTACGTCTTCGCGGACCCGCGCCGCACGTTCCAGACGATGATCGGCATTGGCGGCGCGCTCACCGACGCCGCCGCCGAGACGTTTGCGAAGCTGCCCGCGGCGCAACAGGACTCACTGCTGGCCGCGTACTACAGCACGGATCGCGGCATCGGCTACACGCTCGCGCGCACGAACATCAATAGCTGCGACTTCTCGAGCGCGAGCTACACGTACGTCACCGACGGCGACAAGACGCTCGCCAGCTTCAACATCGCGCCCGATCTCCGGTTCAAGATTCCCTTGATCAAGCGCGCGCTGGCCGCGAGCGGCAACCGCATGAAGCTCTTCGCGAGTCCGTGGAGCCCGCCGGCCTACATGAAGGACAACAACGACATGCTCCACGGCGGGCATCTGCGCGCCGAGTATCGCGAGGCCTGGGCGCTCTACTACACAAAATTCGTCGAGCAATATCGTCGAGCTGGAGTCCCCGTGTGGGCCATCACGATCCAGAACGAGCCGATGGCCACGCAGACCTGGGAATCATGCATCTACCAGCCCGAGGACGAGCGCGACTTTCTCCGCGACTACCTCGGCCCCGTGATGGCGCGGCGCGGCCTCAAGGACGTGAACATCATCGTCTGGGATCACAACCGCGACCTGATCGTGCAGCGCGCGCAGACGATCTTCGACGATCCCAAGGCCGCGCCGTACGCGTGGGGTATCGGCTTTCATTGGTACGAAGACTGGTCGGGCGGCACGCAGATGTACGACAACGTGGCGTTGGTACACACGCTCTATCCGGCCAAACATCTGATCTTCACCGAGGGCACTCCAGCGAATTTCGACTCGACGGCGTACGGCCGCTGGAATCTGGGCGAGGCCTACGGGCGGTCGATGATTCACGATTTCAATTCGGGCGCCGAGGCGTGGACCGACTGGAACATTCTGCTCGATGAGAAAGGCGGGCCCAATCATGTCGGCAACTTCTGTTTTGCGCCGATCCACGCGGATACACGTACGGGCCGGCTGATTTACACGAACTCGTACTACTACATCGGCCACTTCTCGAAATTCATTCGGCCCGGCGCCAGGCGCATCGCCGTCGCGCCGAGCCGCAGCATGCTGCTCGCGACCGGGTTCGTGAATCCCGATGGCACCGTGGCAATCGTCGTGATGAATCCAACGGCGAAGGCGAGCGACTATCACATCCGTATTGGGACCGCGGCCGTGACGGTGCCGTCTCGCCCCCACTCCATTCAGACGGTGGTGTTCTAGATGTCCGTCCGGCACGCTCTCCTCTGGTGTATTGGCTCCGCCGTGATCCTTGGTGGCGCCCGCCCCCGGCCGAGACCCCCGCTCGACAACGGCCTCGCGCGTACGCCACCGATGGGGTGGAACAGCTGGAATCACTTCGGATGCGACGTCAGCGCACAGCTGATCAGGGAGACCGCGGACGCGATCACCGCGAGCGGCATGCGCGACGCCGGATATCAGTACGTCGTCATCGACGACTGCTGGCAGGTGGCCCGCGATCGCTCCGGCCGCATCGTCGCCGATTCGACGCGGTTTCCTGGCGGGATCAAACCGCTCGCCGATTACGTCCATTCGAAGGGACTCAAATTCGGCATTTACACCGACGCCGGCCGGCGCACGTGCCAGGGCCGGCCGGGGACGTATGGCTCGGAGGAGCTCGATGCCCGCACGTACGCCGAATGGGGCGTCGATTACGTGAAAGAAGACTGGTGCAACGCGCAGGGCCTCGATGCGCCGGCACAGTACGCGAAGTTCCGGGACGCGCTCGCGAAGTCGGGCCGGGCGATCGTATTCAGTATCTGCGAGTGGGGCTCGAATCAGCCGTGGAAGTGGGGACCGCGCACCGGCAACCTCTGGCGCACCACCGGGGACATCGAGGACTCGTGGGCAAGCATGATCAGCCGGGTCGATCTCAATGCCCAGTACGCGCTCGCCGAGGGTCCCGGCGGCTGGAACGATCCCGACATGCTCGAGATCGGGAACGGCGGGATGACCGAGGACGAGTACCGCGCGCACTTCAGCCTGTGGGCGGTCATGGCGGCGCCGCTCCTGGCCGGCAACGATGTGCGCACGATGAGCGCGGCGACCCGCGACATCCTCACGAACAAGGAAGTGATCGCGGTCGATCAGGACTCACTGGGGATCCAGGGCATGATCGTGGAGCTGCCTGGGCCCGATCTTCAGGTGTGGGCGAAGCCGCTCGCCGACAGCTCGCGGGCCGTCGTGCTCCTGAACCGCTCGGCATTGCAGACGGTGATCACCGTGCCGTGGTGGTCGCTGCGCCTCAAGGGGACGGCCAAGGTGCGCAATGTCTGGACGCACACCGACGTCGGCAGCTTCGATCGCCAGTTCAGCGCGACCGTGCCGGCGCACGGGGCCGTCATGGTCCGAATCACGAGCGTGGCTGGCAACTGAAATGTCATAACGGAGGACCTATGTCGACCGTCGACCGTCGTACGTTCCTAGGTGTCACCGGCAGTGCCGCAGCGGCGATGTTCATCAAACCCGAGCTCGTGCGCGGCACGCGCGCCAACTCCGCCATCCGAGTCGGCCTGCTGGGTTGCGGGGGACGCGGCACCGAGGACGCGTCGAACCTCGTGGACACCGGGGGTGCGCAAGTCGTCGCGCTCGCCGACCTGTTCCAGGACCAGCTCGACGCGGCGCGCGCCCATTTCGATGAGATGCAGCAGGCAAAAGGCTACGCGGCGCTCGATGCGAGGCGGTTGTTCGTCGGCCCGCATGCCTTCGAGCAAATCGCCGCTTCGAAAGACGTGGACGCGATCGTCGTCGCCACCCCGCCCTTCTTCCACGTGCAGCACCTCGAGACCGTCGTCGCGGGAGGCAAACACGTCTACCTCGAGAAGCCGGTGGCCGTCGACGTGCCCGGCGCGAAGCGCGTGCTCGACATCGGCAAGCGCGCGCAGGGCAAGCTCAGTCTCGACGTCGGTTTTCAGATCCGCGACTGCCCGCCGTTCGTCGAGCTCGTGAACCGCATCCACAACGGCGCGATCGGCAACATCGTCTGCGCCGAGGCCTACTATCTGACCGGCTACATCGACCGGCCGCCATGGCCCAATGCGTCACCCGCGGAGCGCCGGTTGCGGAACTGGGTGCACGATCGCGTGCTCTCGGGCGATATCATCGTCGAGCAGAACATCCATGTCATCGACATCTGCAACTGGGTGCTCCAGGGGCATCCGCTGAAAGTCGCCGCGACCGGAGGACGCGCCGGGCGTCCCGCGGACGATGGCGACTGCTACGGCAACTACAACGCCGTCTTCCACTATCCGAACGACGTGAAGGTCACGTTCAGCTCGACGCAGTTCGCCAAAGGCTGGTGGGACGTCAGCGAGCGCTTCTTCGGAACCAAGGGCACCGCCATCTCCCCCTACACCGGCCCACTCGGCATTTGGGGCGACCAACCGTGGCAGGCGCCGCTCGTCGTGCAGCAGGGCGCCCAGCCGGCGGCGTTTTCAGTCACCGGCAACTTCACATCCAACCTCCAGGATGCCGACGCCGAGAAGAAAAAAGCGTTCATCGAGAGCATCAACAGCGGGAAGTTTCACAACCAGGCGGACAAGGGCGCCGAATCCGCCCTCTCGTGCATCATGGCACGGACCGCCGCCTATACGGGACGTGAAGTGACGTGGGACGATCTGCTGAAATCGACTGAGGTGTGGGACGCTAAACTCGATCTGACCAAGCTGGGCTGAGGCTCTCATGTCCACGACACGTCGCGAATTCGTGATGACTTCTCTGGCAGTCGCGGGACTCTCGCGGCTGCCCGTCCGTGCGGCGCCGCCGGCACTCAAAAAAGGCCTCGTCTTCGACATGGTCTCGGACAAGCTGAGCTACGCCGATCGCTTCAAGCAGGTCCGCGACTCGGGCTTCGAGGTGGTGCAGGCACTGACCGAACCCGATGGGGGCAAGGCGCAGGAGATGAAGCAGGCCGCGGACGCCGCCGGTATCCGCATCGATTCGGTCATGAACGTAGACCACTGGCAGTATCCGCTTTCGTCGAACGACCCCGCCGTCATCGAGAAGAGCCTGAACGGCATGCGGACGTCGCTGCACAACGCGCAGCTCTGGGGCTCTGATGTGGTGCTGCTCGTCCCCGCCGTCGTCAATGGCCAGACTTCCTATCGCGACGCCTGGACGCGCTCGCAAGCGCAGATTCGGAAGCTCATCCCTCTGGCTCAGGAGCTGAAAGTCGTCATCGGCATCGAGGAGGTCTGGAACAAGTTCCTGCTCAGTCCCCTCGAGATGGCGCAGTACATCGACGAGTTCAAGAGCCCGTGGATCAAGGCCTGGTTCGATGTCGGCAACGTCGTGCTCTATGGCTATCCGCAGGATTGGATCCGCACGCTGGGCAAGCGGGTCGTCAAAGTCCATTTGAAGGATTTCAAGCGGAAAGAGGGCGGGTACGACTGGGTAAACCTTGGCGAGGGCGACGTGGACTGGCCCGCCGTACGCGCGGCATTCACGGCGATCGGCTATGGCGGCAGCGTCATCGCCGAGCTGGAGCAGGGCGATGCGGCGTATTTGAGCGACGTCAGCCGCCGCATCGACCGCCTACTCCTCGGCTAGGCTCTCTAACGGCCAGGGGTGGCGGGGGCTGGGGTCGCGGCACCAGCAGGCCACCGCCCGGCGAAGAACTCCTGCAGCGGTGCGTTCACGGCGTCCGGTTTCTCGAGCAACGCCAGATGGCCAAGACCGGGGAGAGTCAGTAACCGGGCGCCGGGGATTGCGGCGGCCCACGCCTTCGCCCCCGCCGGGTTCGCAAAATAGTCGCGCTCGGCCTGCACGACGAGCGTCTGCGCCGTGATCGCGCGCGCCGGCCCCGTGAGATCCCAGGATCCTGACGTGCTGCCGAGGTAGCCAAGCCACAACAGAGAGGCGTCCAGATTCTCGTTCGGTACGGCACACCAGCTCGGATCGACGCGCGATAGCGACGCGGGATCCCCGACGAACCATCCTCCACTCGCCTTCCAGAATTGCCGGCAGATCGCCTCATGACTTCCACCACTCGAGCGCAGCCGCATCATTTCGCGTTGGGCACTCGAATCGATCCGGGTGGTGCGCTCAGGCGGGCGGTAGGAGCTCTGCGCGTCCGCCGTCGGAGCAATCGGATTGACCAGCGCGAGTCGCGTCACGCGATCGGGATGCGCGGCGGCATATGCGGACACGACCAAGCCGTTCACGGAAACGCCGACGAGACTCATCTTCTCCATCCGGAAGAACTGCCGCAGCGTTTCGAGGTCGTGCAGGATCGAGTCCATCGCGATGCGGGACGTACCGGCGGTGTCGGAGCGGCCGCGGCCGAGCAGGTCGTAGAAAATGACCGTATGACTCTTGGTGAGCGGCTGCAGCGCGCTGGACCAGAACACGGCGCCCGGCACGACGATCGTGTCGCCCTTCCCCGCCAGTTCGTAATACAGGCGGCCGCCGGAAGGCAGCGGGACCCATCCCGGCCCCGAGCCGGGGGACGGCGTCCGTTGCGCGGCGCATGCGCAGCACAGCGTGAGGAGAAACACGAGCAGCGGTCTCTGCATGGAACCCCTCGCCTTCCAAGGTGGCGGCCTGACTGTACGCTCTGCCCGGATAGTCAGCCGAAGGCGAGGGGGAGGTTATTGGGCTTTGGTTCTACTGCGGCGTATCCAGCGGATGTTTGCTCCGCTCGTAGAACTCGGTCTGGAGTCGCAGGCTTTCCGCGTCGGCTTTGACCGCACGAATCGACTGGACGATCGTGCTCGTCCACGCCTTGACCTCGAAGTCGCCGAGCTCGCGCGAGGCGACGGCGCCTTCACCGGCGTAGTGATTCGGAAAGCGCGCGTACCACCAAATCCCGGTGTAGAGCCCTTCCGGGAGTCCCTTGAGCCGCCCCTGATCGGCGCCCGACTCCTGACGCGCGCGATCGAGGTGCACCAGATCCGGTCGCGCGATCATGGTCACCGACGTCTCGCTCTCCCCCGCGTGCATGTCGGTCGACCGATCGGACTTGTGTGCCGGCTCGCCCGGCGCGCTGCGCGCGATGCTCTGCACGTAGACGACATAGTCGTGCGGCATCTCGAGCTGTGATTGGGAGAAATAGGGCAGCAAGCTGTTGTTGCCGCCGTGCCCGTTCACGATAATGATCTTCTTGCAGCCATTCCGCGCCATCTCGTCCGTCGTCTCCTGCAGCAGCTGCAGCTGGAGGCCGCGACTGTACGCGACGGTCCCCGGCTCATGCTTCGCTTCGAAGATCTGACCGAAGTAGTACTCGGGAAACACGACGGCGTACTCTTGCTGCGCCGCATTGATCGCGACGTAGCGCACGTTGATGAGATCGTTGCCGAGCGGCAGATGCGGGCCATGCTTCTCCATGATGCCGAACGGCAGGAGGCAGGTGCCCTGCGCCCGCGTGATGGCATCCTTGAAGTCTGCGGCGGTTAATTCTTCCCAATGCACCGACAGCTTGGCTTGTGCGGGGGCGGCCGGGGGGGCCGCTGGGGCGGGCGGGTTCTGCGCTGCCACCATCGTGGCGCACAGGACGTTGACGGCAAGCAACAGGGTCTTGCGCAAGATTCCTCCGTGAGGGTAGCGGGGTAGGAACTTGGTGCGCGAAACCGCTTCCCGACAAGTGGAGGAATAATGAAAGGAAAGCTGCTCGCTCTGGCCTTACTCACCGCGGGGTGCGCTCGCCACTCCGGGAGCTCGGCCGCACCGGAGCCTGAACAGAAGACGACCGTTCAGGTGAAGAACCAGAACTTTTCCGACATGAACGTCTTCGTCCTGGGAGCGGGTCAGCGCGTCCGGCTGGGCTTCGTCACGGGACTCTCAACACAGACGTTCACGCTGCCCGCCGACATCGTCCGCATCTCACCCCAAATCCAGTTCGAGATTCACCCGATTGGCGCGAACCGGAACCCGATCAGCGAAACGATCAACGTGATCCCGGGTGATCAGGTGACGCTGACGATTCCGCCTCAGTAGGAGAGGCGAGCGGGGAGCCGCGTCGATGCTGGAATGCCGCCCAATGGCCACAGTTGTACAGCAAAATGGGCGACGACATGGACCGTGTCGGCGCTGACGGTCGAATCGTTGGTCCACAGCGCCAGGGGTGCGTCGAGCGTGCCCTGGATCTCACCGTAATACGCGTCGGTCGGGGCGACGAAGTTCGTGACACTCAGAGTGCCGCCCGCCGACAGTGCCAGGCGGGGATCGTCGCGATAATACAGCGCCGAGAATACCGCCGGCCATTGTGCGGCGTCCGCATGGATCGCCGGCGTCAGGTGACCGAGCGGATAGGTGCCGACTGCGGGAGCAGCGATCCGGACCTCCTGCGAGATCTCGTACGGAAAACTCGGCCCCGGCGCTCGGTCGAAATCCGATTCCCACGAGACGAACCTCCCGCCGTGGTCGTCATCGACCGACTGACCGACGGTGACAAGCGAGGACCCGACCAGAGGGCCGCCGCCGCTCAACGTCACTGTGACGTTCGGACGCAGATAGTGATACCAGTGCGCCGCGAAGACCGCGTGCACGGCGATGGTATCGTGGGTCTCGACCGGTCCGCCGATACCTGCCGTCAGCCGGACCGCGTGAAAGTCCATCGTCCCACTCAGGAGTCCCGGATCGAGGCCGGGTCGCGGGGGATAGGCGGCGTTGGACACGGTGAGCGTACCGCCCGGAATGCTCGCGAACAATGACGAGTCCATGATCACGTACGCCGCCGGCTGCTGCGTCGGGACGGCGCCGTAGACGTATCGTGTGATTGTGAAAGACCCGGCTTGGAGGCGGCCCGGAAACACCACCGTCATGTTGCGAACGTTCGCGCTGTCGATCCCCGCGCCGCCGAGCAACGAGAGCTCGCCCGTGTCGGCGGCCATCAGGTCCCGGAACTGGCCGAACGCGGACCAGGTATTGGAGTAGGACAGTTTTCCCGAGATCTGGACCAGCATCATTCCGGAATCGGGAGACTCGTCGGGTCGATCGGATGGGGCTGAGCTCTCGCTGCACGCCGCAAGCGCGAGGAACAACGGGAATGCAGCGGCGAGACGCCGCGCGCCCACGAAGGCCCGCGCGATTACTGGCTCAACCGCTTCGGTGCTCCACTGCTCGCCGAAGGAACGTTGCCCTGCTCGCCTTGACGAGGAGGCGGCGGCGGCAACTCTTCGCTGGAGGACCCAATCTCTCGCAGTCCCGCCTTGAACTCATTAATCCCCTTCCCGATGGAACGCCCGATCTCGGGAATACGCTTGCTGCCGAACAGCAGCATGATGATCACGACAAGAATCAGGATATGCCAAATGCTCAGGTCAGCTAACACGTCTACTCCAGGTTATGGGTGACGCATTCAAGTCTCGTCCCGCGAATGTAACCCATTGTGCGAGGCACGGGAAATGCGAGACGGCAGCGCCATGAAACGGCTGGTCCTGCTCCTGGTCCTGTTCGCGGCCTGCTCCGGCACCACGCCCCCGCCCGTACCTCCAGTGCCGCCGCCCGCTTCTCCACCAGCGCCGCCACCACCACCACCCCCGCCGCCGCCGCAGCCGCCGCCGCCCCCGCCGCCGCCGCCGCCGCCGCCCCCGCCGCCGCCACCGCCGCCGCCTGCGCCGGCGCTGCAGTCGCTCGGCACATTCGTGGCACCGGTGTTTGCGACGTCAGCGCCCGGCGATTCGGACCGGCTCTTTGTCATTGAGCAGGCGGGACGCGTGCGCATTCTCAAGCGGGACACCCTGCTCGCGACGCCGTTCCTGGACCTCCGCGGCAAGATCGCCTCGGATGGCGAACGCGGCCTGCTCAGCATCGCCTTTCACCCGCAGTATGCCAGCAACGGCCGGGTGTATGTCTATCTCGACAATCTGGATGGCGACATCCGCATCGTTCGCTACACCGTCTCGGCGAACCCCGACGTCGCCGATGAATCGTCGGCGGACACGGTCATCGCGATTCCACACCCCGACTACGACAACCACAACGGCGGCCAGCTGCAGTTCGGCAGGGATGGCAAGTTGTACGCGGCCACCGGCGACGGCGGTGGCGGCGGCGATCCCAATGGAAACGCGCAGAACACGAGTCGGCTACTTGGCAAGCTGCTCAGGCTCGACGTGGACGTCGCCATCGGTCACGCGATTCCCGCCGACAATCCGCTCGGGTCGGAGGTCTGGGCGTACGGGCTGCGCAATCCGTGGCGCTTCTCGTTCGATCGCGCGAATGGTGATCTCTATATCGGCGACGTGGGACAGGCGAATTGGGAAGAAGTCGATGTCGCGCCGGCGAGCGCCGGCCTCGGCAAGGGCGCGAACTACGGCTGGAACGGCATGGAAGGAATGCACTGCTACCAGCCCGCGACCGGCTGCGATCAATCAGGCAAGACGCCGCCGGTTCTCGAGTACGATCACTCGGCCGGCAACTGCACCATCATCGGCGGCTACGTGTACCGCGGTACGCGCGTGTCCGCGCTCGCCGAGCACTACTTGTACGCCGACTATTGTTCGGGGGTCGTGAAGAGCTTTCGGTATGTCGCTGGCGCGGTGACAGACCAGCGCGACTGGACGGCGGAGCTCTCACCGGGACGATTTGTCACATCGTTTGGGCAGGATGCGCGCGGCGAGCTCTACATCATGACGCAGGGCGGCACCCTGTACCGGATCGTACCGAAGCCCTAAGCCTCGCTACGACCTGACGTACGCGAAGCCGTGCTCCTGCGCCTTGGTCATGGCAATGATCGCGGCGGGCACGATGACCACCCCCGGCAGCGCGTGCGCCCGCAGATCGGCGTGAATCTCCGCCGCGCTGCCAAGCCCCTGTTTCTCGAGCCGCCCCGACCAGCGCTGCAGGGAGTTATTGCAGAGCAGGAATACGGCGCCGCGGCGCTGCAGCGACTCGATCGAGCTCTCAGGCGTGCCGTCGCCCACGGGATCGCCGGGCTGTGGGTGCGCGAAATAGTTGCGCACGAGCGGGGCGCTGGTCGTTGTGTCGCTGAGATTGAGCGCCGCGCCGAGTTTGTACTTGGCCCACATCTCGTCCTGAACTCCGAAGGGCGCGGTCCGGGCATAGAGCACGACGACGACGCTGACATCGCGCTCGGGCACGCCGTAGGCGTCGCGCCAGATATCGAGATAGCTGCGCACGTGGCGCAACACGGTCCCGCCATCCGGCTCGGGCGCGTCGAACAGTTGGCGGTGCTTTCCCTTGAGCTGCCCGAGCCACGCATCGGAATTCGAGGCTGGCCGCTCGAGCGCCGGGACGGCACTGAGTGCGGCGACCGTACTAAGGAAGGTGCGGCGATCGGTCATCGTGTCCTCCGGGGATGGACGAAAAACCCAAGCGTAGCCACGGCAACCACGCCAAGCGTCAGCAGCCACGCCTGGGCGGTCGCCCGCATCAGCAAGCCGACAATCAGGGCCGCCGCAAGCCAGGGCACGACGGTGCCGCCGGGCATCCGGAATGGCATGCTTCCATCGGCGGCGACGTTATCGCGGCGCAGGCGCCACGTACCGAGGCAACAGGCGAGATACACGAGCAGAATCGAGACGTCCGCAATGAGCGCAAGCTTTACGTACGTGCCCGTCAGTGCGATGACAAACACGATCACACCCTGGATGGCGATCGCGACGTGCGGGGTGCGGTGCACGGGATGGACGCGCGCCAGCGGCCGCGGCAGGTACCCGTCGGATGCCAGCGCAAACAGCGTGCGGGGCGTGGACAACATCATGCCGGTCATGAAGCCAAAGGTCGACACGATCATGCCGACGAGAATCAGGCGCGCGCCCGCCGGCCCCGCGAACTGCGCGGCCGCGAGCGCCAGCGGGGCCTTCGCGGCTTCCGGCGTGGCAAGTGTCGCGCCGAGGACGCCTTGCGCCACCAGTTGCACGGATACGTAGAGCAGGCCGATCGCGAGGAGTGCGACCGCAATGGCGCGCGGGACCACGTGCGCCGGCTCGATCACTTCGCCGCTCACTTGGAGCGCCGACTCCATCCCAAAGAAGGCGAACATCAGCAGCAAGCCGGCCTCGCCGATCTTCCCAATTGGGGGAAGTGTGGTGATAGCCAGATTCGCGCCGTGCACGTGGGACAGGCCGAGCACCACGAACGCGAGCAACGGGAGGAGTTTCGCGATCGTCGCAATTCCGCTCAGGCGCGAGCCCCAGTCGGCCCCGCGCGCATTCACGGTCGCGAGTCCGGCGAACAGGGCAACGAGCACCAGAGCGCGGGGCACCGTTCCGCTCAATGCCGGAACTAACGTGGCCAGTGCGTCGACCAGCACCGTGGCGACGGCACCCATGGCCAGTGTGACGCCGAGCCAGAGCAACACGCCGCAGAGATAGCCGACGTAGGGGCCGAGGGCGACTTGCACGAAGGCATAGGGACCGCCGCTCTGTGCGACGCGACTCCCCGCTTCCGCGATGCACAACGCGATCAAGGCCGTGGCGACGATGCAGATTCCGTAGGCGAGCGGCGCGGCGGCGCCGAGCGACGCGGCCATGTGCGCCGGCAGCACGAAGATCGCGGCGCCGATGGTGATGTTGAAGATGGCAGCAGCGAGCCCGCCCATCCCGATCACGCGGCGAAGTGCGGGCTCAGTGGTCGACGGGATGGGCGAAGCCATCCCTCAAGCTACGGGTTTTACTCGAGGCCGCGATCGCGCAACCGGATCACTTCCTCGATCGCGGGCGTGCCGTATCCGCGGGCCTTCACGCGCTCGACAAATCCTCTCGTTACCCCGTGGTCCCGGGCGCGACGCAGCTCATACAGCGAGAGCTTGTCGTACCCGACCGCCTTCAGCGATCGGATGTAGCTCGGATCAACGCCGTGGTCGCGGGACTCTACGAGCTCCTCCGGGTTCGTGGGCGCGTACCCCGCTTCCTTCATGTCCGCGATGTAGTCGCCGTCAACGCCGTGATCGCGCAGGCGGACCAGGTTCTCGGTGTCGAGACGCTTGTAGCCCGCGCTGTCGAGGGAGGCAATGAACTCCGGATCGACCCCGTGATCGCGCATCCGCACGAGCTCTTCCGCGCTCAGGTTCTTGTAGCCCGCGCCGTTGAGCGATTCGATGAAGTCCCGATCGACACCATGATCACGCATCCGAACCAGGCGCTCCGTATCCTGCAGTTTGTAGCCCCGACTCCCGATATCCTGGACGTATTCGAGGTCTACGCCGTGCGTCGCCATCCGCGCCAAGCCCCCGGCGGTCGGGCGGTTGTAGCCCTGCCGCTGCAGCTCGTCCACGAGCTCGAGTCCTACGCCCGCCATGGTCATCTGGAACTGCTCCCAATCCGTCGGCGCGTTGATGCCGCGCTTCTCGAGCTCCGCCACGAATTGGGGGTTGGGCTCATAGGTGAAATGTCCCGAGCCCCTGCCGCCTTCGAACCACCCCTGGCACGTGAGGGTGCCCGCGGATCTCACGATCTTGAAATGGACGTTGGTGCCCGCGCCGTCCATGTCCGCGCGGGACAGGCCAACCAGCTCACTGAACGCGATGTCGCGGCCCCAGTTGCTCGAATACCGCCCGTCGCCGTACCGGACGGTGAGCTCGACCTTGCCCGCATGATCAGAGGATTCGATCAGCCACTGCCCGTCGGAGGGGACGGGGTGCTGGGCCGAGAGCACCGGCGTTGCCAGGCACCCGGCGAGGAGGAGGACGGCGAGGCGCATAGGGACTCCCATGGGATGGATTCAGCGGGTTGGATGGGGGAGATGGCCGGAAGGTTGTAACCGCGCGCTGAAGCGCCGGCTCGGTAACTGCACGCGTCCTGAAGGACGTGGCGTAGATTAGTCGCGGCTCAAGAAACGAGGCCTAAATGCGTGCATCCGCCTGGTTTGTCCTGTCAGCGCTCGTCGTCGCGCCGAGCACTGCCCTGCCCCAGCAGCCTCTGACCGCGCGAGACGTCGTCGCGCGAATCAGGCAGAACATCGGCGTCCCGTGGACCGAGCCGACGGTGGACACGTTCAAGGATGGCGACTCCACGGCGCGGGTGACCGGGATTGCGGTCACGATGATGGCGACCTTCGACGTGCTCAAGCGGGCCGCGGCGCGCGGCGCGAACCTGGTGATCACGCACGAGCCCACCTTTTTCGATCATCTCGACAAGCTCGACGTGCTCGAGGCGGAGCACGATTCCGTGACTGCCGCGAAGCGCGCGTTTATCCGAGAGCATCGGATGGTGGTGGTGCGGATGCACGATCACTGGCATAGACGCCACCCCGAGCCGATGGCAACCGACCTGGCCCACGCACTCGGCTGGGACAGCTATCGCGGCGCGAACGAGTTTTTGTACTGCGTGCCGGAGACCACACTGGCGGCGCTCGCCGCCGCCATTCGCCGGCGCCTGCCTGCTCCCACGATCCGCGTCGTCGGAGATTCGAGCCTGCGCGTCAGCAAGATCGTGCTGGTGCCCGGCGCCGCCGGGTTCGACCGGCATCGCCAGGCGTTGCGTCAGGACGTCGATGTGCTGGTGATCGGCGAAGCGCGTGAGTGGGAGACGGTGGAGTATGTCGCGGACGCCATTACCGCCGGACAGAAGAAGGCCTTGATCATCCTCGGGCACATTCCGTCCGAGCAGGATGGCATGGCGGATTTTGCGCGCTGGCTCGGCACCTTCGTCCAGGAAGTGCCGATCACATTCGTGCCGGCTACGGACCCGTTCTGGGCACCGAGATAGCCTTTTGTGAGAAGAAGTACTGATCGACCAACAGGAACGCGGCGACGAGTTCGACGAGAATGATCAGCGTCATGAAGAGCGCGGCGCCCGTGCGGTGCAGGCCCCAGGCGGCGGCCGTAAAGAGTGCAAGCCTGTGAACGCGAACGGCGATCGGAACCAGGAGCGCCCACCGCGCCCAGCTCTGTCCCCAATACAGCGCGGCACACAGCACGAGCACCGCCACGAACGGCAGTAGCCGCACCAGCATGGCGATTGGACCCACGACAAACAGGAAGGTGAAAAAGAGGGCCGCCTCCGCAATCAGGAGCAGGCCGATTGCGGCAGACGCATCGGTCCGCGACATCGGAACCGCGGTGGTCGTAATCATCGCAACTCCTACCAGGGCGCGCGTGAGACTGCTAGCAGGACGGGCTCTACAGTAATGATTTGGTCTGGCCGGGAAGTGACGAGGCTCACACGGGGCGAGCGATACTCAGCTTCGCTCAGGATACGATCAACAACACCGCGACGATCGCGGTCACCACTCCTGCCGTCTGCCACGCGCTCAGCCGCTCACCCAAGACACCACGCGCCAGCAGCACCGTGCTCGCGGGATACAGAGAGCACAGCGTCACGACGGCGCTGAACGGCCCGATTTGCACCGCGAACAGATAGAGACCGTTGGCGATCATGTCGAGCGTGCCGCCACCCACGGCGAGCACCACGATCTGCTGCGGCAACCGGAGCGAACGGCGTCCCACAGCGGCGAGAATCGCGAAAAAGGCCACGGATGCGATGCGGTCGGTCAGCAACGGCCACAGACCCGCTTCGCGACGCGCCTGGGCAAGGGCGATCAGAAAGAGTCCGACGCCGATGCCGGCGAGCAGCGCCGGGCCGACACCTGAAGCTCGGGCGGCGGACGGTGTGACGGACGCCTGGGCAGGCTGCAAACCGACCAACACGATCGACAGGATCCCCAACAGAATGCCGATGACCGGAACCCAGCCGGGACGCTCGCCGAGGCCGATCGAGGTCACCACCGGCAGCGCGACGGCGATGACGGCAGTGGTCGGCGCCACGATCGACATCGTGCCCCTGGCGAGCGCGCGATACAGCAGCGCGACACCGGCGCCGCCGGTGAGTCCTGCGACCGCGCCCCACCAGAGGTCGGCCGCGTGCGGCGATGCGGCGGGAAAGAGCGGCAGCGCGAGCGCGACGAGCACGAGGCCGCACGCTTGCGACAACAGGACGACCGGAATCGCCGCCGCACGGCGCGTGGCGAGCCCGCCGGTGAAGTCGGCGGCACCGTAAAAGCCGGCGGCGAGAAGAGAAAGCAGGTAGGCCATGGAGGCTAAAGGCCTACCCATCCCCCATTCTTCGCGCTCGACTCCACGGCCGCATGGATGAATTGGACGCCGGCCGCACCGTCTTCGACCGTCGGCACGAGCAGCGCAGCCGAGTCAGGCTTGCGCTTCGCGCGCCGCGCCCGGATCTGCTCGGCCAGGTCGCGATACAGATTCGCGAACGCCTCGAGATAGCCCTCGGGGTGTCCCGACGGAATGCGAGTCGCGCGCGGCGCGTCGGAACCCAAATGTGGACCGCCGCGCGACAGCACGTGCGGCGGTTGGCCGGTGCGCGTAAAGCGCAGCTGGTTGGGATGCTCCTGCTGCCACTCGAGCCCGCCCTTGTCGCCGTACACGCGCAGCTTGAGCGCGTTCTCGTTCCCGGGCGCGACCTGGCTGCTCCACAGCATGCCGCGCCCGCCGTTCTCGAAGCGCAACAACATGTGGACGTTGTCATCGAGTCTTCGGCCCGGCACGAAGCGGCTGAGGTCCGCGGCGAGCTCGCGTGTGGCGAGACCTGAGACGAAGCCCGCGAGATTGTACGCGTGCGTGCCGATGTCGCCGAGGCTCCCGCCGGCGCCCGCGCGCTCGGGATCGACGCGCCACGTGGCCTGCTTCTGTCCGGTGTCTTCGACTTTGGTCGTGAGCCAATCCTGCACGTACTCGACATTGACCACCCGGATCGTTCCGAGCTCGCCGGCCGATACCATCTCGCGCGCCTGACGCACCATCGGGTAGCCCGTGTAGTTGTGCGTGACCCCGAACACGAGACCGGTCCGCCGCACTGTCTGCACGAGGTCGAGCGCGTCGGCGATCGTGGTGGTCATCGGCTTGTCGCAGATCACGTCGATGCCGCGATCGAGAAACGCCCGCGCGATGGCGTGGTGGCTGTCGTTCGGCGTCACAATGCTCACGACCTCGATACCGTCCGGCCGCTTCGCCTCGGCCGCTGCCATGTCGGCAAAGCGGGTGTAGACGCGGTCCGGCGAGAGCGAGAGCTCGGCGCCAGACTGTTGGGCGCGTTGCGGGTCAGAGGAGAGCGCACCCGCCACCAGCTCGTACTGCCCGTCCATGCGTGCGCACAGGCGATGCACACCGCCGATGAACGCGCCGCGCCCGCCGCCAACCATCCCCAACCGAAGCGGCCCGGCTCCCTGCTCCCGGCTCCCGGCTCCCATTAGGAGATTCCGAGCATGCGTCGATTGGCGGCCTGGTCCGCGCCGGCGCCGGCGAAATCATCGAACGCCTTTTCGGTCGTGTGAATGATGTGGTCGGCGACGAACTGCGCGCCTTCGCGTGCGCCATCCTCGGGGCTTTTGATGCAGCACTCCCACTCGAGCACTGCCCAGCCGGGATAGTCGTACTGCGCGAGCTTCGAGAAGATGGCCTTGAAGTTCACCTGCCCATCACCCAAAGACCGGAACCGACCCGCCCGATTGATCCACGACTGGAATCCACCATACACGCCCTGTCGCCCTGTCGGGTTGAACTCGGCGTCCTTGACGTGAAACATGCGGATGCGGTCGTGATAGAGGTCGATGTACTCCAGATAGTCGAGCTGCTGCAGCACGAAGTGGCTGGGATCGTACAGCAGGTTGCAACGCTTGTGTCCGCCCAGGCGCTCGAGAAACATCTCGAACGTCACGCCATCGTGCAGATCCTCGCCGGGATGAATTTCGAAGCAGGCGTTGACGCCCTGGTCATCGAAAAAATCCAGGATCGGACGCCAGCGCCGGGCCAGCTCGTCGAACGCCGTCTCGACGAGGCCCGCCGGCCGCTGCGGCCAGGGATACATATACGGCCACGCCAGCGCGCCCGAAAACGTGGCGTGCTCGGTCACGCCGAGGCGGCGCGACGCTTTTGCGGCGTTCTTGACCTGCTCGACCGCCCAGGCCGTCCGCGCCGCCGGTTTGCCGCGGACTTCGGGCGCGGCGAAGGCGTCGAACGCGGTGTCGTAGGCAGGATGCACGGCCACGAGCTGGCCTTGCAGATGCGTCGATAGCTCGGTGACTTGCAGCCCGCGCTCGGCCAGGATGCCTTTGACCTCGTCACAGTAGGCCTGGCTCTCGGCCGCTTTCTGGAGGTCGAACAGGCGCGCGTCCCACGTTGGAATCTGCACGCCGTTGAATCCCAGTCCCGCGGCCCACTGCGCGATGCTCTTCAGATTGTTGAAGGGCGGCGTGTCGCCCGCAAACTGCGCCAGGAAAATGGCCGGACCCTTGATCGTCCTCATCGCGCGCTCCCCCGAGTGTGCGGAGGAAATAGACGCCGAAAGGGGGGGGTCCGCTATTAGCTCTGGACGCGCCGAGAGTTAGCCCGGAATCATGGGAATCGTTCGCGATGCCGCACGGTATGACTTACACCAATCGCCCTGAGCTACGTATGCCGGCCTCGCCTGACGCAATAGATCCGATCCTTCTCGAGAATAAGCTGTGCAATCTGTTGATCGCGCGCGTGCGCGACTACGCGATCTTCATGCTCAATCCCGAGGGCAAGATCATGACGTGGAACGACGGCGCGCGATTGATCAAGGGATACACGCGCGACGAGATCGTCGGTCGATCGATGTCCATGTTCTACACACCTGAGGATCGGGAGCGCGGCCGTCCCGCGCAGCTCTTGCGCGACGCAGTCGAGCACGGACGCGTGGAAGATGAGGGCTGGCGCGTCCGCAAAGACGGGACGCGCTTCTGGGCGGATGTCGTGATCACGGCGGTGCGCGATGATGAGGGCACTCTCATCGGGTTCGCCAAAATTACGCGCGACTTGACCGAGCGACGGAAAGCCGAAGCGGCCATTGGCGAGCTGTCGGGCCGGCTGCTGCGGATCCAGGATGACGAGCGGCAGCAACTCGCGAGCCAGCTGCACGACCGCACGAGCAGCTACCTCACCGCGGTGCTCGGCAGCCTGTATCGGGTGAAGGCGCACCTCAAATCGGGTGACGTCGTCCTCTTGCGCGACGTGGAAGACAGCATCGCCAAGGTGGAATCATCATCCGACGTCATCCGCCGCGTCGCGCATATGTTGTACCCCTCGCGCCTCGAGCAGAACGGTCTGATCGAGACGCTGCGCTGGTACGTCGAAGCTGTTTCGGGCCAACGAGTGAGCGTCAGCCTGGAGTTGCCCACCAAGCCGGTCCTGGTGTCCAAAGAAGCGGAGATTGTGCTGTTTCGCCTCGTGCAGGAATGCCTGAACTACGTCGTGGGGCGGTCCGGCACCCGCCAAGTGGTGGTGCGGCTGAAAGCAACACCTGAGGCGGCCATGGAGATCATCATCCATGGGCCAGTCCCGCCCGGACTGTCGGACGCGCTCTCGTCCGGACCGCCGCTGACGGCGCTGGGACTCGCCGGCGTGCGTGAGCGGCTACGCCAACTCGGCGGCAAAGTGGACATCATGAGCGCGGAAACGCGTACGGTGGTGGAGGCGAGCCTCCCGCCTCAATGAAACGGCCGGTGGTTCTGATCGCCGTTCTGCTCATCGCGGCGAGTACGTGGGCATTCGTCTCCCCGCGACTC
The DNA here is from genome assembly GCA_003221035.1 of Gemmatimonadota bacterium. Lineage (GTDB taxonomy): Bacteria > Gemmatimonadota > Gemmatimonadetes > Gemmatimonadales > GWC2-71-9 > 20CM-2-65-7. The sequence continues at coordinate 24,377 of QHUB01000042.1, forward strand.
GCCGCGAAACGTTTCCGCGATGCGGTCCAGGCCGGGGATGAGGCCGGGCTCAAAACCGTGGTGGACTTCCCCGCGCTGCGCGAGCATTTGAGGGCTGATTTGCGCAATCACGCCAATCCGGTGAGCGCAAGACTCGGTACCATATTGGGCGGTGTAGTGAGCGACGAGATGGTCAACCAGCTGGTCTCGGCCGGCGGCATCATTCGACTCGCGCGCTACGGGACCATCGAAGCGACTGCGAGCCCGGCCAGCGGGAACACGCAAGTCGTACTGGTCGGGATGGGATACCGTGACCTCGCCGACTTCGGTGTGACCATGGGCAACGCCCGGCGTCGGGCCCGGGACCTGGTGACGTTCGTGTTTCACCGCACCGGTCTCTCGTGGCGACTCGCGCAGCTCGACATTCCCAGTCTCACCAAATGAAACTGTTCACACATCTCAATTTCGGCGGCAACTGCGAAGCGGCATTCCGCTATTACGAAATGCACCTCGGCGGCAAGATCACGATGGTGATGCGGGTCGGCGATCTGCCGCCCGGAGTGAAACCGCCGGATGAGCCCAAAACGGCGGTCATTCACGCTCGCATGGACGTCGGCGGCGTCGAGCTCATCGGAAACGACGTTCCCGCGCAAGTTTTCCAGCCGATCCGGAGCTCATATCTGTACCTCGCGGTGGACTCGGCGGCGGAGGCCGAGCGGGTCTACAAGGTCCTGTCAGACGGTGGACAGATCGGATCGCCGATCGCGGAGACATTCTTTGCGTCGCGCTATGCGCAGGTGCGCGACAGATTCGGCGTGCTCTGGACGATTCTGCACGAGCGCGCACGGTAGTCAAACGCACCATATCACTGCAGATTGGCGCCCATGCGCACCCTCATCTGCCTCGCCCTGTGCTCTTCGCTCGCCACCGTGGCCGCACAACAACCGCGCGTGCTCGTCTTCTCCAAGACCGCCGCGTTTCGGCACAGCTCGATCCCCAACGGCGTCGCCGCGATCACAAAGCTCGGTCTCGAGAATGGCTTCGCGGTGGACGCCACTGAGGACGCCACCGCCTTCACGCAAAAGAACCTGTCGCGCTACGCCGCCGTGGTCTTTCTGAACACGACGGGCGACGTCCTGAACGCGGCGCAGCAGGATGTGTTCGAGCGTTACATCCAGGCGGGCGGCGGGTACTGCGGCGTGCACTCCGCGACGGACACCGAGTACGACTGGCCGTGGTACGGCCGGCTGGCCGGCGCCTACTTCAACGGCCATCCGGGCAACCCCAACGTCCGGCACGGCCGTTACCGCGTGCTCGACACGACGCATGTCTCGACGAAAGGCATGCCGCTGAGCTTCGAGCGCGACGACGAGTTCTATAACTTCAAGTCGATCGATCCGACCATCCACGTGCTCGTCGAGATCGACGAGACGAGTTACGAGGGCGGCACCAACGGCGCGCATCACCCCATGAGCTGGTATCACGATGTCGACGGCGGACGCGCGTGGTATACCAACATGGGACACACCGAAGCGACCTACACCGAGCCGCTCTTCCTGCAGCACCTGCTCGGCGGGCTGCGCTACGCGATCGGGACCGGCACGGTCGATTTCAGTCGCGCCCGACCCGAAGAGAACCGATTCACGCGCGTCGTGCTCGCCGACAAGCTCGATGAGCCGATCGAAGTGGCCGTGCTGCCAGGCGCGGATGAACGTGTGGTGTTCATCGAGCGCCACGGGTACGTGAATCTGTATAAGCGGGCCGACGGCAGCGTGCGCCGCATCGCGACGATCCCGGTCAGCACGAAGTACGCCGACTCGAGCCAGGCAGAAGACGGTCTGCTCGGCCTCGCCGCCGATCCCGGCTTCGCGACGAACGGCTGGCTCTACATGTACTACTCGCCGGCCGGGCCGGACGCGAAGAACGTGCTCGCGCGGTTCACGATGGTGGGCGACTCACTCGATCTCGCGTCGAAAAAAGTGATGCTCGAGATCCCGACGCAACGGCGCGCGTGCTGTCACACCGGCGGCTCGATCGCGTTCGATGCGCACGGCAATCTCTTGCTCTCGACCGGCGACAACAGCAATCCGTTCGCGACGAACTACGCGCCGATCGACGAACGTCCCGGCCGCGAGCCCTGGGACGCCCAGAAGTCGTCGGCGAATACGAACGATCTGCGGGGCAAGATCCTGCGCATCCATCCCGAGCCGGATGGCACGTACACGATCCCCGATGGCAACTTGTTCCCCCTCTCCCAACGGGAGAGGGGGTCAGGGGGTGAGGCCACGCGGGGCATGGCGAAGACGCGGCCCGAGATCTACACGATGGGCCATCGGAATCCGTACCGGATCTCGATAGACAAGCACACCGGATTCCTGTACTGGGGCGAGGTCGGTCCCGACGCCGACACCGACTCGGCCGGCCACGGACCGCGCGGCTACGACGAGATCAATCAGGCGCGCAGCGCGGGCAATTACGGCTGGCCCTATGTCATCGCGAACAACCAGGCCTATAACCACACGCGATTCCTGGATTCGACGACGACGGAGACTGGCCCACTGTTCGACGTGGCGCGCCCGGTCAACAACTCCCCGAACAACACGGGTCGTGACACGCTGCCGCCGGCGCGCGGCGCGTTCATCTGGTATCCGTATGCGCCGTCGCCCGATTTTCCGATCGTGGGCACCGGGGGACGCACCGCGGAGGCGGGTCCCGTCTTTTACCGCGACGATTTCACGAACGCGCCGCGGGCCTTTCCACAGTATTACGACGGCAAGCTGTTCATCTACGAATTCATGCGCCACTGGATCATGGCCGTCACCATGGACAAGAATGGCGACCTGGTCTCGATCGAGCAGTTCATGCCGAGCGCCAGGTTCGCCGCGCCGATCGAGATGGAATTCGCGCCGAGCGGGGACCTGTACATCCTGGAGTACGGCACAATCTGGTTCCAGGGCAACGACGACGCCCGACTCGTGCGCGTCGAGTACAATGCCGGCAATCGCAAGCCGATCGTTGCGGCCGCGGTCGACCATCCCAAAGGCGCGCTCCCGCTGAAGGTCTCACTCTCCTCGGCGGGCACGGTGGATCTCGACGAAGACTCGCTCACGTACGACTGGAAGATCACGCAGCATGGCAAAGTGGTGGCGCGGTCGACCGCGCCGAACCCCGGCATCACGTTCCGCCAGGCGGGGACCTACACGGCCACACTGACGGTGACCGACACGCACGGCGCCACCGCCACCGCCGCGCCGATCGACATGGTCGCGGGCAATCAGCCGCCGGCAGTGCGCATCGATGTCGTCAGCGGGAACAGCACGTTCTTCTTCCCCGATGTGCCCCTGCACTACGCGGTGCGCGTGACCGACCGCGAAGACGGCACGCTGAAGAGCGGCCGGATCGCCGCCCGCAGCGTCACGGTGAACGCGCAGTATCTCAAGGACGGAGGCGGGTCGAATCCCGTCGAGCAGGGACGGCAGCTGCTCGAGGCTGGTGACTGCCTGTCCTGCCATCAGCTGAGTCGCAAGTCGATCGGGCCCGCCTACACCGACGTCGCGCGCAAGTATCAGAACGACAGTGCGGCGACCGCGCGGCTGGCCAGGAAGATTCGCGAGGGCGGATCCGGCGTGTGGGGACCGGTCGCGATGCCGGCGCATCCCGCGCTCAGCGACGCAGAGGCCACGGAGATCGTGGCCTACATCAGGAGCCTCGCCGACACAGCCGTGGGGGCACGCCCCACGAGCATGCCCACGCGTGGCTCCTACACGCCCCCCGCAGGCTCGGCAGACGCGCCGCAAGGCGTGCTGCAGCTCCGCGCGTCGTACAAGGATCGCGGGGCGAACGGCGTGCCGCCGATTACCACCGCGCAGACGCTCGAGCTGCGCTCGCCGACAGTGATCCTGGCGAACGCGGACCTGTCGGACGGCGTGTCGAAGCAGACGGACGCCCGCATGCCGGTTCCGTTTGTGCTGGTGAATCGCTCGGGCTCATCGGTAGCGCTGCGGCACATCGATCTCACCGGCGTCAGTGCCGTGACGTTCATGGTCGCGGCGCCCGCGGCATATCAGGCGAAGGGCGGAAAGATCGCCGTGTATCGCGATTCCCTGACCGGGACCTTACTGGGTGAGAGCGAGCCGATTGCGCCCAGCACGGACGAAGCGCCCGTCCCCCGGCGGGTGGCTCTGCAAGCGACGGCCGGACCGCATGATCTCTACTGCGTCTTCACGAATCCCGACACGGCCGGGGGATTCTTGTTTGTGGTAATGACGGCGACGTTCGAGGCTCAGAGCCCAAAGAAGCCCGCGGCTCCCTGATGCGATAGCCGGGCTCGCCGAACTTAACGGCGATACTCCCGCAGCCGCCGCTCGCGCCACGCCACGAGCCCGGTCGCGGCGAGGCAGCCAATGCCACCGCTGACCACGGAAAACGTCGCGCCGACAAATTGCGCGACGAGTCCCGCTTCCAGCTCGCCGAGCTGCGGGCCGCCCATGAAAAACATCATGTTCACGCCGGTCATGCGGCCGCGCAGCTCGTCCGGCGTCTCGAGCTGCCGGATAATGTTCCGGATGACGGTGCTCACCGTGTCGGCGGCGCCGACGCAGGCCAGGCAAAACAGTGTGAGCCAGAAGCTCACCGACAGACCGAACACGACGGTGGCGGCGCCGTAGGCGACGACGGACCAGAGCAGCACAGCGCCGCGGCGTTCGATGCGGTCCACCGCATGTGCCGTCACCAGGCCCGCGATCACGGCACCGACCGACGGCGCGGCATAGAGCCAGCCATAGCCGCGCGCGCCGACGTGCAGGATGTCCTGCGCAAAGATCGGTAACAGCGCGGTGGCGGACGCGAAGAAGGTCGCGATGAAGTCGAGCAGCATCGTCGAGCGGACGATCGGCTGCGAGAACACGAACCGCAGCCCCTCGCGCGCCGCGGCCCACGTGATGCGGGCGTTGTCCGGCAATCCCACGCGCGGCCGCGCGCGCATGAGCAGCAGCGCGACGAGCACCATCAGAAACGACGCGGCGTTGACCGCGTACACCCAGCCGAGTCCCGGACCGGCGATCATGAGGCCCGCGGCGGTCGGTCCGACGACCGAGGCGATCTGGAACATCAGCGTATTGAGACTGATCGCGCTGGCGAGGTCCTCGCGCGGCACGAGGCTCGGGATGAGCGCCTGGCGCGCGGGGCTGTCGAAGGACGCGGCGGCCGACGAGAGCGCAGCCAGCAGGTAGATTGGCCAGATGGAGTGCAAGCTCCCGAACGTGAGCGCGGCCAGTGCCGCTGCCAGGAGGGCTAAGACGGTCTGCGTGACGAGCATGACCTTGCGGCGGTCGAGCGCGTCGGCCACGACGCCGCTCAGCATCGCGAAGACGATGATCGGGACAACCTGCGCGGCGCCGACGAGACCGAGCGCGAGGCCTTTACGGCCGGGGGCCGCGAGGAGCGAGACGTGCCAGAGGATCGCGGCGGTCTGCATGCGCGATCCCGAGAATGAAAGCAGCTGGCCAATCCAGAGGAGTGTGAAGTCGCGGTGCTTGAGCGCGGGATATTGGCGCGCGAGCCGGCGCGCCACGCGCGCGGTGGCTTCCATAGACGGTGAAGTTTAGCATCGACGATCGCCGATACGGTGCGGGCGGTGGTGCCGCTCGCACCGTATCCTGGATTCCGTCAATTTCGATGGGCGGCGTTGATCGTTCCGAACAGCCCGTGCGACTCGTCCTGCGGTCCTGCGGTGAAGAAGAGCGTGGTGTCTGGACCGGCCGCTGCGCCGTTGCCGAACGCGAGCGCCCAGAGGCCGTCGATCGCCAGCGGCTGACCACCCGCGCCATGGAGCATGCCGCGCTGCTGGAGCTCGCCAGCGTCGTTTGTGCGCGCCGGATCGAACGCGTTGATCTTCCCGTCGCCAAAGTTTCCGATCAGCAGATCGCCGCTGAACTCTCCGAAACGGCTCGGCGCCAGGGCCAGACCCCAGGGGGAGTTGAGGCGTCCGCCCGACGCGACCCGGCGGAGCAGATTGCCCTGCAGATCATACGCGTCCACAAAGCCGTGCCCCACACCCGCGACATCGTCTTCTGCATCTGCGTCCTGCAGCGCATACGTCACGTAGATCGTGCCGCCGAGGTTGCGAATACCGAATGGTGCGTACCCCGCCGGCAGCGCAGGATCGCTGAAGCCGGCCGGGACGGGGTGAAATCCGGTGTCGAATACCTCCACCGTGCCGCCGCGGAAGTTGGTCGCGTAGAGGCGGCCACCCGTAACCGTCGTCGCGATCGCGAGGCCCTTGTACACCGCGCCCGCCGCGGAACGGTCGACCGCAACCACTGCCCGGTTGGGCGCGACGGCAGGGTTCCAGCCGAGGATCGTGCCGCTCTCGGTCGCGAAGATGAATCGCGCGGGACCCCCGGCGCTACCGTTTCGCACGACAAAGCCCGCGCCCCCGTTGAAGACGACACCCGTCGGCGCGCCCGCGACGCCCACGCGCAAAGGCACCGTCGCGCCAGTGTTGCCGTTGTTATAGAGCGTCGACGAATCCGTGCCGTTGTCCGACACCCACCAGGGCGACGTCCCGCTCGCCACGAGACCCCACGCATTGACGAGCGCCGGGTCGACATGGTCCGCCGGGACGGCGCCATCGGAGACGAGATTGTGCTGCGCGTAGAAGCGCCCAGCGCCAGGCGCCGACTGCCGCGAGAATGACGGCGCCACGTCGGTGCTGGCCGGAGCGGTGCTGGGCTCTTGCGTGCACGCGAGCGCCAGTGCGCCAAACAGCGCGAGGGGAATTTGGGAAAGACGGCGAGCGGTCATAGGAGTCTCCTGGTGTAATAGTCCGTTCATTACCCCCGTCCTCAAAAACAGACCTCGCTTGGACTAATCCGTCTGCGCCATCGTGTCACGGAGGGACAGCGGTCCTTTGCCGCTCACGACTTGACTTTCGGGGGCCACGGCTCAATCATTCATGCCGAGCGACACACCAGTGACCGACACGAGGACCTGGAGCAGCGTCTCCGGTCCTCGTTTGTGTTTCTGGGAGTGCGCTCGACCGGCGTCGGCTACACAGCTCGCGCTCTCGCCGCATGGCGAAATCGCGCGACGCCGGGAACAGTTAGTTACAGGAGTTTCATCAGATGGCACGTATCACAGGTACCGTGAAGTGGTTCAACGACGCGAAGGGGTTCGGTTTCATCACGCCCGAGAACGGCGAGAAGGACTGCTTCGTCCACCACACCGCCATTCAGGCGGAGGGCTTCAAGTCGCTGACCGAAGGCCAGCGAGTGGAGTTCGACGTCGTGCAGGGCCAGAAGGGCCCGGCGGCGCAGAACGTCGTCAAGCTCTAAGCCCACCGCGGTACGATTGAAGACGGCGCCCCCACGGGGCGCCGTTGTCGTTTGCTAGGTCCGCACCATGACGCGTGGCGTGGGATTCGCCCCCTTCACGAGCAGCCAGAGCATGATGACCAGCTCCCCGAACAGCGCCGGCTGCGCGTAGTTGAACAGCGTGCCCGCCTGTGCCGGAATCCAGAGGCGCGCCACGCAGAGCAGCACGTAGGCCGCGCCGTTGATCAGCAGCCACACGCCGATGAAGCGCGGCACGAACCCGGACTTGTAGGTCAACAGTCCCATCGGGAAGAGCCACACGCCCCAGAGAATCTCCGACGCGGTGATCTGATGCTCGTGCAGCTCGACGAACAGCATCACCAGCGCATCGCGCTGCGATTTGTCGAACGCCGCAAGCCAGCCCGGATCGCGCGCGACCATGAGCGCGCCGGCGCTGTTCACGAAGTTCACGAGCATGAGCGTCGCGGGCATGATGCCGCCCGTGATCACGAGCCAGACCGCGAGCTGCTGGTCCACATCCTTGAACAGCCGGTAGAACGCGAAGACGAGAAAGATGAGAATCATGCTGCCACAGAGATCGGCGAGCATGCCGGCCTTGAAGAGGCCCTGGTGCGCGGCGATGTTCGCGGCCGTCAGCGCGGCGTTGTCGTGCACGAACAGCCGGTCGGGGATGTAGAGCAGCGTGAGCGGTCCGATCAATACGAGCGTGAGATACCACAGGCCGACGACCCGTCCGGGGTTCCGCAGTGCGCGCATGTGCCCTCCCTGGGATAGCGGAGATACGGACCCCGTCGCCACGAAAGTTTCGCGAACATACGCGCCGCGCTCTGGCGCGAGATCCCCAGCTAGGATATCGTTCCTTCGCGCTCGGGGCGCACGCGGGTCCGCGCGAAGGACTGAGTCCACCCTCTTTACCAAGATCCCTGCACGGCAGTCTCCGTGCTGGCCAGCTTGCGGACCGCTGGCACTCAGCATGGAGGCATTATGGCCAGGCAGCTCCCGTCGCATCCGGATCTCGAACAACTCAAACGGCAGGCGAAAGAACTTCAGGCATCAGCGGGCGTACCGCTGCATGAGGCGCAGTCGCGGCTCGCGCGCGATTACGGCTTCGCGTCCTGGAACAAGCTCCGTGAAGAAGTCGAAGCGCGCACACTCGAATTCGACGCCGCCGTAACGGCGTTCATCGAAGCGGCGACCGACGGCCGCCCCGACCGCGCGCGGCGCATCCTCGAGCTGCATCCGAAGATCAGAACCGCGAACGTGTACACGGCGCTGGTCCTCGGCGACGCCGGCGCAGTCAACGCTCGGCTCGAGAAAGATCCGTCACTGGCCACGAAGACGGGCGGGCCGCGCGGCTGGCTGCCGATCCACTATGTGTGCTACACATCGGTCGGCTCTGACGGCCTCGCCGACATCGCGCGCCGCCTCATTGCTCTGGGTGCCGATCCGAACACGCGTTTTCCGTGGCTCCATCACAACGTGCATCGCCCCGTGCTGTGGGGCGCGTCGCGCATCTCGCAATCGCTGCCGCTGGTCAGCGCGCTGCTCGAGGCCGGCGCCGATCCGAATGACGGCGTCACGCTCCCCATGGCCGCGAGCGCGGGAGACATTGCCGTGCTCGAAGCGTTGCTCGCGCGCGGCGCAAACGTCGATCAGCGCTGGGCCAGCGACGGCTCGACCGCGCTGTACGCGATGCTGCAGTGGAGCCGCACCCCCGACGGGGCGCTGTGGCTGCTCGCGCATGGCGCCGATCCCAACGCGGTGTTCGCCGAAAACGGCGAGACCCCGGCGCATGTCGTCGCGCGCGCGTGGGATGTACCGCTACTCGAGGCGATGGCCGCTCGCGGGGCCGCCCTGGATCGCAAGCGCGCCGATGGGCGGACCCCTTACGCCGTGGCCGAGCTGAACAACAACCGCGCCGTGGCGGACTGGTTGCTCGCGCACGGCGCAGGTGCGGAGCTCTCGGATGTCGATCGGCTCGTCGCGGCGTGTAGTCGAGGCGATCGCGATACGGTCGTTGCGCTGCTCGCTGCGCATCCCGAGCTCGCGCGCGACATCACCGACGATCACTACAACGCGTTTCATCAGGCCGCCGAGCGAAACGATACCCGGGCGCTCGAGGCGATGCTGGCCGCGGGGTTCGATCCGAACCGTCCGGACAGCAGCATCGGCAAGACGGTGTTGCATAGCGCTGCCATGGAAGGCTGGCCGGATGCGGTGCGCCTCTTGCTCGCGCATGGCGCGTCCGTGCAAATCCGCGATCGCGAGTTCAACGGCCCGCCGCTCGTGTGGGCCGCGGAAGGATCGCGCCAAGGCCACGAAGGGCGAGACTTCGCGGCGGTGGGCAGATTGCTGCTGGATGCCGGATCGCCGGTCGACTGGCAGGCGCCGCAGCCGGAGCCGGCGGAGGGGATCAACGACATCGTGGAGACGTGGCGGCGAGGGACCTGATTCTTATGATATCAACTCGAAAAACTTCGCCAGATCGATGTTGCCGCCGGAGACCACCGCGACAACGGGGCCCTCCCCCGCCTTGCCCGTGAGCGCGGCCGCGAGCGCGAGCGCGCCCGCGCCCTCCGCGATGACGCGCGCGCGCTCCGCCATGAGCCGCATGGCGCGTTTCACCTCGTCGAGGCTCACCACGATGATGCCGTCCACGACGGGCTGCATGCGCTCCCACATGCGCGGAAACACGCTCTTGCCGCCGGCGCCGTCCACGAACGTCGCCGTCCACTCCGGGAATTCCTGCGCCGAGCCTCTGGCGAACGA
>QHUB01000068.1 GCA_003221035.1 Gemmatimonadota bacterium
TGACATCGTGGTCGCATGTTTCGGCTTGAGCAATCGCCTGGTGGTCCGTCTCAGTGCGGGATCGGGATTCACGGATCCCGTATCGATCGCATTGCCGTCACCGGTTGCGGTGGCGCTGGGCGACCTCGATGGGGACGGCAGGCTCGACGCCGCCGCGGCGAACGTCGAGCAGGGCACGGTTTCCCTGCTGTATGGCAACGGCAACGGATCGTTCCAGGAGCCGGTCGCAGTCCCGATGGGGACGCACCCGGCCTCCCTCGCGGTCGCGGACTTCGATGGCAACGGCGTTGCGGATATCGCCGTCGCCGATCTCAATGAGAATGTGATTCGGGTCCGCTTGATGGGTCCCCGCGGAACAGCAGTAGCGCCACGACAAACGCGGGTAACGCCATGACGATCGTCGCGACGCGCGGTCCCGCGAGCGATGCAATGCCGCCATCGAGCAGGCTCGCGAACGGACGGGAGCCGAGAAACGCCACGCTCCACAGCGCCATCACACGACCGCGCTCGCGCTCTTCGACCTCGAGCTGCAACAGCGTGGTCGCGCGAGTCTGACCGGCCAGGTACCCGGCGCCCGCCACGCCCAAGGCAATGAAGGCGAGCGCGAGGGCGGGCGCGAGCGCGAACGCGACCATCCCCGCGCCGAAGATGGCGAACAGGACACCGATCGCGCGGTCCTTGGGACGATGGATCGGAAAGACGGACGCGATCACCGCCCCCACACCGAAGGCGCCGATCAGATACCCGGTGAGCACGTCGGCGTGATGAAAAATCCGCTTGGAGAATTCGGGCGTCACGGTCGTGACGGGATCCATCGCGAGCGACGCAGCCATTATGGCGGCGAGCAGGAGGACGAGGTGCGGCGTCTTCGACACCATCTTCACGCTGTCGCGCAAGCGCGGGCGCTCCGCGGTTTGAGGCGCGCGGCGCTGCTGTGGATCGAGCTTCACGAGCACCAGCATGACAATGAGGATCACGTAGGAAATCGTATTCAGTCCGATCGCCATCGCCACGCCAAGCTGCGCGACCACGAGGGCGCCGAGCGGGCCGCCGATGGCGCGCGAGAGGTTGAACGTGACGGAATTCATGGCGACGGCGGCGCCGAGGTCCTCACGTGATACGAGCGCGGGCACGATGGCCTGCATCGCCGGCGTCGCGAACGCGGTCGTGAAGCCGAGCAGCAGCGCCAGGCCGATCACGACCGGAATGGTGCCCCACCCGACACCGATGAGGAGCGCGAGCCCCGCGCTCACTACTGCCGCGCCCACCTGGGTGAGGATCAGGAGCGTGCGGCGGTCGAAGCGGTCGGCGGCGGCTCCGGCCCACGGGGCGAGGATGACGACGCCGATGAACATCGCGAAGTTGGTGACGCCGACGAGAAACGTGCTCGCCGTCAAGCGATAGACGAACAGGGATTGCGCGATGACCTGGAACCAGGTGCCGCAGTTCGAGGCGAGGTTGCCGATGAAGTAGAGCGCGAAGTTGCGCTCACGCAGGATGCGAAGGGACGTACCGGAGGCCATCCCTCCTTATATGCTAAAGCCACCTACCGGTTCTGCGCGTGGTGGTGCGGAGCTCCGAGGACGATGCGCAGATCTTTTCCTTCACGCCGGATCGTCGCGCCCGCGGCGTGCACCACGACTTCCGGCAGCTCGAGGGATGGACTCCGCAGCGCTCTCGCCATCTCCTCTTTGGAAAGCGCCCTCGGCAACCGGAAGCGGATCAGTTTGGCCGCTTTGTCGTGCAGCAGCGGCAGCGGCTGCGTCTGCGCGAGGTCTGAGCCGTCGGGAAAGCGGGCGCGGATGGGAACCTGCGTGTAGATCGTCCGATTGCTGTCCACGACCATGATGCCGAACGGCGTGAACGCCAGTCCTACCCGCGGGGTCTCGAGAGCTCCGTAGTCCACGATGATCCCGGTCCCGGGTCCATGCTCGATCCGCGCAAGCACGGTGTCGATCCGTGCCCGACCTCTCGCCGCCAGATCTCGCTTCGCCGCGACCAGTGCCTCGTGGTCTCCTTGCCAGCGCGTGCCCTCCAGCGCGGTGGCGAGGTCGGCCGGTGTGGCATGTGCGGCGTCCGCGACGAGATCCGTGAGCGACACCTCCGGCCGGACGATTCGTTCTTTCCAACTCGGCGCGAGCCGGTCGAGCATGGCGGCGATCGCGAGCCCCGAGTAGTACAATCGCATGCGCAGCGGCGCCGTCCCATACGGGTCGTTGTTGACCGAGACTTCGCCGCGCATGTGCTGCAGCATCTTGTCGATGAGCGCGGATCGCCGGGATGACAGATCGTCGTATCCCCGAAATCCCTGGACCCACCACATCTCGTGGCGCGGCGTGCGACCTTCGAGCACCTGGAGCAACCGGTACTCGGCGTATTTGGCGAGGCCTTCGCTGAACTCGACGCCGTTCTCGTACTCCACGGCTTCGCGCGGGAGCGCCGAGCGGCGCTGCCGCCGCACCGCGAGCCAGCGCACCACTGCGGCCGCGAACGCCGTGTCGGATTCCGACCGCAGCGCCGCCGCGAGCGCGGCGCCTTCCTGCGCAAACCCCACATTGTTCTCGACCGACAGCACCGGATAATGCAGCAGGAGCATCTCGTTGGCGCCCTTGTCCGGGGCGACGCGCTGCTGAAATACGTGGAACGCCTCGTGAACGATCAGCGTGAGCTGGTTGTAGGGATCGGTGGCTAACGTCGCGAAGTCGAGCCCTTGCGCCTTCTCGGCGGGCGGACGTGGATCATCCGCCAGCAAGCCGCGGATGTCCTGCCGCAGGTTCGAGAGGGCATCGGCCACGATGAGCGTCCGGACTCCTTCGATGTCGCGCGAGGTGTTCTGGCCGTCGGCCTGAATGAACCCGGGCCCGTCCCGCACGAGGATGCGTCCTCCCGGGAATCGTACCGATCCATCGTAGGCCACGAATCCCGCGGGCGGCCGAGGGTGATTGATGAGCACGTCCTGCTCGCCGGGCAGGTAGAAGAGGATCGGCGTGTCCGACGCATCCCAGCCGGGCCAGATGAGGTTCTCCCGGCCCGCAATCACAGACCACACTTCCGCCGCCTCGGCGATCAGCCGTGGGTCGATCCGCAGGACGACTCCCTGCGGAGCGGAAGCGCCTTGGGCGAGCGCGATTGCGGGAGCTAGAAGGAGACAGGCGGTCGTCGTGAAGTGCAGTGTGCGTCGCGTCATGACACCCCCTGCAGTACCGGATGCCTGAGCGGCCGCGGGCGTTGCAGCGGCGCGGCGTCGATCGACCCTCAGCCGGTGGCTTTCGGCGCTACTTCTTGCCCTCTTCGCGCCGCCGTCTGCGCCGAGCGCGGCGATCCGTCAGCGTCCCGGGAACAGGAGGCAGCTGGGTCCAACTCATTTCTGCCCATTCCCAGGCGTAGAACGCGCCGTCGTCACAGATCACCACGATTCCGGCGCCCGGGGATCCGCTGGCGGCGCCCTGAAACGGAAAAGCATGGAGTGGTTCGCGAGCCATAAGAACTCCTTCGATGGTTCAAGTTCGCGCTCGAAGAAAAGTCCCACACGACCACAAGGTGTGAGACTGATCTTTCTTTAGTCGGGACGGCGGGATTGGAACCCGCGACCCCCTGAATCCCATGACTGCGGGTCCTGGAATACGCAGCCCCGTCGTTGTTCGATCATCGCAAGCAATTCCACTAATCTCGCCTGAGCATTACCGGGATCGCCAGTCGCAAAACCGCGACGCCCCGGACGCTCAGCCGTCTCGGGCGTTTACCGATGCGGGTTCAGGGCGAGCCGATCACTTCGTAAAAATCATCTCGTCCGTTGCCGTTCCGCCGGTCTTGTCAAGGATGATCGTCATGGTCTTCCCGTCCGCGGACCGGTCGAGGAGGCAACTCCAACCCGGCTCTGCCCCGATCTGCCGTTTCAGATCGCCGTTCTGGTTGCTGATGTTCATCATGGGTGACCCGCTCAGCGCAGGCCTTGGAGAACCCGCTTTGAGAAGCTTCATCAGGATGTACTCCTCCGACACCGCGCCATCACGCCATTTGGCAGCGGTCACCATCTTCGCGTTCCCCGGCATGATGAGTCCAACCATGCAGGTCCATTCACCCTGGGCCACGATGGGCCAGTGCTGGACGATTCGACCCGCCGATGGCCCCGAAAGCATGGGCTGAACCGCCGCGACGTGGGCATCAATGCCTTCGGTCACGTCCATCATATCCACCTTCACGTCTGCGGTATGAAGGCGACGGAACATGTCCATGTCGCGGTTATTCCACGCGACGAAATCCAGAAGGTGAAAGTTCGTACCGTTCACCGCCTCCACCGGAACGGGTGGCCGCGCCTCCACAGCAACCGCGTTGTCCGATGCAGCTTTGCCCGATTGGCGGCATCCGGTGATGACGGCCACCACCGTCAGTGTCAGGAGGATTCGCGTGAGCACTGCCATAGATTTTCTCATGTCTACTCCATTGGTTGTGCGACTCCGGGTGCGCCGAGAGTCCATCGGTAGTCCCACCCACCATGACTGATTGGCCCAATCGGCCGCCGTGGGTAGCACGCTCGTTTTGGTCCTGGTCGCGTCTTGCTCATGGCCTGCGGGGTGAGGGTGGGTACTGGTGACTTGGCGTGACCGACTATGTCGCACCTTGCAGCATGGAGCAAGGGCGGCAGTAGGACGGGCTGCTCTTATCGCATCGCGGCGACCGCCCCAAGTATTGATGAAGTATTGAAAGGACGCGAAGTTCGGCCGTGCCGACCCGACCCACCCTCCGGGAGTTCATCCGCTACTTCCTCAAGCTCGGCACGTTGGGGTTCGGCGGACCGATCGCGCTCGCTGGCTACATGCAACGCGATCTCGTGGACGAGCGTGGGTGGATCGCGCCTGATGACTACAAGCAGGGGCTCGCGCTCGCGCAGCTCGCCCCCGGCCCGCTCGCAGCCCAGCTCGCCATCTACCTGGGCTGGGTGCGTGGCCGAGTCCTGGGCGCGACCCTCGTAGGAATCGCGTTCGTCGCGCCGTCGTTCCTCATGGTGCTCGCCCTCTCGGCGCTGTACCTCAAGTTCGGCGGGCTCGCCTGGATGCAGGCCCTGTTCTACGGGATTGGAGCCGCGGTCATCGCGATTATCGCGTGGAGCGCGGCGAGGCTCGCGCGCCGGACGCTGGAACGGGACCGGCTGCTCTGGGGACTCTTCGCGGTGAGCCTCATCGTCACCGCGTGGACGGCGAGGGAGATCATTTGGGTTTTCGTGGCTTCGGGGCTCATCCCCCTGCTCGTCCGCGCCCGCGCACGCCCGCCACTCCCGACCAAGACGCTGCTCGTCGCATTGTGGCCAGGGTGGCTTACGGCGGGTCTCACTGGGGCGGCATCCGTGGGGATGCTCTGGAAAGTATTCGCGTACTTCGCCGCCGCAGGGCTGTTCGTGTTCGGCAGCGGGCTCGCGATCGTCCCGTTCCTGCACGGGGGCGTCGTGGAGCAGTTCCATTGGCTCACGGAGAGGCAATTCCTGGATGCGGTCGCCGTTTCGATGATCACGCCGGGTCCGGTCGTGATCACCGTGGCGTTCATCGGGTACCTCGTTGCGGGACCACTCGGGGCGACCGTGGCGGCCATCGGTGTGTTCGCGCCGGTGTACTTCGTGACTGTCCTCGCGGCACCGCACTTTCGCCACTTTGCCGAGAGCCCGCGCATCAAGGCCTTCGTCGACGGAGTCACGGCGGCCGCTACAGGTGCGATCGCAGGCGCGGTGATCGTGCTGGGCCGGCGGGCCCTGGTCGATTTTCCGACCATTCTGATCTGCGCAGTCACGCTCGCTGTCATTGTGAGGATGAAGCGCGTTCCCGAACCGGCACTTATCGCGGCGTCCGGCGTCGTTGGCTTGCTTCTGAAGCATGCGTTGTAGGCGCGGCCAACATTACGAAACGGAGGAGTTCATGCAGATGGTGAGCCCCACCCGCACGGGATCACGGCGACCGCCATTGAGAGGACCAATGCACGCATTCTGGAAAGCAGGGCTCGTGGCCCTTGGCCTCACGGTGATCGGGACGACAGGATGCAGCAAGAGTCGCAGTCGCGACCAGGATGACGATGATGATGATGACGACCCGGCTCCCGCCCAACAGGCGGCGGCCGTTGCCTGTAGCCTGAGCGGGCCCTCTGTTGACGCGCATTGGACGGACACGATTCCAGCAGCTCCGACGGCAGCGCCACCTCTCCGGATCGTCACGGATCTCGCGCTGCCCGGAGCTGCCTCTCGCTTCGACTACCAGAGCCTCGAGCCCGCATCCGGGCGACTGTTCATCTCACACATGGGCGCCGGGCAGCTGGTGGTCTTCGACGTACGCGCCGCGAAAGTCATCGGCAATCTGGACGGATTTTCTACGGTGACCGGCGTCCTCGCCGTGCCGGCCGAGCATCGGGTGTATGCGTCTGCGGCGGGCGATCACGCGGTCGTCGTGGTGGACGACTCGACGCTTCGGATCATGGCGCGAGTTCCGGGCCCGCGGTTTCCGGACGGGATCGCGTATGCTCCCACGGAGCGGCGAGTGTTCGCTTCGGACGAATCGGGGCGGCGGGACTTCGTGATCGATGCGACGACCAATACCGTGGTCGCCCAGATCGAGCTCGGTGGTGAGGCGGGAAACACGCAGTACGACGCAGACTCTCACTGCGTGATCGTCGCGGTCCAGACCGCGAACCAATTGGCGATCATCGATCCCGCGACCTCTACCATCGTTCGTCGGATCACGCTCGACAAAGCGGTTCGCCATCCACACGGGGTGTACGTCGACGCACCGAACCGTCTGGCCTTCATCGCGGGTGAGGAGAGCGGGACCCTGGGCGTACTCGATCTGCGGACGCTACAGCTGCGTCAGGTGCTGCCGGTCGGGAGCGATCCTGACGTCCTGGCGTTCGACCCAGCGCTCGGCCGTCTGTATGTGGCCGCGGAGTCCGGGGTCGTGGCGGTGTTCGACGAGCGGGACCGCTCTCTCGTGCAGCTTGGCTGGTACCGGGCGCCGAAGGCGCACTCGGTCGCGGTCGATCCCGCCACGCATCGCGTCTACTTGCCGCTCGCGAATGTGGGCGGCCGTCCGATACTCAGGGTTCTCGTGGCGAGTGACTCGCGGTGACATCGAGGTCTGCATATCCCAGACGCGATGGAGCACGAGCACGTGCACGTCCATGACGAGCACCACCGGCATCAGCACACCTCGGGCGTGGCGAGCAGCCGCCCCAACGCTTCTTGACACCAATGGGCGTTTCGCATAGCGTCTCAATTCGAGGAAGGAAGCTGCGTGAAGGCCGTCACAGTCTGTAGCGTCAGGTGGAGTCCACCCGTCTGGATCGCCTCTTGTGAGGACGGGTCGTTTGCGCAGAGCAGGCATCCCACCCGCGAAGAGGCCATTTGGGCCGCTCGCCAGCACGCTCACAAGTGTCGTCCCAGCGTCGTTCGGATTTATCGCGAAGACGGGTCCGTGGAGATTGAGCACCCGTATCGCGTTAGCGCGGTTTTCTAGAAGAATCCGCATCGGTTTCATAATGTCGGCGCCTTGTGCACGCTGACCTTCTTGCCCTTCCCAGCGCGGACGCCCGCGGTCGCTTGCTTCCACGACTTAGCCTAGACCACCATCCCCGAGGTAACGCGCTCGAAGGCTTCGAGCGCACGCTCCAGCTCGACAACTGCGAGCCGCCACAGCCGTGCCGAGTTCGGGTCGCCGTACTCGTGCAGCCAGTCTGCTCGCGTCTGCCACTGCAGTAGCAGATCGTGGGATTGAGAAGGGAGAGAGAGGTGCCATTAACCCGGAAGTACTGCGCGGCTCGCTAAACGAAACGGCCCGCCAGGGCAGCGGACCGTCGAAACTATTACCAGAAACTATTACTTGGGGTGGATCAAACTGCTGTTGTTCTAGTCGGGACGGCGGGATTTGAATTCGGCGCATACGCGCACCAAAGGACCGCATTGGTAGGCATCGCCGGCATGGAACGGCAAACAGTACGGCGAACATATTCAGAACTGACTCGCGAGCCTGCTTGCGAAGTCCTGAACGCGGACGGTTGACTCCTCGAGCAACCGCTCGAGATCCGGATCGATGGCGACGACGCACTGGCGGGCGCCGGTTCGGACCCGTACGTTGTCGCACGCGAGCCGATGGCCTCGCGCCAATTCAGCAGCTCTGCTCCCTTCGCTTTGACGCCTCCTACCGACGCCACCCCGAACCGAGTGTAAGCGCTCCGCCATCTCATCGATTGGGAGCGCGTCGTGCGCGCCGGTCGCGGTTTTATCGCCGCGAGGGTATCGCTCTGCTCAAAGTCGCACACGTACAGCGCCAGCGGGTAAACCGACAATGGACGTCAAGAGAGAGAGGACAGCATGGAAGAGCTTCGGATCGGCTCCAAGACGCTGAGTTTGTCCTGGTTCACCGGCAAGGTCGTGGGCACAACCAAGAACCTTGAGACAAAGGTCCATGGCGGCGGAGGTGGTGGTTATTCGAGCCAGGGCACGGGCTATACGGCGCCCGTGACCATTACCTCAACCACGACCGTACATGATCAACTGTTCCTTATTGATCCAAGTGGCAAGGAATGCTCCTTTCAACTTCAAAACTTCGACCTTGCATGCCGCGAAAGCCATGACGTGACGGTCTTGTGGGCGGCGAAGAAGGGAAAGAAGAACGGATACAACGTGCTTGTGTACAATCACACCGTTAACAAGGCGGCCTACCAACAGAGCTCGCTTTCAAGGTTGCTCAAGCCCTGGAAGCTGCCCTACTGGATAGGCGCACTCGCCGTCATCTACGGCGCCACCGGTCTTGCCGTGCGACAGATACAATCCCATACGACGTTTACTCCCGGGCGTGTCCTCCTCCTGTGGTTCGCCGCCATTGTCGTTCCAATGGTTATCTACCGATCCCTGACGAATGCGCGCGTGAAGCAGTTCATGTCGTCCATCAATTACAGGGACCTGCTTGCTAGCTCGACGTGAAAGAAAAAGCCCTACAGCCAGAAGTTGCTGTAGGGCTTGATCTGCACTCAGTCGGGACGGCGGGATTTGAATTCAACGGCCCCCATCGGGGCCGTTGTTTTGTTAGCACTTACATGTGCGAACAGGTACGCATCGATAGCTATAGGCGCTTATGGACCGGCAAACATTGTGGCAAACAAACTCGTGCGGTTGGCATTCGCACGCGTGACCACAGGCGGCAGCACAACGAGGCTCGAGCCGATTCGCCCATGGCCAGATCGATCAACGAGGTTTTCATTTTAAGGCGTGCGATCCCCCGACTGGCTGCTAGTCATCATTCCCGGAGTTATCTGGGGAGCCTCGTTCCTCTTCATCGCCACTATTCGCAGCGAGCGTGTGGCCGGAGCGTGGCTGATGCGCCGCGAGCGCCCCGCAGCGTACGGTCGTCGAAGGGATCTTCAATGCCTGAACTAAAAATCCTGATGACCGGTATCTCGTTTGGCGAGCAGCCGCGCTGGCATGAGGACCGTCTCTGGTTCTCCGATTGGGGCTCGCGCGAGATTATTGCCGTCGATCTCCAGGGCAATAGCGAAGTCATCCTGCGAGCGCCGTCGTTTCCCTGTTGTGTGGACTGGCTACCTGATGGGCGTTTACTCCTCGTCTCGGCGGGGGACGGCCTGCTACTCCGCAGGGAGCTCGACGCCAAACTGGTGACCCATGGCGATCTGCGCAGTGCCTCCAAGCCCGCCGCAGGAAACGAGCTGGTCGTGGACGGCCGCGGCAATGCCTACGTCAACGGTGGCGGCTTCAACCTGATGGCCGGCGACCCTTTCGCCCCGGGAATCATCGCGCTGGTTACGCCCGACGGCTCGGCTCGCGAGGTCGCGGACGGTCTCGCATTTCCTAACGGCATGCTCATCACATCCGACAACGCGACATTGATCGTTGCCGAGTCCTACGCGAAACGGCTCTCGGCCTTCGACATCGCGGCGGACGGCAGCCTGTCGAGTCGCCGGGTCTGGGCCGATCTTGGCGACGGAGTCCCCGACGGCATTTGCCTCGACGGCGATGGTGCGGTCTGGTACGCGGACGTCCCTAACAAACGCTGCGTGCGCGTTCGCGAAGGTGGCAAGGTGATGCAGACGATCGCGCTTGACCGCGGCTGCTTCGCCTGCGCGCTTGGAGGTACCGACAGGAAAACCTTGTTCATGATGGCGACCGAGTGGAACGGTCCGGCGCGTATGTTCGGCGAGCCACGCACGGGTCAAGTGCTCAGCGTCGAGGCGCCCGCCCCGGGCGTCGGCTGGCCGTAGGGGTGATTGGGTCAGGAACCGTAGGACTTCACAGAGATCCTGCGCGAGCGGTTGGTGACGGGGCGAGCAAGCGCTTTCTCGGCTCTTCGTAACGCTTGGAATAGGTCCGGGTACGTCAGATCATCCCACGCGGGGCCCGGTTAATTCAATTAACCGGTCGCAAGTAGGTCATAGCGAAAACGGCGAGCCACGTCGGCTCGCCGTTTGAGTCGGGACGGCGGGATTTGAACCCGCGACCCCCTGAACCCCATGGAGTCGATTTGTCGGGGAAGTCACGACAAAGAGTAGCAACTACGCGATGTTCTGGGCATCGGTGTTGTGAGTCGGACCCCGAAGATCGACCGGGAATCGTAGCAGAATCACAACGAAACTCACAACAGAATTAAGCACGAAAAAATACGAAAACCCGTCGGCCCCCTGAGCAAGTCAGGGGTCGACTTTTTTTGAAGACGCTCGCCCGTGAGTCTGGAAAACACTCACAACAACTCACAACGGGTTCCCAAACGTGCAACCCCCTGAACGCAGCGCAGGGGGGGCGGGATGATTTCAAAGCGGGTGATCGGATTGCAGTTCCACGATGCGGATGTAGCGATGATGAATCACTGCCCGTAGAATGGATACGTT
>QHUB01000069.1 GCA_003221035.1 Gemmatimonadota bacterium
CCGGGATCGCCGAGCGTGGCCGCTGGACAACCGGCGTCACGCTGGCCGACGTCAACGGCGACGGCAAGCTGGACATCTACGTCTGCCATGCGGGCTTGAAGCCGGGAGCGGCACGGGCGAACACGCTGTACATCAATCAGGGATTGCGCAACGGGGTGCCGGTGTTCCGCGAGATGGCGTCGGCCTACGGTATTGCCGACACCGGCTATTCGACACAGGCGGCGTTTTTCGATTACGACGGCGATGGCGATCTCGACCTGTTCCTGATCCGCAACTCTCCCCGCGCCGTCGCCACGATGGCGGTCAACAACCAGCGCACGATCCGCGACCCGCTCGGCGGCCACCGGCTGTACCGCAACGACAATGGGCATTTCCACGACGTGAGCGCCGCAGCCGGGATCTACGGCCCGGAGATCGGCTTCGGGCTCGGGATCGCGATCGGCGACGTGAACCGCGACGGGAAACCCGACGTCTACGTCGCCAACGACTTCTTCGAGCGGGACTACTTCTACCTCAACAACGGCAACGGCACCTTCACGGAGGTGCTGGAAGACGCGCTCCCGGTCTCCAGCTACTTCTCGATGGGCGTGGACATCGCGGACATCGACAACGACGGCTGGCCGGACATCTACACGAGCGACATGCTCCCCGAAGACGACTACCGCCTCAAGACCACGCAATCGTTCGAGCCGTGGCGGCTCTATCAGGCGAAGGCCCGCGAGGGCTTCGACCATGAGCTGATGCGCAACATGCTGCAGCACAACAATCGCAATGGCACGTTCAGCGACATCGCCTGGCAGGCCGGCGTCGCGCGCACCGATTGGAGCTGGGCGGCGCTGATCGCGGATTTCGATCTCGACGGCAACAAGGACATCTTCGTCGCCAACGGGCTCGCGCGCGACGTCACGCAGCAGGACTATCTGACGTTTCTGGCGAGTGAGCAGACGATGCGCGCCGCCACACGCGGCAAGCGCGTGGACTTCCTGGGCCTGATCAACGCGATGAGCTCGACCAAGCTTCCCGACTACGCGTTCCGCAACAACGGCGACCTCACGTTCACGAACGCGAGCGCCGCCTGGGGTGTGGGGCGGCCGAGTTTCTCGAACGGGGTGGCGTACGGGGATCTGGATGGCGACGGCGCGCCCGATCTCGTGGTGAACAACGTTGATGATGAAGCCTTTGTGTACCGGAACAATGTCAGGTCTCAGGCGCCCGGTGCCAGGTTTTTGCAGGTCCAGCTCGTGGGCGATCGCGCGAACCCGTTCGCGGTCGGCGCCCGCGTCACACTCCGCTCGGGCAACACGCAGTTCATGCAAGAACTCGAACCCACGCGCGGGTTTCAGTCGAGCGTGGACTATGTCCTCACGTTTGGCGTCGGACGGGTAGACACGATCGACTCGATCACCATTGAATGGCCGGATGGTCACACGAGTGGCACGACTCACGTCGGCACGAATCGGCGTCTCACGATTCGAGAGGACGGTGCGGCGCCGCCCCAACGCACGACGCACGACGCACGACGCACGATATTGACCGACGTCACCGCCGCAATCGGCCTGGACTTCGTCCACCACGAAAACGACTTCGTGGATTTCGACCGCGAGCCGCTCATTCCCAAAATGGTCTCCCGTGAAGGACCATTCGTCGCCGTGGGTGACATCAACGGTGACGGTCTCGACGACTTCTTCATCGGCGGTGCGCGGGGCCAACCCAGCGCGCTGTATCTGCAGCATTCCAACGGCACATTCACCGCCACCAATGAATCGCTGTTCGTCACCGACTCGATCTCCGAAGACCTCGGCGCCGCCTTCTTCGACGCAAACGGCGACGGGCACCTCGATCTGTATGTGGTGACGGGCGGCAACGAGTTCTCCATACTGGCTGCCCCGCTCGCCGACCGGCTCTATCTGGGTGACGGACGTGGCAACTTCATACCTACGACGGGACGGCTGCCGCCTGTTGCGAACAGCGAATCGCGCATCGCGGAATCGAAGGACTATGTGTTCGTCGGTGGCAGAGTCGTTCCGGGCCGCTATGGCGTCGATCCGCCGAGTACGCTGCTCAGGAATGACGGACGCGGGCACTTCAGCGATGTCACAGCCCAGGTCGCTCCGGAGCTCGCGCACATCGGCATGGTGACCGATGCGCTGTGGATCGATGTGGACGGCGACGGCCGGCTCGATCTGGTGGTCGTCGGCGAGTGGATGCCGATCACGATCTTCCACAACACCGGCACGCACCTCGTCCGCGTGACGACGAAGGGGCTGGAGCATAGCGCCGGTTGGTGGAACCGGATCATTGCCGCCGACTTCAACGGCGACGGCCGCCCCGATTTCGTGGTGGGCAATCTGGGCCTGAACAGTCGCCTTCACGCGAGTCCCGGCGAGCCCGCGCGCCTGTACGTGCAGGACTTCGACCGCAACGGCTTCCTCGATCAGCTCGTCACGCTGTACGAGCGGCCGACTCTGCAGACGCCGCAACGTGTTTCCTTGCCGCTTGCGTTGCGCGACGAGCTCACGGCCGCGATGCCATCGCTGAAGCCGCGCTATCCCAGGTACTCCGATTACGCCGGTCAGACGGTCGAGCAGATCTTCGGCAAGAGTCTCGATGGCGCGGTGGGGAAGCAGGCTGAAACCTTTGCTTCCGCCATCGCGCGGAGCAATCGCGACGGGTCGTACACGCTGGTCGCACTCCCGCGCGAGGCGCAGATTGCGCCGGTGTATGGGATTCTGGCGACCGACGTCGACCACGACGGCAAAGTCGATCTGCTGCTGGCCGGCAACTTCGCGGGCGTGCAGCCCAACATCGGCAGCATGATGGCGAGCTATGGCTTGATGCTGCGGGGCGATGGGCGGGGGCGCTTTACGCCGTTGCGCGCGGGCGAGAGCGGGTTCTTTGTTCCGGGAGAAGCGCGCGACATCCAGCGGCTCCGCACGCGGCGCGGCGATCTCTACATCGTGGCGCGCAACAACGACCGTCCGCTGTTCTTCCGGCAGTCGCGCTAGGGCTGCTTGGTGCGAATGATGATCACCCCGTTGGCGCCGCGGACGCCATATGCGGCAGTCGACGCAGCGTCGCGGATGACCTGGACGGTTTCGATGTCGTGCAGGTCGATCGCATTCAGGTTGCTGCTCGAATTGGGTGCGAGCGCGATGCCGTTCACGACGAAGAGCGGCTCGTCATCACCAAGCAGGGTCGTGGTTCCGCGGAGGGTCAGGATCGTACGGCCATCAGGAGCACGCACCGCCGTCAGACCGGGCACGCGGGCCAGCAGCAGCTGCTCGAGCGACTGCCCCGGACTGGCGCGGATGTCGTCGGCGGTGAGCACCGTTCCCGGCGGCCTGGGGTCGATCGACTGGGAGGACGAGGGTGTCGAGCCGCGGTGCGAGCACGCGGGAACGGACAGGAAAACGAGCAGCAGGGCGCGTGTCACCTTGATCATGAACTACCCCTTTGAGGGAGCCCGCAACCGGGCAAATATATCACAATCACTCGCAGCGGAGCTTTCATGAGAATCTCAGGACCCGTCCTGTTGGCCGTACTCATCCCCTGGTCGCTCGCCACGAGTCAGGTCCGCGTGGCCTCTCCCAACGGCCGTAATCACGTCGAGATCGGCACGCACGAAGGCAAGCTCTACTATACGGTCCAGCGCGACGGCCGGCCGCTGCTCACGCCGTCACTCCTCGGCTTTCAATTTCGCGGCCAGCCACCGTTGCGCGACAGCCTGCGCATCGTGGATTCGACCCGCAGCACCTTTGACACGACGTGGACGCAGCCCTGGGGCGAAGTCAAACGCATACGCGATCATCACAATGAGCTGAAGGTCGGGGTCGAGGAGACGAGCGCGCCCAATCGCAAGTTCACCCTCGCCGTACGAGCCTTCAACGACGGCGTCGCCTTCCGCTATGAATTTCCCGCGCAGCCGAGCCTCGCCGATTTCGAGATGATGGACGAGCTGACCGAGTTCGCGCTCGCCGACAACGCGCGCGCGTGGTGGATCGCCTCGAATCGCCCGCGGCTCGACCGCTCCGAGCAGCTCTGGTCCGAGGGCCCGGTGAGCACGCTCGACAGCGTTCAGACGCCGCTGACGATGGAGACGCGCGACGGCAAGACGTTCATCGTGATTCACGAGGCGAATCTGGTGGACTACGCGAGGATGAACCTGCGCGGGCCACGCATGGACAGCCGTACGCTGCGCGCCGATCTCGCGCCCTACGCCGACGGCGTGAAGGTGCGCGGGCACGCGCCGTTCGTGACGCCGTGGCGCACGATCCAGATTGCCGACAAGGCGACTGAGCTTTCGCCATCCGTGATTGGCCTGAACCTCAATCCGCCCAGCGTCATCGCGAACACCGACTGGATCAAGCCGATGAAGTACGTCGGGATCTGGTGGGGCATGCACATCAACACGATGACGTGGAGCTCGGGGCCCAAACACGGCGCCACGACCGCGAATACCAAGCAGTACATCGATTTTGCGGCGGCCAACGGCTTCGGCGGTGTGCTGGTCGAGGGCTGGAACGTCGGTTGGGACGGCGACTGGATTCAAAACCGGAATGCGTTCTCCTTCACCCAGCCGTATCCCGACTACGATCTCGTGGAGCTCGCCCGCTACGCGCAGTCGAAGGGCGTGAAGCTGATCGTGCATAACGAGACGTCAGGCGGAATCGAGAACTACGAGCGGCAGATGGACAGCGCCTTCACGCTCTACCAGTCGCTCGGCCTCGACGCCATCAAGTCGGGATACGTGACCGACACAATCACGGGCGGGCACTCGCACTGGAGCCAGCGCATGGTGCAGCACTACCGCCTTGTGATCGAGAAGGCGGCACAGCACCACATCATGCTCGACGTGCACGAGCCGATCCACGACACCGGCGAGCGCCGCACCTATCCGAACATGATGAGCCGCGAGGGCGCGCGCGGGCAGGAGTACAACGCCTGGGGCGGCGAGGGCGGCAATCCGCCCGAGCACGAGACGATCCTCTTCTTCACGCGGCTGCTCGACGGCCCGATGGATTTCACGCCGGGCATCTTCGACATCCTGCGCACGCATACGGGCCCGGGCCAGAAAAACGAAGACTCGCGCGTCCGAACCACGATCGCCAAACAGCTTGCGCTCTACGTCGTCATCTACTCGCCGCTCCAGATGGCCGCCGACCTCCCCGAGAACTACACCGGCGTGCCGGCATTTCAGTTCATCAAAGACGTCGCGGTGGACTGGGACACGACTCGGGTGATCGACGGCAAGATCGGCGACTATGTCATCGTCGCCCGCAAACAGAAGAACAGCCCGCAGTGGTTCATCGGCGCCATCACCGACGAGGAAGCCCGGACGTTCAGCGTGCCGCTCAATTTCCTCGCCCCCGGCAAGAGCTACGTCGCCGACATCTACGCCGACGGCCCGGGCGCGAACTGGCTGACGAATCCGACCCCGGTGGCGATCTCACACCGCACTGTCACCCGAGCCTCGGTGCTGCGCATCGCGCTCGCGCCCGGCGGCGGGCAAGCCATTCGGATCCGGCCCTCCTCCTCCGGGACGAAGAAGCCATGAAGCAGATTGCGGAGCTCATCAACCTCATTCCCGACGCATCCCAGCATCTCTGGTCCGGAGATCTTTGCAGCGCTCGGCGCGCGATCCTCAGCACGGACTCCGCCGGCGTGCTGGAGATCCACGGCTCGTTCGCGCTCGTCGCCCAGGAAGGCGAGCGAGTCGTCCTGGCGAGAAGTCTCGAGCGGCCGTTGCGCTACTTCCTGGCAAAAGCCGCGGACGGTCCGGTGCTGATCGCGGCGGAGCGGATCGACGAGATCCGCGCCGAGCTCGCGCGGCGTGGCTGGGCCGAGCAGTTCCATCCGACGTACACGCGCATGGCGCCCGCACATCACGTGACGACGCTGCGGTTGATCGGCTGCCCCGATCCCAATCCCGTGTACACGCGCTTCTTCGATCCCCCGCGCGGCACGTTGGCGCCCGATCTCGACGTCATCGGTCAACGCTACATCGGTGCCTTGTACGAAGAGCTGCGCCAATGGCTGGCAGCCCAGGACCCGAAGGCCCCGATCGGTGTGCCGTTCTCGGGCGGCATCGACAGCGGATCGGTGCTCCTGTGCCTGTACAAGCTATTGCTCGATGAGGGACAGTCGCCCGCGCGGTTGAAGGCGTTCACACTCTCAGTCGGCGGCGATGGCGAGGACGCGCGCCAGGCCAGAGAGTTTCTACGGCGCACCAACCTCGAGATGCTGGGCGAGACCGTCGACGTCTCGGCGCGCGCGCTCGACCCGCTCGCGGCCGTGGCCGTAATCGAAGATTACAAGCCGCTCGACGTCGAGTGTGCGGCCGTGAATCTCGCGCTGTTGCAGGAGATTCGATCGCGCTATCCCGACTGGCGCCTGCTCGTGGACGGCGACGGCGGCGATGAGAACCTGAAGGACTACCCGATCGAAGCGAACAGCGAGCTGACGATTCGCAGCGTCGTGAACAATCGCATGCTGTATCAAGAGGGATGGGGCGTCGAGTCGCTCAAGCATTCGCTCACCTACAGCGGCGGCTACAGCCGTGGCTGCGTGCGCGGCTACGCGTGCGCCAATCGCTACGGCTTTACGAGCTTTAGCCCCTACACGCGGCCAGCAGTGATTCGCGTTGCCGAAGCGACCCCGTTCGCCGAGCTGACTCGCGGGTCGCATGAGCGGCTGTATGCGCTCAAAGGCGAGATCGTGAGCAGAGGCGTGCGCACCGTGCTCGGGCTCGAGATGCCGATCTACCCCAAGCGCCGGTTCCAGCATGGCGCGGGCGCGACTTTCACCGAGAGCGAGGCGCGCTATCGCCGCCATTTCCTCACCCTCCACGCCTGACGGGGGGGCGGGGGCGGCGGCGGGGGCGCGCATTCGGACGCTCAGGCCTCCGAAGCCCGCGGTCGATCCCTGGAAGGCGCATGGCACCTTGCTCGAGACCGAGCGTGGGCCACATGGCGCTTTGGAGCGGGCCATCACGGTGTTTCTCGCCGGCGCCGAGTGCCCGTTTACGTGCTCGTTCTGCGATCTGTGGCGCTGGACGCTCGATGGTCCCACACCCGTCGGCGCCATCCCCGTGCAGCTCGCGCGAGCGCTGGAGCCGCTCGCGCGCCCGCTGCCGGAGCGGCTCAAGCTCTACAACGCGAGCAACTTCTTCGACGCCCGCGCCGTGCCGCGCGAGGACCTGCCCCGCATCGCCGAGCTCGCCCGGCCGTTTGCCGCCGTCACGGTAGAGTCACACGCGAGCACCATTGGCCCAGCCACCCTCGAGCTCAAGACGCTGGTCAGCGGACGACTCGAAGTCGCGGTCGGCCTGGAAACGATTCATCCGGTCGCGATGGAACACCTCAACAAACGGCTAGCGCTCGCGCGCTTCGACAGCGCGGCGGAGTTTTTGGCCGGCCATGACATCGATCTCCGCGCATTCGTCCTGCTCGGCCTCCCCTACGTGCCCGTCCAGGAGTCCATCGCGTGGACCATCCGCAGCGTGGAGTACGCAGTTGCGCGTGGCGCGAAGCGTGTGGCCATTATCCCGGTACGCAGCGGCAATGGCGAGCTGGAGCGCCTCCAGGCTCTCGGCGCTTTCGTTCCGCCTACACTCGCGCAGCTCGAAGACGCACTCGTGCAATGTTCGGCAATTGCATCGGCGGCAGTCACCGCTGACCTCTGGGATGTCGATCGACTTCCGGCCTGCGAGGTGTGCCGCCCGCAGCGCATCGCGCGCATCCGAGCGATGAATCTGCGCTCCGGCCCCTGGCTCCCGGCTTCTAGCTCCTGCTCCGCGTGCGCGTAGCGGTCGTCGGCAGCGGCTTTGCCGGGTCGTTGCTCGCGCGCGTCCTCACGGTCCAGGGCCACGACGTCGTACTGCTCGAGCGCGGCACCCATCCCCGCTTCGCCATTGGTGAATCGAGCACGCCGCTTGCCAATCTCACGCTCGAGCGCCTCGCGCGCCGGTATGGCCTCGACGACTGCTACGATCTCGCGGCGCACGGCCGCTGGGTTGTCCGGTTTCCAGAGCTCGAGCGCGGGCTGAAGCGCGGCTTCACGTTCTATCGCCATCACGCCGGACGCCCGTTTGCGGTCGATGGGACGCGCACCGAGCGGCTGCTCGTCGCCGCCAGCCCGAACGACCATGTCGCCGACAATCACTGGCTGCGCGCCGACGTGGATCATCACTTTGTGCGCGCCGCCGTGGCGGCCGGCGTCGAGTATCGCGACCGAACCGACGTGACCGCCGAGCTTCTGAAGATCCTCGGCGCCGATTTTGTCGTGGATGCGTCAGGTCCGGGCGGGTTCTTGGCCCGGCAACTCGATCTGCCCTCGGCGCTGCACCGCATGCACACCAGGGCCGGCTTGCTGTTCAGCCACTTCGCCGGCGTGCGCCTGTTTGCGGACGTTGCACCTGGCCTGCCGGCGGGCCCCTACCCCGACGACTGGGCGGCGGTGCATCACATAATAGATGAAGGGTGGCTGTACTCCCTGCGCTTCGACCATGGGATCACGAGCGCGGGATTCCTGCTGCGCGACCCCATGCCGGGAACCCCGGAGGAGACGTGGAGGCATTTGCTGCGTCGCTACCCAACCATTGGCGCGCTCTTTCGCGACGCCCGCCCGCTCATGCCGCTCGCGTTCAGGCCGAGGGTTCAGCACCGCCTGACCCGCGCGGCCGGCGACGGCTGGGCGATGCTGCCGCATGCGTTCGCATTTGTCGATCCGCTTTTCTCGACGGGCATCGCCTGGAGCCTGCGCGCCATCGAGCGCCTCGCGAGCTGTTTTGAGAACGGCCTTCCAATTGAGCGTGACCTGTCCCGTTACGACGCGCTGCTCGGCGCCGAGGCCGATCAGATCGATTGGCTGGTGGCGGGTGCGTATCGGGCCATGGCCCGG
>QHUB01000070.1 GCA_003221035.1 Gemmatimonadota bacterium
GTACAGATCGTTGAGGTCCGACGTGGCGAAGCGCCCGCCGTCGAGCGGCACGAGCGGCCGCAGGTCGGGCGGGATCACCGGCACGACGTCGAGAATCATCCAGCGCGGATCGTTGCGCTGCTCCCCGGCATTGCCGGAGTTGCGCATCGCGTCCACGATCTTGAGCCGCTTCAGCATCTGCTTCTTGCGGTGCTGGCTCGTCTCGTTGGCAACGGTGTCGCGCAGCTCGTCAGCGAGCTTGTCCACGTTGATGCGCTCGAGCAGCGAGCGGATCGCGGGTGAGCCGATGTCCGCCCGGAACGCCGTGTCGCCCTCGGCCTTCGACTTGTTGCGCAGCTCCAGGTAGCGGTCCTCGTCGAGCAGCTCGCGCTCCTGTACTTCCTGCTCGCCCGGCTCGATCACCACGTAATTCGTGTAGTAGATCACGCGCTCGAGATCGCGCAGCGTCATGTCGAGCAGGTTGCCCATCGGCGACGGCAGCGTCTTGAAGAACCAGATGTGCGCGACCGGCACCGCGAGCTCGATGTGCCCCATGCGCTCGCGGCGCACCTTGGACAGCGTCACTTCGACGCCGCAGCGATCGCAGATCACGCCGCGATAGCGGATCCGCTTGTACTTGCCGCAGTGGCACTCCCAATCCTTCACGGGCCCGAAGATGCGCTCGCAGAACAGGCCGTCGCGTTCGGGCTTGAAGGACCGGTAGTTGATGGTCTCGGGCTTGGTGACTTCGCCCCACGACCACCACGAACGCTGGCCCTGCAGCTCCAGGCGCTCGCGCTCCTTGGAGTCCTTGGGCCCCCGGATCTCCTCGGGCGAGGCGATCCGGATCTGGATATAGTCGAAGGCGGACGCCTTGGAGGAGTCGTGCGCTCCACCCGCTCCCCCTGCTCCGCCGCTACGGAAATCGATCACGTTATTCCTCCACGTCTTCAGTGGTGCCGAGCGTCACCTTCAAGCCGAGCGCCTGGAGCTCCTTCACCAGCACGTTGAAGGACTCCGGGATGCCGGGCTTCGGCAGGTTCTGCCCCTTCACGATCGCCTCGTACACGCGGCTGCGGCCGTTCACGTCGTCCGACTTGACCGTCAGGATCTCCTGCAGCGTGTGCGCGGCGCCGTAAGCCTCCAGCGCCCACACTTCCATTTCACCGAACCGCTGGCCGCCGAACTGCGCCTTGCCGGCGAGCGGCTGTTGTGTCACCAGCGAGTACGGCCCGATGGAGCGGGCGTGAATCTTGTCGTCCACCAGGTGCGACAGCTTCATCATGTAGATCGAGCCGACCGTCACCTCGGACGCGAACAGCTCGCCCGAGCGGCCGTCATGCAGCCGCGTCTTGCCGATCGGCGACAACCCGGCCGCCAGGAGCAGCTCGACCGCCGCGGCGTCCATGTCGGCTTCGGACTTCGCGCCGAACAGCGCCGCGAGCGCGGGCCGTCCCGTCGCCTCGAGCACCTCGGCCGGCTTGTCCTTGCTGAGGAACTTCTCGATCTCCTTGAGTCCCGCCTTGAACGCGGCCTTGTCCTTCTCCTCGGCCGTCTCGAGGCGAGCGTTGTGCATCTCCTGCTCGATGCGACGCTGCCCCAGCTCGCGCTCCGCCAACTCCTTCGCGGAGGACTTGAGGAAGTCGACGAACTGGTGATGCAGCTCGCGGGTTTCGGCCGAAACGGCACGCCCGCCGAGCAGCTCCAGGCCGGCCGTCCCGATGTCGGGCCGGCCGCCGTTGGTGGAGGGCAGCTTCCGCAGGTCGGTCACGATCTGGAGTACGCGCGCGGAGTCGAGCTCCGGCGGCCGGACCTCGAGCTTGAGGCTCTCCGCCGCCCACCGCAGACCCGCCAGCCGCAGCAGCACGCCAATTTCCGTTTCGTCGGCGCCCTGGAAGACGGGAGTCTTGGCGTCGAAGCCCAGCAGATGGGCCGCCCAGCCCAGATGCGTCTCCAGGATCTGGCCGACGTTCATACGGCTCGGCACGCCCAGGGGGTTGAGGACGATGTCCACCGGCGTCCCGTTGGGGAGGAACGGCATGTCCTCCTCCGGCACGATCCGCGCGATGATGCCCTTGTTGCCGTGGCGTCCCGCCATCTTGTCGCCCACCGAGATCTTGCGCTTTTCGGCGACGTAGACCTTCACCAGCTGAATGACGCCCGGAGGCAGCTCGTCCGGCTGGAGAATCTTGTCGATCTGGTCTTCCGACTTCTCCTCGATCTTGGCGCGCTCGGAGCTCGCCGCGTCGAGGACGGCGCGGACCTTCTCGTTCACCGACTTGTTCGCGACGCGCAGCGTCTTGAGGTCGACATCGGCGAAGCGGATCCCGCTCACCGTCTCGCGCGACAGCTTGGTGCCTGCCGGCAGATACTCCTCGACCGTTCCCGCCTTCAGCATCAAGCCGACTTCCTGATTCGCGAGCAGCTCACCCATTTCGGTGAACATCGCCTCGGAGATACGCGCCTTCTCTTCCGTTTCGAGCCGGCGGACTTCGCCGATCCGCTCGCCGCGGTCTTTCTCGACGACCTGGTCCTCGATCCGCGAGAAGATCTTCACGTCGATGACGACGCCTTCCATGCCCGGCGGCACCTTCAGCGACGAATCTTTGACGTCTTTGGCTTTTTCACCGAAGATCGCCGTGAGCAGCTTCTCCTCGGGGCTCAGCTCGGTTTCGCCTTTGGGCGTGATCTTGCCGACGAGGATGTCGCCCGCCTTCACATGGGCGCCGATCCGCACGATGCCGCGCTCGTCGAGGTCGACCAGCGACTCCTCGGCGACGTTCGGAATTTCGCGCGTGATCTCCTCACGACCGCGCTTGGTGTCGCGGACGTGCAGCTCCAGCTCCTGGATGTGGATCGACGAGTAGACGTCGTCCTTCACGAGGCGCTCGGACAGCACGATGGCGTCTTCGAAGTTGTGGCCGTACCACGGCATGAACGCGACCGTCACGTTCGCGCCGAGCGCCAGGTGGCCGCCCTCGGTGCCCGCGCCGTCCGCGACCACCTGCCCCGCCTTGACCTTCTGGCCCATATGCACGAGCGGCCGCTGGTTGATGGCGGTGTCCTGGTTCGTCCGCCAGAACTTCTTCAGGCGGTAACGATCATGCTGCTTGAGCCGCGCCAGCGGATGATCGCCATTGCCGGACTTGGTCTCGTCGTCCCCGGCATCGATGATGATCTCATCGGCCGTGACGCGCGTGACCACGCCGCCCCGGCGGGCGATGACGACCGCACCGGAGTCGATGGCGACCTTGTCCTCGAGTCCCGTGCCCACCAGCGGCGCCTGCGGGAAGAGCAGCGGCACCGACTGGCGCTGCATGTTCGAACCCATGAGCGCGCGGTTCGCGTCGTCGTGCTCGAGGAACGGAATCAGGGCCGCGGCGATCGACACGAGCTG
Source organism: Gemmatimonadota bacterium (assembly GCA_003221035.1). Classification (GTDB taxonomy): domain Bacteria; phylum Gemmatimonadota; class Gemmatimonadetes; order Gemmatimonadales; family GWC2-71-9; genus 20CM-2-65-7. The sequence continues at coordinate 3,377 of QHUB01000070.1, forward strand.
CTCGGGCGCCACGTCCATGAAGTCGATCTTGTTCGGCGCCAGCAGCGGGTAGTCGTCCCGCTTGCGGCACAGCACCAGCTCGTCGGCAAAGCGGCCGTCGGGCGTGAGCTTGGCGTTGGCCTGCGCCACTGCGTAATCCTCTTCTTCGGAAGCCGACAGCCAGCGCGTCTCGTCGGTGACCTTGCCGTCCTTCACCACGCGATACGGCGTCTCGATGAAGCCCAGATCGTTCACGCGCGCGTAGCAGGAGAGCGACGTGATGAGTCCGATGTTCGGACCTTCCGGCGTCTCGATCGGGCACATGCGTCCGTACTGGCTGTAGTGCACGTCGCGGACCTCGAAGCCCGCGCGCTCGCGCGTGAGACCGCCCGGACCGAGCGCCGAGAGACGCCGCTTGTGCGTCAGCTCGGCGAGCGGGTTGGTCTGGTCCATGAACTGCGACAGCTGTGAGGAACCGAAGAACGCCTGAATCACGGCGCTCACGGTGCGCGCGTTCACCAGATCGTCGAGCGTGATCCGCTCGGGATCGTTGTTGATGCTCATCCGCTCCTTGATGAGCCGCGCCATGCGCGACAGGCCGACCGAGAACTGGTTGGCGATCAGCTCGCCCACCGAGCGCACCCGGCGGTTGCCGAGGTGGTCGATGTCGTCGGTATAGCCGCGGCCTTCCGACAGCTCGATCAGATAGCGGATGATCGCGATGAAATCGTTCTCGGTGAGGACGGTGTTGTCCTTCGCCTCGTTCACCTTGAGCCGCTGGTTGATCTTGTAGCGGCCCACCCGCCCCAGATCGTAGCGCTTGGGGTGGAAGAACAACCGCTTCAACGCCTCGCGCGCCGTCTCGATGTTCGGCGCCTCGCCGGGGCGCAGCAGCGTGTAGATCTGCGCCAGCGCCTCCGCCTCGGCGTGCGTCGGGTCCTTGGCGAGCGTGTTCTTGATCAGCGGCGACTCGCTGCGGCCCGGAGGCAGCAACACGTCGACCTTGGTCACGCCCGCTTTCAGCAGCTTTTTGCGCAACGTGTCGGACAGGTCTTTGCCGCTCTCCGCCACGACTTCGCCGTCGGAATCAGCGACGTCGAACGCCAGCACGTACTTGCTCGGCGTCTGCTGGGTGGTCGTCGGCTGCGCGTCCTCGCGCAGGTCGAGCGAGGTGTAGCCCGCGAACACGCGCACCGCCGTGATGCCGGCGCGGCGGAACGCGTTGAAGCTCTCCAGCGTCAGCTCGTCGCCCACGCGCGCGAGCGGCTCACCCTTCTTGTTCTCGGGATCGGGCACGTCGACGGCCAGCAGCGTGCCCAGCACCTCGCGCTTCTGCGCGCGGCCCTCGAGCTTGCCGGTGATGTCGATCTCCTTCACCGCGTAGAACAACTTCAGGATGTCGGCGTTGCCGCCGTACCCGAAGGCGCGCAGCAGCGCGGTCGCGGGGAATTTTTTCTTCTTGTCGATGTGGACGTAGATCACGTCGTGAATGTCGACCGTGAACTCGACCCACGAGCCGCGGAACGGAATGATGCGCGCCGAGAACAGCCGCTGGCCGTTGGGGTGGATGCTCTCCTCGAACACCACGCCCGGCGAGCGATGCAGCTGCGACACGATGACGCGCTCGGCGCCGTTGATGACGAAGGTCCCCAGCGGCGTCAGGATCGGCAGCTCGCCGAGATAGACTTCCTTCTCGATGATGTTCTTGGGCCGCTTGGTCTTGGTGACCTCGCCGACCTCTTCCATCACCACGAGCTGCAGCGTCGCCTTGAGCGGCACCGAGTACGTCATGTCGCGCTCGATGCACTCTTCGACGGTGTACTTCGGCTCCCCGAGCGCGTACTTCACGAACTCGAGCGAGTAGTTGCCGTTCACGTCCTGGATCGGGAACAGGTCCTTGAAGACCCGTTCCAGGCCGACGTCGGAGCGCGCGCCGTCCTTGCCGTCGGGCTGGAGCAGCGACTGAAACGCGCGCGTCTGGATGTCGAGCAGATGGGGCATCGGCATGCCCTGCTCGAGTTTTGCGAACGAAAGATGCGGTGACGTCTTAGTGGTCATGCGAACCCTCAAGTAATGCAAAAGGCCCTGCCGCCCCCGCATCCCTGTGCGATGCGGGGGAGGATCCTAGGGCTCGGAAAAGCGAGCAGGTTGTAGTGAATCCGCGCATGTCGTAGAACCAAAGCGAGACGTGGGGAACGCCAAGGGCCCCCGTGGCCCAGGGCTCTCCGCGCGTCTACTTCAGTTCGACGACCGCGCCCTGCGCTTCGAGCTTCTTTTTGATTTCTTCCGCTTCCTGCTTGGACACGCCTTCCTTCACGGTCCCCGGAGCGCCCTCGACGAGATCCTTCGCCTCTTTCAGGCCGAGGCTGGTGATCGCGCGAATCTCCTTGATCACCTGGATCTTCTTCTCGCCGCCCGCCTTCAGCACGACCGTGAACTCCGTCTTCTCCTCGACCGCCGGCGCAGCCGCAGCGCCGCCCGGCGCCGCGCCACCCGCGGGTGCCGCTGCCGGAGCCGCGATCGTGACGCCGAACTTCGACTTGAACGCCTCGATCAACTCCGCCAGCTCGAACACCGACATGTTGCCGATGGCTTCGAGGATATCGTCCTTACTCATGGTCTGCGTCGCCATTGTGTTCTCCCTAACTCTGTGAAGAGGCGGCGCCCGCGCCGCGTTGTTCTTTCAGCGCCTCGAGAGCGCCCACCACCTGATAGAGCAGTCCGTTCAGCACACCCAGGAATCCGGCCATCGGCGCCTGCAGCGCGCCGCCCAGCTGCGCGAGCAGCTGCTGCTTGGACGGAAGCGCGGCCAGCGACTTCACCTGCGCCTGCGTGACCGGTTTCCCCTCCACCAGGCCGACCTTGATCGACGGCTTCTCGAACTCCCTGGCAAAGTCGGTCAGGACCTTCGCCGCGCCGACCGGATCGGCGCCCGCCAGCACCAGCGCGGTCGGACCGGCCAGGAACGACTCGAGCCCGCCGTCTTTCAGCTGCCGCTCGGTCAGCGCGCGCCGCGCGAGTGTGTTCTTGACCACCACGTACTCGACGCCGACGGCCCGGAGGCGGCGGCGCAGATCCGTGATGTGGGCCACGTTGAGGCCCGTGAAATCCGTGACGTAGATGGTCTGCGACTTGCCGACCTGCTCGGCCAGCGTCGTGACCATCTCCTGTTTCTGCGCTTTGGTCCGGTTCATACGTGGTATCCCGCCGGATCGACCCGCACGCCCGGCCCCATCGTGCTCGAGACCGTCACCGAACGGATGTAATGGCCTTTCGCGGCCGACGGCTTCGCCTTGACGATCGCGTCCATGAAGGCCTGCAGATTCTCCGCCAGCTGCTGCCCCGTGAACGACTTCTTGCCGACCGCCGCGTGCACGATGCCGCTCTTGTCCACGCGGAACTCGATCTTGCCAGCCTTCAGCTCCTTGACCGCTTTCGTCACGTCCATCGTGACGGTGCCCGCCTTCGGGTTCGGCATCAGCCCGCGCGGCCCGAGAACCTTTCCGAGCGCGCCCAGCTGCCCCATCACGTCGGGCGTGGCCACGATGACATCGGTGTCCAACCAGCCTTCCTTGATCTTCGCGATGTACTCGATCCCCACGAAGTCGGCGCCGGCTGCTTCCGCCTCTTTGATCTTCTCACCCTGGGCGATGACGAGCACGCGGATCGTCTTCCCCGTGCCGTGCGGCAGCGAAACGGTGCCGCGCACGATCTGGTCGGCGTGCTTGGGATCGACGCCCAGGCGCACCGCCACGTCCACCGACTCGTCGAACTTCGCGTACGCCGAGCTCTTCACGCTCTCGACCGCCGCGGCCGGAGCGTAGAGCTTGCGTGGCTCGAGGGTCTGCACCGCGGCCCGGTACTTCTTGCCGTGCACGCGCATCAGCCCTCCACCGTCAGGCCCATCGAACGCGCCGTGCCCGCGATCATGTTGATCGCACCTTCGAGATCGGTCGCGTTCAGGTCCTGCATCTTGATCTCGGCGATCTTCTTGAGCTGCGCCCGGGTCACTTTGCCCACCTTTTCCCGGTTCGAGGTCGCCGAGCCCTTCTCGATGCCCGCTTCCTTCTTGAGCAAGACCGCGGCAGGCGGGGTCTTGGTCACAAAGGTGAAGGTCCGATCCTTGTAGATCGTCACGACCACGGGCGTCACCATGCCCTGTGCGCTCGCGGTCTTGGCGTTGAACTGCTTCACGAATTCCATGATGTTGACGCCGTGCGGGCCGAGGGCGGTACCCACCGGCGGGGCAGGCGTCGCTTGCCCGGCCGCCACCTGCAACTTGACGATTGCGGTAACTGGCTTTGCCATCGTTTCCTCTATTAGCGTCCGCTAGACGCGGACTCCCACGCATTCCGTGGTTAGTGAGCCTTCAATTGCAAGTAATCCAGCTCCACCGACGTCGGCCGACCAAACAACGCTACCGAAACGCGGACCTTGCCCTTGTCCGGCAGCACTTCCTGCACCGTCCCGCTGAAATCCGAGAACGGCCCTTCCGTGATCTCCACGACCTGCCCCACCAGGAACGGAATCGCCTCGGCGGGCTCCTCTTCCTTGATCGCCTCTTCGACGCCGAGCAGGCGATTCACTTCGTCCGGACGCAACGGCATCGGCAGGCGTGCGGTTCCCACGAACTTGATCACGCCCTGGATGCCGTTGATCGTGTGAATGGTCTCCTGATTCAAGTCCATTTCCACGAGCACGTAACCCGGGTAGATCTTTCGCTCGACGTTCACCTTCTTGCCGTTCTTGATCTCCACCACTTCCTGCGTGGGGACCAGCGCCTGCCGGATCGGCTTGTCGGCCTCGGCGCGCGAGTCCTCCGCGATCCGGCGCGCGATCAGGTTGCGCACCTTGTTCTCGTGTCCGGCCGTCGTCTGAATGGCATACCAGCGCAGCTCGGGCACTAGAACATCCTCGCAACCAGCGTCACGAACACCCACTGGAAGAACGCGTCCATCAACCCGATCGCGACTCCCAGGATCGACACGAAGATGATGATGACCGTCGTCGCCTTCTTCAGCTCATCGAACGTCGGCCAGGTCACCTTCCGCAATTCGTTGCGCACGTCGCGCAGGAACTGCAAGAACCGGCCGATTCTGCCGACGGGCCGGGTCTCGGGGGCCTGGCCCCCGCCCGTCATGACTTCCGTGGCCATTACTTCGATTCCTTATGCGCCTGCTGCTTGTTGCAGCGTGGGCAGTATTTCTTCCACTCCGCCCGCTCGGGGTGCTTGCGCCGGTTCTTGGTCGTGAAGTAGTTCCGACTCTTACAGATCGTGCACTCCATAATGATGTTTTCGCGCGGCATCTCTATCCCCAATGCGAAATGCAGAATTCGAAATGCAAAATGTCATCGTACATTCCGCATTTCGAATTTCGACTTTCGAATTACTTCAAGATCTTCGTCACCACGCCGGCACCAACCGTTCTCCCACCCTCGCGGATGGCAAAGCGCAATTGCTCTTCCATCGCGATCGGCGTGATCAGCTCGATCGTCATCTTCGTGTTGTCGCCCGGCATCACCATCTCGACGCCCCCGGGGAGCTCGACATTGCCCGTCACGTCCGTCGTCCGGAAGTAGAACTGCGGCC